>JAEEZO010000030.1 GCA_016291895.1 Caryophanales bacterium
AATTTCTTCAAATACAACATCAGGAATTAAATATTCACATTTTAACATATTATCTTTATTTGCTTCAAAGAATTTAGGGAATCCTTTTTCAAGAGTATCAAAAATACGACTTGTAAAACCAAAGAAGTTCATTGATACAAGGGCATTTGGTTCTACTTCAAAACTTTCTCTTCCATCAAGAGGAGATGCGATAATCTTATCATCTACTTTTTCAATAGAACTTTCCGTAATATTAGTTAATAAGCCATTACTACTTTCACAAACACCACGTTTAACACTACCATTTTCCGTCATAGTATTAATAACTCTAAAAGATACCATTGAGTAATCATCGTTAGTACTATTATCAAAGTATTCTTTAATTTTCACATATGCATCTCTTCCATAGAAGTCATCAGAGTTAATCATTACAAAATTTCCATTAACATGATCTTTACAAGCGAGTACAGCATGAGCTGTTCCCCATGGTTTTTCACGTTCAGCTGGAACTATTACACCTTCTGGTACATCATTAATTCTTTGGAAAGCATATTCAACAGGAATCTTACCTTCAATTCTTTTTCCTACTGTATCACGGAATAAATCATAAATTTCATCCTTAATTAGAAATACAACTTTGGTAAAACCTGCTTCTATTGCATCATAAATGGAATAATCAATAATAAATTCTCCATTTGGTCCAACTGGTTCTACTTGTTTAAGTCCACCAAAACGACTTCCCATACCTGCAGCTAAAATAACTAAAGTTAAATCTTTTTTCATATAAACACCTCTTATCTTTATTTTACTATTTCTTTTTCCTTTTAACTATATTTATTGTAAATATTTTATTCATCTATTTTATGAAGACTAGGATGATTCTTCATAAGCATCTTAATTCCATAAGGCATCTTAAAGGCCACTTTAACAATGGACTTCTCAACACTTATAATTTTACCTGTTCCAAAGTTATCGTGATAAACATAATCTCCTTCATGATAATCACTATCTTCATCACTCATTAAATTTAATACTTTCTTTGGTTTCTCGGTCTTTTTTATATATTCGTCACTTGTTCCAATAACATTTAATAAGTTTTCATCTATTTCTTTAATAAAGCGACTTACAGGATTAAATTGTTCTTGTCCATATAATAGTCGACTACGGGCATTAGTTAAATATAATTTTTCTCTTGCTCTTGTTATTGCAACATAACAAAGTCGACGTTCTTCTTCAATTTCACTATTACTATTCATACTATTCATATGAGGAAATAATCCTTCTTCAAGACCTGTTATAAAGACATTATCAAATTCTAGACCTTTTACAGCATGAACAGTCATTAAAGTAACACGATTACTAGAATCCATTATTTCTGTATTATCACTAATTAATCCGACTTCATATAAAAAGTCTGGTAAAGAAATAAGTCCATATTTATCTTCGAAAGCTTTTGTAATAGACTTAAATTCCTCTAAGTTCTCAAGTCTTGTTTCAGCTTCAACACTACCTTCTTTAAGGAGTTCTTCACGAAGTCCACTTCGACTTAAAACCAGTTCAACTAATTCTGTAAGTGATAAATGTTCCATTTCTTTTTGAATATCTAGAATCATATTCTTATATTGAAGAGGTTTTCCTGATGTAATTGCATCAAAAATACCAACATTTTCTTCTTCACTTCTAAGAATAATATCTTCCATGGTTTTATTACCAATACCTCTTTTGGGAGTATTGATACTACGTAACAAACTAATATTATCACGAGGATTATTAATTACTTTTAAATATGCTAATAAATCTTTAATTTCTTTTCTGGCGTAGAAGTTAACCGCACCAATAATACGATATGGAATATTACGTTTTAAGAAAACATCTTCAAATAATCTTGATTGGGCATTAGTACGATATAAAATAACTATTTCATCAAGGGAACACGTCTTACTTAATTTATCTATTTCATTAGCAATAAAATCAATTTCATCTAAACCATTTTTAGCTCGATAATAAGTTACTAACTCTCCTTCTCCTTTAACTGATTCAAGTTCTTTAGGATGTCTTAAATTATTATTTTTAATAACTGAATTAGCAGCATCTAAGATATTTTTTGTACTACGATAATTTTTCTTTAAAATAATAGTTTTACATAATTTATAATCTTTTTCAAAATTTAAAATATTTTTAAAGTTAGCTCCACGAAAACCATAGATAGCTTGATCAGAGTCACCGACAACACAAATGTTTTCAAATCTTTTAGCAAGCATCTTTGTTAAGATATATTGAGCTTCATTTGTATCTTGATATTCATCAATTAAAATATATTTATATCTTTCTTGATAAGCTTCTAAGATATCTTTATTTTCCTTAAATAGTTTTATTGGTAATAATAATAAATCATCAAAATCAACAGCGTTATCATTTACTTTTTCTTTTTCATATTCATTGTATACATCAATAACCATTCGTTCAAAATCAGTATTAGCATATCTTTTATAATCTTCACTTGATATTAAATCATTTTTTAAACTACTAATTTTATTATGAAAAGCTTTTGGTGAAAACTTATTACTATCAATATCTAATCTTTTTAAAACTCTTTTAATCGCTGTTATTGAATCTTCAACATCAAAGATAGCAAAATTATTATCTAATCCTAAATAGTTCTTATTCTCTCTTATTATTTTTAAACCAAAAGAATGAAATGTTGATATTTGCATACTATAGGCATCTCCACCTATAAGTTTAATAACACGTTCTTTCATTTCAGCTGCTGCTTTATTTGTAAAAGTTATCGCTAAAATATTATAGGGACTAATTCCATTTTCGATTAAATAAGCAATACGATTTGTTAATACTTTTGTTTTACCACTACCTGCTCCTGCAAGTACCAAAAGAGGTCCTGATAAGTATTCTACTGCTTCTTTTTGTTCTTCATTTAAATTTGTTAAATCCATAATTTTTCCTCTATATTATTATACTATATTATGACAATAAAAAGAATGACAATTGTCATTCTTTTTTAATTAAAATTAGTAATACTTGAAACGTTAAAAGAATCCGTCTCAAGCGTTATATAACTAAGATAAGTTTTATGTTCATCATCTTCTTTTATACTATTATTATAACGATCTACAATTTCGATTATTTTTCTATTAGCATCACTAACTAAAGTATTATATGTACTAGAACATAAAGAAACAATCGTTTTTAAATCAGTATTAATATTTCCAAAAGTATCATTGATATTTGCTATCAATTGTTCATGAAGAATCATTTCATAATCAATTTGTGATACACTGTTTGCAAAACTATCTAACTTACTTACAAATGATATTAGATTACTATGAAAAGATTTTACTTCACTCTCAATTCCTTTTATAGTACTACTAGCTTCAAAATAAGTCATATAACCTCCTTACGATGATAAATAACTAAAGACATTAATTCCTAATAACATTTCAAAACCATTATTATGTCCATCCCAACCAATATTACTATTAGCGAAGTCATCTGGTACAGTATGAACATTATTAGGGCCAAGGTAACGATTGGCTTCTCTTTCTAACTCACTACTATTTGTATAAAAAGAAACATTATCACCTAAGCCGTGTTCTGTAAGCTTTTTTATTGTAGCGATAGCAGACTTACCAAATTTATCTTTATTAGCTTCTACCATTATTATTTCAACACCTGCTAAATTATCATAATCATTATCATTTACAAATTCTTTTCCCGGTGCAAAATTTTTACTTGGGTCAAATCCCATTGATGCTGAATTAACAGTAACAATCTTTGAATATAATCCAGGATTTACGGATGCAGTTTTAAAGGCTGCAACACCACCTAAAGAATAGCCTACAATTGAGTTATCCAAACTACCCGTTTTATTATAACCTGCTAAATAATTACATGCTTTAGTAATCCCTGATGTTACCTGTGGCATATTTGGAGTACCATCATTTCCATATCCTATAGCAACAATAGTATTAGGATTTATATTCATATCATTTAAGGCTTTTGGAACACTTGATGTACCAGTTCCACACAATATTGTTATCGTATTTGTTATATCTTCAAAAGTTGTATTAGTTGATATAAAAAAGTTACAACTCATTGAACCATTTAATTTTCCATCTTTATAACATTCAATATTATATGGATATTTAACATTATATCGATAAACACAACCATCTACCTCAAATTCATATTTATTGTTAAAGAACACTTTAGCACCATTCTTTTCAAAAATACTTCGTAGTTCTTCTTCTGTAATTGGTCTAATTTTCTCAGAAGCTTCTGGATAATTAAAATAGAATTTAATAACTTCTTCGACACTTTTATCATTATATGTAAAAACACCATCTTTGCTTAAATTATTCAAATTATCTTTATTTTTATCTACTAAATCTAATAATAGTTTTGAAGATGATTTATAACTTGTATTTAAATTATTAACTTTTTGAATCATTTCATCAACTTTATCACTTATTAAATTAACATTACTACTAGTTGATGATGAATAAGAAAAATTTACATTTTTAATACCATCTAAACTTGCTTTAAGATTATTTGCTTTTATATTAATGATATTCAAAGAATCACCAATTATTACTAAATCTTTAGGACTAAAGGTAACTGTACCCATTATTATCACCATTTAAAATATAACATTATGATTATTTATTTTCAATAATAAAAAGAAAGATTACTCTTTCTTTTATCTTTTAACTAAATCTAATTTATCACTTACTACATTATATGTATATTCATAATTATATATACCTTCTTCGATACCATCTTCACATGTAAAACGAATATTTATAACTCTTTCTTTATTATCATTAACATTAAATGATATTTTAGTAATAACATTAGTATAATCTGAAGAATAAGGTAATGGTACATCAACAATTGTTTTTATCTCTTTATCATTTTTATCTTTTAATATTAATTTATGATTTAAATCAACAATATAATTATCATTATCAAAATCATATCCTAAAACTTTTATATTATCAAAAGTACGATATTTCTTGATAATACCATTTTGATTTAAACTAAAGAAAATGACACTACTTTTATCATTATAATTTAAGTTATGAAAATAAAGCATATTATCTTTAATATCATCAAGTATTAAATAATAATCTTCATTTAAAATATTTGTTAATGATTTATTATATATAATAGCGTAATAACTATTATAAGTTACATCACTAGCTTCCATAACATAAAAGTATGTATTATTAGTTTTAACAAGTGATAAATTCTTTTTAGTATCATGACTAACATTATTAATTATTTTATCTTCTTTATAATCATAAATACTTACAGTATTATCATCAAATAACCATAATCGATTATCTGTAATATCACCAAAGATACTTATATAACTATATTTATTATCGTTATATGAATAAATCGTTTTATTATCTTTAATCTCTTTTTGGATATTTAACTTCGTTAAAATATTATTTTTTATATCTTTTATATATACATCATTATCAATACTTACTATTTTATAATTATCAAATTCTGATAACGTCAACTCTTTTATTTTATTTGATGGGCGATAATAAAGTGGTTTATCTAAAACAACTAAAAAAAGAATACTAAAAACACAAAATAAACTTATACATAATAATATTGTTATTATTTTTTGTTTTTTATTATGATTCTTTTTCTTAATGATTATCTTATCATCCATACAATACCTCTATTTTAATTATAAAATTAATAAAATAGTAATGCAATTTATTAACTAAATAATCTTCTTCGTTTACAAAAAAAAAGACAAATAATTGTCTTTTATTATTTAGTAGCTCCCATTGTGATACCTTTACTTAGTAAGAATGCTCGAGGATCTCTTTCAACATCTAATTTAATCCAACGAAGACTATATATTTTTAATGATCTTAATTCATCTGTTGACATAAATCTTTGTAACTCTTCTTCTTTAGCGAAGATTTCCATAAATTTTAATTCATAGTCTTTAATATCATTACCATTAATCAAATCTTTCGCATAACTGATAGCTAAAGCATCCATTTCACTTATTAATAAATTATAATCATTAATATCATCTTTAGTAGTTCTTCCAATGCGTACTCTTTCTTCATATTTATCTAAATCTTCTTGATAAGATTCTCCCCAGAAATGACCTCTAAAGACTTCACCACAACATCTTAAGACACGATTACTTTTAGCAAGTTCATCAGGATTATTTTCTTTTTCCGCTTTAATTTTTCTTTCAACAGCTTGTTTTCCATATGATAAAGCTTTACCAAATTTCTTTTGTAAATCAAATTCATCATCACTTGAACTAACTGCTTCTAATGAATCCATTTCATATAAGGTACGATTAAATCTACCAAGAATATTCATGTATTCAACTCTTCCTCTTTCTTCATATGGTATTGTAAAGAAAATATTATCATACTTTGAAGCGATTGTTTCAATTTCTTCACGATAAGCTTGAAGTCTTTTTAATTCATTTGGTGACATAAAATATTCATTGTTAAGAGGTGATAAAGAATTCATATACATAACTGTTGATTTAATAACTGATAAGGCTCTTATCTTTAACGTATCTAAATCTCTTATAACATTTTTTTCCATATTTATTCTCCTTTTTAATAATCACTATTTACGTAATATTTAACGCTTTCTACTAAAGCTTCTAAATATTTATCTTGTTCACTTGTTAATGCTTCTAAATTCTTTTTATTTGATATAAATCCCATTTCTACTAAATAAGCTTCTGTTCCATAATTCTCTTTATAATATGGATTAGCTTCATATTCAGGATTTCTTCCATCGACAAAGGCTTTTGTAATAAATCCACCAGTTTCTCGAATGAAATAATAATATGTCGTATTAGGTTGTTGATTATAATATTCCCATCCTTTACTTTTAGCTTTTTTAGCTGATGCATTAATATCACTTTGAGTAAAGACTCTTAAATATGTACCATTACTAACTCGATTAATAGTATTGGCAGAATAACCACAACTTGTTCTTGTTGCAATATTATCAGCTAAGGCTTTAGCCATATATGGATTATCACCATAAGCCATATATATTTCAACACCATTAGCATATCGATCCCCACTATTTTGATGAAGGGATAACATTAATTTAGCTTTAGCTTCATAAGGAATACCTATTCTTGAATTATATCCATAAGTTTTAGGACTAATATCACTTTCTCTAGTTAATTTAACTTTTAATCCCATATTTTCTAATTCTTCTTTTAATAAAAGAGCATATTTTAAATTGAAATCTGCTTCATGATATTTACCATTAACAGCTCCTGGATCATTACCACCATGACCTGGATCTAATATGATGTCATAAACATCTTCTGGTAATTCACTTCTTGTAACATCAATTTTTAAAAAGTTATAATCATTAAATGTATCAAAAACAAAATCAACTTTATTATTATAATTATTACCTTTATCATCTTTTCTAGTTAAAGTATAGTATTCAATGTTAGAAAATGATGTTTTATTTTTAAAATGATAATATTTATTAACATCTTCTCCTTTTTCATTTTTCGTTGTTACTTTTAATAATAATACATATTTACCAACAGGGATTGTATCTAAATTAATACCTGAATTAATATATTCATTAGTTACATAATAATTACCATCTTTATATAATGGAAATAAATATTCATGTTCACTATTTTTTAATACTAATTTAGGACTTTCTAAACTTGTTTCAAACTTAATATTCAAATGTTTTCCATATCTTGTATATTCTATAATATCAATGAAACTTTCTTTCTCTGTTTTTAATAATGTTTCATAATATGGATTATTAATTTTTTCACTTCCACAACCTATAAGCAAAAAAGAAACTATAAATAATAATAATATCTTCTTCATATAAACTCCTACCTTTTAATTATACAATAAAAAAGAAGAAAAAAACATTTTTTCTTCTAATTTCCTTCAAAAGTATAACCATCTAATTCTTTTGGTGTACTTCTTGGTTCTTGTCTTTTTACATATTGTTTACTAATGAATCCTTCTTTTTGCTTATATCGAACACGATACCATTCAGGAGTTTCTTCTAAGATAACTACTTCAGCATCTTTATCTAATTTATCGATAATATTGTCAGCTTCAGTAGTATCGGAACTTCTTAAACGAACTTTATCTCCTGTTACTAAAGCGCGATCACTTTCTTTACTATAAGCTTGTCGCATATCTTCTTCACTATCATACCAATCTAGCATATCTTCACGCATAAAACCTGTTTCAATCTTACCTTCGCTATTACGATATGAAACAATATACCAAGCCTTCTCGTTATCATAATCAGGAACAGGAGTATATCCTATAACATGAACATAAGTTCCTTTATCAGCAGTTGTTAAAACATCCCCGCCAGGAGTTTCACGCACTCTAACACCACGTTCATTTACTCTTGCAAAACCACCAGTTTCTTCAACCGTAAATCCTAATTTACTATCTCCACCAGTTTCCTCTAAACAATCTTTTTTAACATAACCAACATGACCTGGCTTTCCATCTGCTCGATAACATATTACAAGTGCATATGGGTCATCAGGATCACCAGAATCTATTACTTTAAATAGATATCCTTCTTTAATAGACATAAATGATGTCTTAGAATTTCCTTTTTCTCCTAATAAAGAACCTGGTTTTTTAGCAATCATATCATAATTAGGATAAAGTACTTCAGGAGCTTCAGAATTATCACTACTTTCTCCTTCTGGATTTAATATTGAATCTATTATCTTATCATCAAGAGTTACTTGATCATTAAAATTATTACAAGCATTGATTTCATCTGTACACATTGTAATTAAATAATTAACTTGATCTATTACTTCTTGATAAGGAACATTATATGGACAAGATGATTTACCATTAGTAATATTAGTCAAACCTTTTTTTAACTCACTTAAAGCTAAATCTAAATACTCTAAGCCATTTGTAACACTATCTGTATTAATCGTCATTAGTATCACCTTTTTGTCTTTCTCTTTCTATTTCAGCACTTATCTTACTGTTAAGTAAATTAATATTACCTCTGACAATACTTATATTAGAGATTAAAATAGAAAGGTTATCTAAAACAATATCTGTTATTCCATTATCATTATCGGCATATATTAAAGAATTAGCTTTCGTTAAATATTCAGATGCTGTACTTAGATTACTCATTGCTGCATTATTTTCACTTATTGCTGACATAATTCACCTCTACCCTAAATTATTAACGGTATCTCTATTTTCAAGATTAGCCTCTTCATACATACCATTAATTTTCTTTACATCACTAATAATATTATCAATTATAGAATTAATATTATTACATGTACTTATTAAACTACCATTTATAAAACCTTCAATATCTTCTTTTTTACTTCCTTCATAAGAATTTAATGAAAGATTTTCATAATAACAAGCTATAATATTCGTCTTTATAGTTTCTAGGCTAGTAATAACATCATTTACAGAATCGAAATTAATTATTATATTCATTTTTAACTCGCCGCCTTATATCTATCTAAAAGAGCATGAATTTGGTTTAAAACATCTTCTATTTCTTCCATACCATCTTTTTCTATTTTTTTAATTTCTTCTATTCTACTATTAGTATTACTAATAAATTCTTCCGTTGTTCGATCTTTCCAACTAGAAGTAATACCATTAACAATATGTTCTAGCTTTGTTATTTCATTATCAACTAGAGTACTTCTTGTTGATAAATTAGATAATTCATTATCAAAACTTCCTTTATAGTTACGATATATTCCCATAATATCCTCCTATTTAATATTATCAATTTTTATAATAATTATCAACTTATTAACATAAAAAAAGAAACATTATAATGTTTCTTCTAATTCATTTAAAATATCATTAAATTCTTTTGGAGGATCTACTTCAAAATGAATTCTTTTATTATCACGAGGATTATTAAAATCAATTTCTTTTGAATGTAACATTTGTCCAAAAGATGGATTAAAACATTTACCATAAATAGGATCATTCGTTACGGGATGACCAATATATTTCATATGAACTCTTATTTGATGAGTTCTACCAGTATCAAGAATACATTCTATTAAAGTATGATTTTTAAATCTTTTTAAGACTTTAAAGTTTGTTCTTGCTTCTTTACTATTAACATCAGTAACCATCATTTTTTCACGGTCTTTAGGATCCCTTCCAATTGGGGCATCAATCGTTCCCGTATCATGATTAATAACACCATCAACAAGAGCAAGGTAAATTCTTTTAACACTCTTTTCTTTAATCATTTTAGATAGTTTATCATGAGTCCAATCATTTTTAGCAACTAGCATAAGGCCACTAGTATCTTTATCAAGACGATGAACAATACCTGGTCTTAATTTATCATTGGACAAATTATATTTACCTAAAAGGGCATTTACTAAAGTGCCAGTATAATTACCAGGAGCTGGATGCGTTACCATTCCACTTTTTTTATTAATAACTAACAAGTCATCATTTTCATAAACAATATCTAATGGAATATCTTCTCCTTTAATATCAATATTAAAATCAAGTTCATCATTTATTTTTATAACATCATCAATGCTTACTTTATAACTAGCTTTTACTACTTTACCATTTACAAGAATCTTATCTTCATCAAGTAGTTTTTTTATTTTACTTCTTGAAATATCAAGATTACTAGCAAGGTAACTATCAAGTCTTATATTACTTTCTTCTACTACTACTTCTTTCATTTCGTAACTCCTTAAAATAATTAATTACCAATAATATTACACCTATAACAATAAAAGTATCTGCAAAATTAAAGATTGGATAATCATAACCAAAGATTTTAAAATCTAAAAAATCAATTACATAATTATATACAATACGATCAAATAAATTACCTAAAATACCACCTGTTATCATTGAAAAAGCAAAACCTTCTAGTTTATTCATATCTTCTTTATTCATATATTTATATATAAAAAATAAAGCTATAACAGTCATTATTATTAATAATATTTGTCTATCTTTTAAAATACTAAAAGCTGCTCCATTATTATGAGCAAGGGTAAGATAAAAGAAATTCTTAATTACTTTAATACTTTCATTAACTTCTAATATTTTTGACATTACTACTTTACTAATTAAATCGATAAAAAAGAAAAGAAAAGTAATTATAAAATATTTCTTTTTCATAATATCACCAATAACATTATACAATAAAAAAGAGAGTTTTCACTCTCTTTTTAACCTAATGTTTTAATTTTTGGAATATCGTCATTAATAGAATTATTAACATACATACCACTTTCTTCAATATTATATGGAATTGTTATTACAGCTCCTGTACTACGTGAAAT
>JAEEZO010000031.1 GCA_016291895.1 Caryophanales bacterium
ATTATAATCTACTTTTGTACCAGGCATTGTATTCTTTTTTATAACATCTTCTGATATTTTTTGACTTTCTGCAAGGACATCCATATTATCTTTAACATATATAAAACCTCTTGTTAAGACTTCAGGTCCAGCAATTATTTCCTTTGTCTCATGATTTAGCGTACAACATACAATAACAATACCATTTTCCGCTAACATTTCACGATCTTTTAGAACAAGTTCACCAATATCATTTTGACTTTTACCATCAATTAATACTTCATCTACTTTAACTTGTTCAAAAATATCAGGTTTTAATTCACCATCAATGATTGTTGCCACATCACCATTAAGTTTTAAAATGATATTATCTTTTGAAATACCTGTTTGATTTGCAATATCAGCATTGGCATATTGATCTTTATATTCACCTTTAACAGGAAAATAATATTTTGGTTGCATTAAGTTAATCATTAACATCAAGTCTTCTCTACTTGGATGTTCAAGTAAGTGTACTTTTCCATTTAAACTTATTACATTCATATTAAGTTTAGCAATATCATCCATAATTTGAACCATACGTTTTTCAATACCTAAATACATTGGTTCAGTAATGAAAATAGTATCATTTTCATTTGGCTTTATAAACTTATCGACACCTTTTATAATACGCTCTAAGTTCATATATGGTTTTTCTTTACCATCACTTATTAAGATAATGATGTTTTTATCATTAACATTAGTCAAGTCACCAATCTTATTTTGATCAATTGATAAATACTTATTCTTAATAGCCATATTTATCATATCTTGTAAGTTTTTACCCATAATAACAATCTTACGATTAGTTTTTGATACTTCATCAAAGATTTCTTGAATACGTAAGATATGGGCTGGTAAAACACTCATAATAATACGATTTGGATTATTATTTAAAACTGTTCGAATAAACTTATTTACTTTATGATTTGGACTTGTGAAACCACGTTTAGCTGCATATAAACTTTCACTCATTAAACATAAAACACCTTGTTTACCAATATATGCAAGTTTACCAATATCCGTTCCATAAAAGCCACGTTGCCCTGGATCAAAGATAAAGTCACCTGTATAGACAATCGCACCATCTTCTGTATTTAATACATAACAGAAACAATCAGGGATTGAATGCGTTACACTAATTGGAAAGACACTATTCTTACCCATATTTAGTTTAAGATGTGGTCTTAAAACATGAAGATTAGCTTTACTAATACCATCATTTTGTAATTGTAATTTAATAATCTCAATTGTAAATTTAGAACCATATATCGGGATATTAGGAAAATCCATAATTATATCTGATAAGGCTCCCATATTACTTTCATGACCATGAGTTATAAAAATACCTTTAATTTTTTTATAATTTTCTTTTAAATAATCGTTACTTGGTATTATATAATCAATACCTAGCATACGCTCACGGGGATACTTCAAACCAGCATCAAAGATGAAGATATCATTATCTACATCACACACATACATATTTTTACCGTCTTCATTTAATCCACCGAGAGCAAATATTTTTATTTTTGACATAAATTCACCCTCTTTATAAATTTTTAAAAGAATTTTATCATTACAATGATATCATTAATGATAATTTTATGCAAGAAAATAATTAATAAAAAAAGTAGTGAATTATCATCACTAACTTCTTTTAAACATAATATCTATATAATTATATTAATCATTCTCAGTATCATCTTTTTTTTCTAATTCAGCTAATCTGTTTCTAATTTGCGAGGATAAATATATAATTTTCTTTTTAGATTCAACTAATTCATTTTTATTTTTTTCAATCATCGAAATAATATTATCCGTTTTAGAATTATTATTATTTTTTTTAATATCACTTAAAGCCATATCATAATTATGAATTGCTTTTTCTATTTCTTTGATAGCTAAATCATTTTTACTAATTGATACTCTAGACATTATTATTCACCACCCATAAATAATAAAAGGTGTTGAAAATAATCAACACCCCCATTATTATTAATTACTTAACCATATTAACATTATTGCTGTTGCTTGCTCCACCGTTAGAGCCACCGTTACCAATATTAGATAAAGCGGCTTTAATACCAGCTTCACTCTTAGCATAAGCCTCTTTAACTTCAACAATTTTTGAACTTAATTCTTTTAATGGTGTTTCCATTGTTGCAAGATAAGTTGGAATCTTATTAACTGCTCCTTCTACTGCAGTTTGAGCATCTCCAGTATAAGATGTTACACTTATTTTAGTACCACAAGCAGTTAAAATATTTGCAATATTTGCTTCTATTTTTGTTAATGCTGCTTCAACTTGGGAATAATCGAAATCTTTTGCTACACCACCAGCACCACCACCAAGACCTGCATTTGCATCAGCAGCTTCATATATTTTTCTTAATTCTAATTTCATCATTATTACCTCCTATTGATAAATCTTAAGTGCATTTTCTACTTCTGTTAAAAGATTATTTCCATCTGATATTGCTTGAGATTGCTTAGTTTGAATTTCTGCAATTGCACCAGTTGCACTTGCTAAGAAAGACTCACTCTTTTCATCTTTCCAATACGCACTCATTCCTTCTAAAGTTTCTTTCATTGCGTTTAATTCTTTTGTAATAGTTTCATCAATTGTTTTTAATTGACTTCTTTCAGCATTAAAATTGCCTTCATAATGCATTGCTGCCATCTTTTCACCTCCAAAAATATGTAAGGATCTTATCCTCTATTATCATTTTATCAATAATAAAATAATATTACAATTATTTTATTAATTCTTTACATTATTTCAATAAAAAAAACAGATAAAAGACTTTATCTGTTTTCAATTATTTATTTAGTTCTTACACTATTTTTTTTTTCTAAAAAGTCAATTAAAATGGATTTTCGATATAATGGTACAAGAGGTATCATTTTTTCTACTTTATCATATAAACTATCTAGTCCTTCTATATTACTTAAATCAAAGTCTAATAAAGCGACAATTACTTCAACAAACAAATTGGGATCATTTGTATTAGCTAATAATAATAAAGCTTTTAATTCATTTTGATTATCTTCACTAATGATACAATCTACAAATCTTTTTTGCCATATCGTTGATTTAGTTGGCAATTCTTGAAATAATCTTTGCCAATCTTCTTCTGTAAATGCCTCCAATATATCAATTGTGTCATCACGAGTTGTATCATCCCACCTAATATCAGAAATCATATCATCATATGCATACATTGTTACATTGTGATCAAATTTATCATACATAATAACACCTCCCATTTAAAATAAGGTTTCACTAATTCTTATTTTATCAATTATATTGTTTTAATACAATAATGTTTATATTCTTTTTTCAGATAACTTCATCGTTTCTAGCGTTCTTGAATATTTTTCACTAAGTCCTTCTAAATATTCTCTTCTTCTTAGTTTAGCAAGCCATTCTTTAGGAATGTTTTCATAGCCATAAAGAACGCCAGCAAGTGATCCAGCAATACAAGCACTTGTATCAGTATCATAACCAACTTTAATACAATTTTCGATTGTTTCACGATAACTATTACTATTCATTATAGCGTACATAACAGTTTCTAAGGTATCAATAACATAACCACTTTCATTAATATCTTCAATTCTTAGATAAAAATTGGGATTATTAATTCTTTTAAAGCGTTCTACTGTTTCTTTTGAAAAATAATTTTCATATTTAGTAAATATCATTGCACTAAAAGCCATATTTTTATTTCTAGTTCTAACTAACTCTTTTAAAAAGATTGTATACATAAAACATGCCATGATACTTATCTCATTACCATGAGTTAATGAAGAAGCTTTAGTAATAAAGTCGAGAGTCTCATTATCATCTAAATCGTTTTCAATGCAATATATAGAGAATGGTAAAATTCTCATTAAGGAACCGTTACCATTATCCATAAAATCACGACCACCACATTCAGTAGGACTAACACCATTTGCATATCTAACTAAAGATTTATTTACTACTCCTCCTAAGCCAAAAGGAAATTCTAATGAAGAATATTTTCCTTCATTCCACCATCTAAGATAATTATTCATTATACTATCATAATTGATAGAACGATTGGCACAAATCGCTTCCATTGTTGCAACAATCATAGATGTATCATCACTCCATGCACCACTTGGAATTGCTTTTGACCATCGACTAACAAAACCCGGATTATTGTCATTTCCAATCATATCACCAAGTTCTAATTTAGATATTTCCGCACGACTTAAAAATTCATAGGGAACGCCGTAGGCATCACCAACGGCCGCTCCCAACAAAGCATCTCTTATATAGTCATTAGTAGAACTAATCAAGTCTTCATAATTACCATTTATTATATGCCAATAGCCATCTTTGGTTAAAGTTCCAATTGGTAATTCTGGAGAAATAATCTTGCCATTCTTATTAACAATAAATCCGCTTACCATGATATCATTAAATGTTGCGTTAAGATTTCTTGTAACAAGATAACTTCCATTACTTTCTGCAAGAACTTTATATTTTCTACTATTATTATTGTTACTATTACTATTATTGTTATTATTCATAAAACCTCCTTGTTATATAACTCGCCATGGAATATTCAAATTATCTAACATTTTAGTAACCACAGGATCTGGTTCAACTAAGAAAACTATTTCCTCAATTACATCAATGCTATGAGCATATCTTCCATGAACTTGAATCTCGATATATTGGTCACCTCGATAAGAATGATTTGGAGCAAAAGTCTCTAAATTAGCATTTTTGATTTCGTCTAAACTAGTTACACCATCTAAGAATTCCTCAAATGAACCTAAATATTCTGGATTAGTTGCTGGAGCACCAGCTTGAATTCCAGGTCCAACACCTTGATAATATGCATAATCAAGAGAATCACCAATTGTTATTGTTGTATTATCCATTATCTTTGATTTATTAAAGATAAGGACTACTTGGGTCTTATCTCCATCTCCTCTTCCATACCAATATCCTGGTCCGCTACGATAATAATTTATGGCTTTTGAAGTGTCAGATGCCGTATTTAAATCTGGAAATAACATTCCATATACAGCAGCATCACTTGCATCAACCGTTGGAGGAACAAAGAACAATGCATTTTCAAGTTTTCTTCTTTCTCTTGGGTTATATGCCCCATTCGAAGAATTAGATTCATGTTGATTTTTTATCCATGATGTTAGAATTGCTTGTAAAGTATTCATTGAAATACGATCACCAAAAGCAGACTCACTAACAATTTTATTTAAACCTTGACGAATCGCACTATACACTTCTTCTCGTGTAGCACCAACTCTATAAGCAATCTCATCTACTTTAGCATCCATTGCTGCTTGTTGTTTAGGTGTTATTTTTGATGGTAATTCTAGGATATTATTTATTATCCAATCATTAACTAAATCATTTTCATATTCGATTGTTAAATTATAAATACTTATTAGATTAGCATCATCTGCTAATTCACTTTCTGTAAAGAAATATTCTTGACCATATTTATCTACAATTCGATATCTACCATCTTCCATCAATATAGCTTCATGACGATATTTATAAGCTATCATATCATAGAATAAGTTTTCAGAATTAATTATTTCACTTGATAAAGCAAAAGTATCACCATATGTTGTTGTAATAACTAACTTTCCTTCTTCATCAATCGTCGTAGACTTTATTATATCACCAACATGTTTTTTTAGTTTTGCATATTGCTGATCACTTATCATAACACCAATCATATTATAAATTTTTGGATTTCGAAGTTGCTTAGAATTTAATATTATAGTATCACCATTTGTTGTTACAAGTTTAAAATTATCTCCATCTCGACTCCATGATGATAAACCTTCATGATGTGTATTAACGATGGAATCAAAAAATAATTGATTTAATAAACCGCTATCCGATAAGCCACCACGTTCAGCATAAATTTCTGAGCCATTCAATCGTGTAATAACATATCTACCATTTCTTACAGTAATACCTAAAATAAAATTATTTATGAAACACATACTAATATAGAAGTTATCATATTCTTCACTCAACATCATGTCAATACTATCATTTATTGTTTGATTATCCAACTCATCTGGAGCAAAGGAAAATGTATATGTTCGACGAGAAGTAACTCCTAATACTGAAACATGATATTTACCATCACTTACAGCAACTGATATAAATTTACCAGGATATTTTTCTCTTAAATTTAAATATCTTTCATCAGTTAGCAAATCTATTTTCAATTGTACATCATACTTGAATAAATCACGTTCTTCAATAATATCACCAAATTTATTGGCAACAATTCGAAAAACTTTTCCATCATATGAAAAACTTTCTATTCTATTTTTATTTCTTTCTCTAAAATCAAGTATATCGGGATCTGTTGCTGCTATTAATTTATTTTCAGCAAGACCATTAGACAATTCCCTAGTATCAAAAGTAATTGTTTCACCTGTTGCCACTACAAGGGTATACGTTTTATTTAAAGGATCACACGTAACACTATCTATACTTGATTGATAGTAATCTCTCATCGCTTTATAATCAAATGAAGTTACCATATCTAAAGCCGTTTTTGCTAAGCCTGATTCCACATCTTCTTTAGATAAAGTAATTACGTCTCCATGAATTGTTGTTATTCTATATTTACCATCCGAAATAGAAACATTAGTAATATCATTAGAATAGATATTTCTAATTCTAAAATAATCTGAATTTGTTAACATTTCGATTTGTTCACGAGTTGCTTCATTACCAAGCTCAGATGATGGAACAACGAAACTATCATCACCAACTTTAACAGTACAAGAGTCATTTTCTACATTAATACTTAATCCATTATCACCATATTTTGCAGTAAGATCTGCAACTATTTGTTCAACTGGAATTTGAGTTGAACTATTATTTGATGTTGTTACAACATCATAAGTATTTGGTCTTCCTGAATCAAACATTTCCCCTTTAGGATATATAGATGCAATATCACCATTAGTAACTTCAACTATTAAATTAATTTTTTGTCCTGTTTCAGGAATAGTATACTCAAATTCATAATACGCATTTCTTAAATCAATTAGACCGGTCTTAACATTCTCTTTAATTTGAAGATGAGAAGGCACCTTATTTGGAATAGAATTAAATTCATCAGCAATAGCCTGTAAATCCAACCCTGCAGGAAATAATGTTGTATATTTACCTCTAGTAGGGTGATTCGTATATTCCCAATATAATGTAATAAAGCCATTAGCATCTTGGGCAATTCTACCAAGTTCATGACCATCATTTTTATCTTTAATAACAAGGTCTCCATTTGCCGCATCCGTATCAACATCAACACCAGTAAATAAATTTTCTCCTATTTTAATACTAATAGTTCCATCTCCTAATTGTAATGCAAAAGATTCAAATGAATGCAATCCTGTTGATTTTCTTTTCTTAAATTCACCGTTTAAATGACTTAAAAGACTTGCCCAATTATAATTAGGATTAATCTTAGTATAGAAACCTGTTATTCTATCAATCCATAATCCATTAACATCATCTCGCATAAGACGCATTGACGCATCACGTAAATTAGTTCCATATAATAATTCTGGATCAATTACTGCAAGAATATTTCCATTACTATCAACACGTATAAATTGATTATTTGCTTCATCAAAACAAATCTTTTCTTTACTATATAATTTAATTTCATTATCTAATAAAACATCAGCAGGAATTTCTATTCTTCCATTAACAGAAGTACCATTTTTAATAGCATTTCTAATAGATTCAGGTATATTACTATCCTCTTGGATAGGTATAGCTGATTTAGCCTCTTCATTACTATCAATTTCAGAGCCTTCGCTTAAAGAACTATCTTCTTGAGTATCAAGACCTTCTGTACCGGCATCTTCACGAACATTGATATCTTCACCAACATGGCTATCTGGATTTATATCACTTGGACTACCTTGTTGACTACCTGGGAAAGTAAAATCATCAATACTTGGACCTTGAAAATCCATTCCCGTATAAGGTGATAGATTTGGTGTTCCACTACTAACATGACCAGCACCACCCATGATAGCTTCAGCAATAAATCCTGAAGTAAAGGCATCCCATCCAGTATCCATTACTTGACTAATTGCAAAGGCACTAGCTTCAAAATCTGTACAATTTGGATGAAGCTTTTTATATTCCA
>JAEEZO010000003.1 GCA_016291895.1 Caryophanales bacterium
ATATGTTCCCGCATGAGCATCTCTTGTTTTCGTAGTAGTTCCCGTATAGCCACTATTCCATCCGAAGTAAACAAGATCACCATTATCATGAACAGTAGCAGTAATTATACCTTGTTCGGAAACATTCATACTACATGTAGGCTTTTCTTTATCAATCTTAATTGTTACATTTTTACTACTCTTATTGTTATTAGCATCAATAGCTTGAATACTTACAATTGTTGTTCCACTCTTACTAATTGTTATTTGACCATTACTTACATTGTTATATGTACAATTATTAGTACAATCAAGTGCATATTTAATAGTTACTTTACTATCGTCTTTAGCAGATACTTTAATTGTTACATCATGATTTACCCATGTATTATCTTTAGCATTTGTAATGTTAACTGTAAGTGTTGGTGGTGTTTTATCAGTTGGTTTTGGTGGATCTGGTGTAGGTTTAGGAGGATTAACAGGTTTATCTTTTTCTTTGACTATAACTGTACACTTCTTTTCATAAGATACTTCGTCAACAAAGTATGTTATAACAACTTCCGTTTCACCTTTCTTAAGACCTTTAACCTTTCCTTCGGTACTTACTTCAGCAACACTTGGATCCATACTTGTAAATGTTAATTCTGGATCATTTTTGAAATTAAGTGTTCGATAATCAATAGCTTTTTCTTCACCAACATACAATTCAATTGTTGTCGTTTTAATAACTAATTCTTCTTTTTTATCTTCAACAAT
Organism: Caryophanales bacterium; assembly: GCA_016291895.1. Next base: position 736 of record JAEEZO010000003.1, read on the forward strand.
TATTTTATGATCACAACTACGTGTTACTAAAAGAATTAAGAATATTAATATAATAACCAAAAGACCTATAACAGCGAAATGAGCTCTTTTTCTTTTCCTAGCTTCAAGTTCTAAGTCTGGTTCATCATCTATATCACCATCATCATCAAAGGAATTAGTACTCATATAATCATAAAAGTCATCATAGAAACCTTCTTCTTTTTCAGGTTTTTTTTCTTCTTTTTTACCTTTTTTGGGTTCAGATTTCTTATCTTCTTTTTTACTATAGATTGCTCTTTCTTCATCTTCGTCAGAATACATTGATATCACCCTATTCTCTATATAAATGATATCATACAAAAATTATTATTTCAATTAAAAAGACTATTACTAGTCTTTTATCATGTGTACATCCATTTGTGGATATGGAATAAAGATATTATTTTTATCAAATTCCAATTTAATTTGTTCTAATAATTGGGTTTTAGTATTTAAGTATTCACTTGGTTTTACCCAAACACGAATCGTATATGTTATTGAACTATCTTGATAATCAGTTATACCGACAAATACTGGTTCATCATCAATAATATTTTTATTATTCTTTTCAATAACATTATTTAACACTTTCTTGACATCATCTATTTTATTAGTATAGCTAACACCAATATTAATATCTAATCTTCTCTTTTGTTCACGAGAGAAGTTAACTGTTGGTGAATTAGCAAGATTACCATTAGGAATAGAAATTATTTTATTATCAGGTGTTGCAATCGTTGTATAGAATAACGATATACTTTTTACAGTTCCTTGATCTGTATGTGTATCAATATAATCACCTACAGCGAATGGTTTATAGAATAAAATGATAATACCACCCGCAATATTAGATAAACCACCTTGTAAAGCCATACCAACAGCAAGTCCTGCACTAGCAAGAATTGTTATAATGGATGTTAATGGAAACCCAATAAGACCAGCAAAACTAATTAAAACAACTGTATATAGAATAAATCTTAAAGCACTCCCTGAGAATGTTGCAATAGATGGATCCAACTTCTTATATAAAGGAGTTCTTTTATAAATATTTACAATCCATTTAGCAACTTTAAGTCCAATTATTAATACAAGTAGGGCTTGTATTATTCTTAAGACTACATCTACTCCTATACCACTTAATTTATCGATTATTTTATCCATTATTATTCTCCTTTACTTCGTTTACTAATTCATATAGTTTATTTAATGCATCAATAGGGGTCATATTAAGAGGATCAATACTTTTCAACTCTTCCTCTATTCTATTACTATTATCCTCTTTTTCTTCAATAAAATCAAATGAAGTTTGTTGAAATTTAGAATTCTTTTTAGAATCTTTTTGATTCTCATAAATATTTAAAATTTCATTAGCTCGATCAATAACTTCACGAGGTAAATGCGCAAGACTAGCGACATTAATACCATAACTTTTATCAATAGAACCATTAACAACTTTATGAAGAAAAGTAATATTACCATTATCTTCAGAAGCAGATACATGAACATTTTTAACTTTCTTTAAATTTTGGGTCATCTTTGTAAGTTCGTGATAATGGGTTGAGAACAATGTCTTAGCATGAATGTTATTATGAATATATTCAAGGATGGCTTCAGCAAGACTCATACCATCATAAGTTGCCGTACCACGACCTAATTCATCAAATAAAATCAGACTATTAACAGTACCATCAGTAAGAGCTCGATTTGCTTCTTTCATTTCTACCATAAAAGTACTTTCCCCACTTACTAAATCATCACTTGCACCAATTCTAGTAAAGATTTTATCAAATAAAGGAATACTACAACTTTTAGCGGGTACAAAACAACCTATTTGAGCCATAATAACAATTATTGCAAGTTGTCTCATATATGTACTTTTACCAGCCATATTAGGACCTGTTATTAATAAAATATCTGTATTCTTATCCATAATAATATCATTAGGAACATAATCTGATTTATTAACTTTTTCAACAACAGGATGTCTTGAATCAATAATTCTAATCACACGTTCATCAGTAATCGTTGGTCTTGTATAATTATTTTCTTCAGATACAACTGAGAATGATATTAACATATCAAGTTCAGAGATTACTTTACTTACTTCTTGAAGAGTTGGTATTTTTTCTTTAACTTTATCTCTTATTTCCATAAATAAGTTATATTCTAAGTTAATAATCTTTTCTTCAGCTCCTAAAATAATTTGCTCTTTTTCTTTAAGTTCTTCGGTTATATAACGTTCACCTGTTGTTAATGTTTGTTTTCTTATATAGCCCCAAGAATCTTGAATTAAAGGGATATTTCCTTTACTAACTTCAATATAGTAACCAAAGACTTTATTGTAACCTACTTTTAAATTCTTAATACCTGTTCTCTCTTTTTCACTAGCTTCTATTTGTAATATAAAATCTTTACTATTCTTTCGTACACTTTTTAATTTATCAAGTTCACTATTATAACCATCTTTAATTAAACCACCTTCATGTAACGTAATTGGTGGATTATCATTAATACTAGATTCTAGTAAATTACATAATTCTTCTAGTGGATCAAAATCACGATCATAATTAATAGCACTTAAGATACTTCGAATATTAGGAAGAACTTTTAAACTTCTTAGTAATTGTAACATATCACGAGCATTAGCATTACCATAACTGATTCTACCTGCAAGTCGTTCTAAGTCATATACTTCATCTAGAAGTTTTATTAAATCTTCTTTATAAATAAATTCCGTTAATAATTTTGAAATAATATCATAGCGCCTTTCAATCTCTTCTTTATTACGAAGAGGTGATTCAATATTTTGTTTTAGAAATCTACTACCCATCGCGGTCTTTGTTTTATCTAGTAACCATAATAGAGAATATTGACGATTATTATCACGGATAGTTTCTGTTAATTCTAGATTCTTTTGCGTATGAATATCAAATTGTAAATAATCTTCTTCATTAATACAACTAACTTTCTTTAAATGACTTAAACTACTTTTCTTAGTAGATACAATATAACTAATTAAATGTTTAATACCATTAATAAGTCTTATATCATTAATATCTTCATAAACATAACTATATTCATCTGATAAATCATTAGTAATCGTTATACTAATGTGATAATCATTCTTTAATGTATATAAAATATTACGATCAATCTTATCATTAGCGATTACTTCATTTATACCTTTATTAACTATTTCACGATATAAATCATTTTCCTTATCAACAATAATTGAATATATTTCTCCTGTTGAAATATCAGCGTAAGTAAGAGAATAAGAGTATCCATAATCATAAATACTAGCAAGAAAGTTATTATCTTTTTCATTTAATAAGTTATCAAGAATCGTTCCTTTAGTAATAACTTGAATAACATCACGATCAACAATACCTTTAGCTTCTTTAGGATCTTCTAGTTGTTCACAAATTGCTACTTTATAACCTTTATTAACTAACTTCTCTACATAGGATTGATATGCATGATATGGTATTCCGCACATAGGAACACGCTCTTCAAGACCTGCATTACGGCCTGTAAGCGTTAATTCAAGTTCATGTGATACAAGAACAGCATCTTCAAAGAACATTTCATAGAAATCACCTAATCGATAAAAAACAATGGTATCTGGGTATTTTTTCTTGATTTCAATATAATGAAGCATCATTGGTGATACTTTTGTTTTATCAACTTCATCTATTCTCATTCTTCACCTCGAGTTATAGTAATTATTATAACAATTTAATCTTTTTTATTAAATAATAATACAATAAATAGACAAAAAAAAGTGTGATTTCTCACACTATAATCTCATAATTCCATTATCAATAAGACGAACGCCTGTTGATATTAGATTTCCAATTTGATCGCCCATTTCTTGGACAATATGACCTGTATATTCACGATCAGGATTAATAATCATATGCATAGGATATGTAATAATATGTGCTGGTAGAGTTAAAACATTTCCTACTAATCTTGATACCCCTTGAATAATTCTTGCAACAGCATGAAGAGGATATTTTATAGCTGTTCCTACCATTGATAAACGAGCACTATTTCTTTCTCTTCTTGCTTCTTGTATAATACTTGGATCAGTACTTGTACTAATAACGGCTCCTGCAGCACGAGCTCTTTCACTTTTAACAGCCATTTCATCACCCAAACGATATGTTCCATTACGAATATCTCTTCTTAATTCAATTAATTGATCATGATATATTCTTGATTGTAATCTAATTAAATTATTAAAAGCAGCATTACTATAATTAGGAATCATTGTTGCTGGCATTGTAGCAACAGGACCTGGATAGGCATTAGCTAAATCTCTAATATTTTGAAGGGTTGCAATAGCAAGACCACAATAATATACACGATCACGATAATTAAAGGCTCTTTGATTAGCATAATTAAAATATTGTTGATATTCAAGGCAATAACTAGACATTGTTGCAACTACTTGAGCATCAGTCATTTTTACCACCTACTCCCTCATTATACATTTCTGTAATAGTTTTAAGTATCTCTGGTTCTTCTATATCAGCAATTTTAATATTCTCACCATCTTCAGATACTAATTCTGAAAAATAAACATTATATTTCAAATCTTTATTATATTTATAATCAGTATATGCAATAAACTTTCTATTATCTCCTTCAAGTTCAAAAGTTCCTAAGACTCTGCATCTAACTTCTAAGCCTAAAGAGTTTCTTGTTACAAATGTATCTTCCATATCACACTCCTATTTTAATAATAGCACAATTAATGTCAAAAAAAAAGCATCTATTTAGTATAGACACTTGCTTTTTTCTTATCTTTTCCCATACGTTCGTATTTAACAGTTCCAGATACTTTTGCAAATAAAGTATCATCACTTCCCATACCAACATTTAATCCAGGATGAATCTTAGTTCCTCTTTGACGATAAATAATGCTACCAGCTGAAACAAATTCACCATCAGCAGCTTTAGCACCTAATCTACGACCTGCAGAATCACGTCCGTTAGAACTAGAACTTTGACCTTTTTTATGGGCAAATAATTGAATATTTAACTCTAATCTCATAACTACATCTCCTTTATAATATTAATTTCTTTAGGATATTGTATTTTTAATTCATCAAATAGTTCAATCATATTTAGAATTAATGTATCAACTATTTCATTATGTTTTTTAATTTCTAATAATGAATAGTCATTATCATCATTTTTCTTATCAACATAATTTTTATAACTAATGCTTTCTTCATCAAATTTAAGAATAGCGTTTACAGTTGTTATAAAAATACTTGATGCTGAACTACATACAATATCATAACCTTTTTGGGCATAATCACTATGTCCCGAAATCTTTACTTTATCTTTTGATAAATAAACTTTAATCATAATTAACCAATCTTATTAATTTTAACTTGTGTATATGGTTGTCTATGACCTTTCTTCTTTCTAGTAGAAGTAGTATTAGGCTTATAAGTAAATATTTTAATTTTCTTACCTTTACCGTGTTTTACGATTTCACCAGTAACTTTAGCACCCTTAATTGTAGGGTTACCACATTCGTCACCTAACATTAAAACTTCATCAAAAGTAACTTTATCGCCTGCTTCGCCTTCTAATTTTTCAACGTAAATTAGATCACCTTCAGCAACGTAATATTGTTTACCACCAGTTTTAATTACTGCTTTCATATATATCCTCCTTTTAAATAATTCACTCGCTATTAAGGTACCAATTGGTTTATAACCTTTTCTATGCGGTTTGAATACGAGGTTTCAAACATTAAAAATTTTATCATAAACACTAACTAAAGTCAAATAAAATAAAGAAAAAAAGATAATATGACACTTATTATTACCATTTTTTAAATAAAAACCATCAATATAACTAATAAAAAGGCTATATTTTATTGCAAAAACACCATTTTTTTGTTAATATTTAACTTGAAAGGAGCTTTATCATGCGTTACGTAGTAAGTAGTGGCTATGGATATTCTAATGGTGCTGAAATTTGGATTATCGTTAGTTTAATTCTTGGTGTTATTGGTGGTATATTAACATACTTCTTATTCTTAACTAAAAAGAATGATGGAAAATTCAAAGGATTTGTTAAATGGTTATATGAATTTTTATCATTCAAAAAGATGTGTATAGAAGTAATCCTAAAGATAATATACTTAATATTAACAATTTATATTACTTTATCATCATTTGCATTCATTAGTAGTCCAGCAGCATTCTTTGGTCTATTGATTTTAGGAAACTTAACAATAAGAATTATGTTTGAATTCTCATTATTATTCTTAATGATGTTCAATCAAGTTAAAGAAATCAATGATAAAATGAAAAAATAATATCGAAAGATATTATTTTTTTTTAACAAAAAAACATGCAAATGCATGTTTAATTCAAAATGGTGGAGCATAGCGGGATCGAACCGCTGACCTTCACGGTGCAGGCGTGACGCTCTCCCAGCTGAGCTAATGCCCCAAAACGTTGATTTAATTAATCAACATTTAAGATTATATCTATAAATTACGATAAAGTCAACAATTATTTTATATTTCTTCTAAGATTGCCAACATAATAATAGATCCAAAAATCAAAAATAATGCTAAATATTGTAATTTACTAATCTTTTCTTTTAAGAATATCCTAGATAATAGAACGGATAAGGCACTATAACAAGCCACAATAGGAGCTGTTATAACCGAATGACTAGTAATTGCAAAAACATATGTAAATTGACCTAAAGTTTCAAAGATTGCAGCACTAAGTCTATTCTTTTCATCTTTTACTTTTATTTTTACTTTTTTAAGTTTTAGATAAATAAATGAAATTACACCATAAATAAAGAAAGTTAATTCATAGGCAATTAAAGCCATATCTTCATCAATAATTTCTTTCATATCCAAATATATCGAATCAAGAAAAGTACCAGCACCATCTATTACACAATATAATAAAGGGAACATAATCGCAGCAACCGTTATCTTTTTAAAAGCAACTTTGATATCTTTTTTGTTCTCGATAACCGATAACATTACAACGCCAATAGCCATAACAATTAAAGCTATAACTTCCCAAATAGATAATTTAACTTTAAAAATAATAACAAGTAATAAACTAGTAATTAAACCTGATGAATTTTGAATAGGACTAGATATCGATAAATTAATATATTTTAGTCCTTTATAACCAATAATCATTGATATGATATAACAAAGAGATACTGGTAAATATTTTAAAACACTCATTAAATCAAATTTAACATCTTTTGAAAAGTAATAGATAAGAGCATGAATACCCATTACTAAACCAACCATAATACCTGTTTTTAAATGACTATATTTATCACTATCATTATTACCCTTTTTATAAAATAAATCAGCTATACCCCATAAAAAGAATGTTAAAATTGCATATACCATCCACATAATAAAACCTCATACAAAAAAAAAAGCCCTTTAATAAGGGCTAATTTCATAAATGGGGTGGAATAAGGGGATCGAACCCTTGCATGCCAGAGCCACAATCTGGTGTGTTAACCGCTTCACCAATTCCACCATCACACGTATATAAATATTATCATAAATCTCTTAAAGATGCAAGAAAAAAGTAATAAAAAAAGAGGTATTAACCTCTTAATTATTATCTAAATACGAATCACAGTATTTAATTTGAGCTTCAAGTGCTTTATTCTCCTCTAACATCTTTTTGGTAGATATAAGTATTTTCTTATCTATCATTATCAAGATAGCTTTTAATGTATCCTTAGAATATTTATCAGCATCAACATTAAAATTATCTTTTAAATACTTTTTATTTTCGGGAGTCACTTTTACATTCTACGCAATCTTTCAAGCTCTTCTTCGTCAGCTGCTAAACCTTGTTCTAGATCAGCAATTTCTAATCTCTTTTCTTCAAGGGTTTTCTTATTTTTCCACATTCTGACTTCTACTTCTTCCATTTCTCTATGATGTTCTCTAATTCTACGAATTTCTTCGTCTTCTTCATCTTCAGCAACTGGTTTTTCCTCAACTTCTTCTTTTTCTTCTTCAGCAGGAACCTCTGGTGCTTCAACTTTATCATTTAAATCAGCAGATTCAGGTAATTCTTCTACAGTTGGAACAATAATACCAGCTAATGCTTTAGCTTCATCACTAAATAATTCATCAGTTAATTCTGGTCCAACGAAGCCTTCTTCAGCTTGTGGAAGTTCTTCTACAGGAGCATCTACTGCAGTAAATTCAGCTACAGGAGCTCCAACAGCTGGAAGTTCTACAACTGGCATATCCATTGCAGGTACTTCTACTACTGGTTCAGTAGCAACTGGTGCTTCAACTTCAGGAACCTCTGCTACTTGTTCAGGAACAACAGGAGCTTCCATTGTTGGAAGTTCAACAGCAGGCATATCCATTGCAGGAACTTCTGCTACTGGTTCTTGAACTGTTGGTTCTGCAAACGTTTCTGGTGCAACACCATAAGTTTGAGGAACAGCTTCTACAGCAGCTGCTGCATAGCTTTCTACAGGAGTTACAGGATTAAATTCTTCTACTTGAGGAGTTTGAACATCAACAGGTTGTCCAACTGCAGGATAAGTTGGTTGAACATTTTGATTTAAATTTTCGTTATTATACATTTTAAATACACCTTCCAATCTATTCATTAACGCCTCAACTAATTCATTATGGCGCTCTTCAAATTTTGACTTTAACGTCTCATCAAATTCTAGGATTTGCTCATTAAGTATTGCAATATTATTTAGTTCATCGATACACTCAACCGCTTGTGTTGTCTCTTCATTAATATAATTATTAATCGAAGGAACATCATTAAAATCAAACGGTAAGTTTATCAGAGCTCGAACTTTTTCTTTAGAGCTTTGATTGTATTGTTTAATTTCTTCAATTGCTTGATTAATATCCCTTACAAAACCTTGTTCATTGCGCTCGGTCATCCTATACCTCTCTATAATAAGATTATAGCAAATGTTTTTCTCGGTTTCAATATATTAAATGTCTTTTTTTCTTATTTACACATTGATTTTTTTTAATTAATCATAATATAAAAAAAAGAAAATTATTTTTTATAATTTTCTTTTAGCAAGTTCACTATTTAAATCAATCTTTTTTTTAAGGATTGCATTATTATATATCATTGTTGATAAATCAAAAGATCCTATATTATATCTTTCAAAGATTTCATCAATTAAATCAATCTTTGCGCAAAGATTACTATCTTCTTTTTTATCTCTTCCAATACGTCCATAAAGATCTTTTCTTTGATAAAACAATCTAATTAAACAATTACGATCATTTTCCGTAATTTCACCTTTTTCAAGCAAACAATCAATATGATATAAGGTAATGAAATCTTTTACACTATAATGATTATAATCATTACTTACTTTTACATTGTAATAATGCATAGCATCCCATACAATATCACCTATTTTTTTGCTTTCAAATTCAGTATCATATGTTTCACTAACAAAATCTAATACATCCTTTCGAGCTTTTTCCATAAACCCTCCTAAAAAATGGTGCTTCTAGCAAGAATCGGACTTGCGACTAGTCCTTACCAAGGACTTATTATGCCACTTAACTATAGAAGCGCTAATTACAAAAGATGGAAATTCTTTCTTCTCTCTAATGCTTCTTCATTATCTCTTCTTATTATTTCATCTTGAGACAAAGAAGAAACAAAATTATTTCTTGAATGACAAAGCATCTTTAATTCTTCAAGAGATAAAGAAGAAATAAAATAGTTGATCTTATGAATTTCTAATAAATAATCAAACTTATCTTCTCTTATTAAGATATCTTTAATAATTTTCTTTAGGAAACTATTACGAGTACTAATATAATAATTTAATAAAGTATTCGTATTTTCTCTATTTAAAATATCATAATTAATTTTATAAATTTCTTGATAATCCATAAAATCACCAATACTTATATTAACAAATATTGGTGATTTATGATTATACTTAACTAAAATTTACATTATTCTGTCTTATCTTCTTCGTTAATGATTAGTCCCCAACCTGTAACAACAGCACGACCACCAGTAACTTCTCTACCGTAGATGTTTTTAGGGGTATTAATTAATTTACCATTAATAACTAATTGTGTACTTGTTCCACCATCCAAGTTAGCGGCATTCCAAGCACCATAATTTTCTAGAGTTTTAATTAATTCACCCATATTTGGACCAGCAGTATGAGTTCCTTCTGTAACTAAGAATAAGACAATACCATCTTTTCTTTGAGCAATTGATACACGAGCAGCACGTGAATATCCACCTACTGTTTCATTGTATTTAGCATGAACTCCATTAACAATTAAGAATGGACCAAATTCTAAGGCATCACGAACATTATAGTCTTCAACAGCTTCTTTACCAGTAGCATTAACTAATACAAGTTTATTATCATTAGTCATACCAATGATATTACCTTTACCGCCACCTTTTTTATTCCAGATAACTTGACCATCACGAATTACATATCCAAGTGGAATATCAGATCCATATCCATAATCGACGAATCCACCACCATTAATACCAACAACAGCTCCAAGACGTTTGGTCATTGAAAGAATCTTTTCTTGTGAACCACCATATCTTGCATCATTTGTTGTATTAAACTTCTTACTAGTTAATATTTGAACTTCACTTGGATCATAGATAGCAACTAGATGAGCATCATATTTACCAACTTTAATTTTCATATATTTATAATGTTCATTACCAGGTGTACGTGTTAGAATAGCTTCATCATATTCATTATCATAACTATCTTTTGGTTTAGTATCGATAACAATATCATCTAGATTAATTTGTTCATCAATAGGTTCAATTTTATCTGCATCAATTACTTCTTGTACACGTTCTTCAGAATAAAAAGTATATGCAATATAATCATGTGTTTTCGTATCTACTGCTGTTGAAATTATTGTATTTTGTAAACTTTTAAATATTGGTGCATAAACCACAAAGAAACAAAGTGCAATAAAAACGTCAATAGCAATAAACCATTTTGTCAATTTTTTCATTTTATTCCCCCAACGTATATATACCATCTTTAAGTGTTAGTTTCTTAACCGCTTCATCAGTTAAACTAATACATGGTCTAATTCCTCTTGATATTGTAACTTTACTTGCATGAATTGGATTATCGTAAACAAGAACATACTCTTCTTGAGTAGTTGTTGTAAAGTATCCTTTAACACTACTATCATATTGGAAATCCATAAGTGATGGTACAGCTACTTTAGCTTTAGCTTTAGCCTTAGCTAAATCTTTATAACTAGATGTATATCCACCAGTTGACCATTCATCTTCTTTAAGCATATCTTTATAAGATAGGCTATCTACATAAGTTGTATTTAAATATTCAGCAAGAGATTCTTTACTATCTTTATCAAATATTAATTTATCAAGATCATAACGATATGTCTTAGTAAGTGGTTTTAATAGCATTAATCTTGTACCATTTGTTGTATCATAAACAACCCACATATCATCACCAAGTTTTACTTGACTACCAATTGTTAAACTATCTTCTTTAGTTGTTAAATAAGGTTTTTCTTTAGTACCATCACCTGAAATATAAGGAATCGTACTCTTTAATTTAACAACAGGTCTTACACCATAGAAACTATTAGCATCACTTTGACTTACATTAGCGCCATTAGTATGCCATATCTTTTCACTACTATAGTTATTTAACCAATATATTTCTTCTTCACTAACTAAATAACTTTTCTTTTCAACAATTGAATTTAAGAAAGAACTAATATCTAATAATGTTACATAAGAATCACTATCTTTAGCTTTACAAGTTATACTAGATAAACTTTCAACACTATCTTCACAGAAACTATTCTTTACTAAATATGATTTATCTAAATTAGCTAAGAAAACATCATTCAAATAAGTATGAATATCAGATTCTTTATAGTTAACAGATTTAGAGTTCCAAGGTAACATCGTCATTTCATCATCAAGAATAATTACTAGTGTTCCATCTGGATTAATCTTAACAATTCTCCATAATAAGTTATTGTATTTAATATAGTTATTATTTACATCACCTTTATAAACGAAACCACTTTCCGTATTATATAATCCATTTTCCCATTTCTCACCTTTTTCAGGAGGTGTTAATATTTCTTGAGAACCAGGTATTTGATCACCTAATAATAATACTTTTTCACCATTAGATCCTGTCGGATTATATATTTTATAATAATGAATTAATCTTCGACCATAGAATACACAACATCCTAAAATAAAGGCTATACTAACACACCAAAAAATCTTTTCCCATAATTTGGCTTGTTTCTTATCTTTAACTTTCTTTTCTTTCTTTACTTTTACCTTTTTTTCTTTTACGACTTTTTTAGTTTGTTTTTCTTCTTCTACTTTTCTTAATTCAACTCTACTAGCAAGTTCAGAAGGTTTGTTCTCAACAACTTTCTTTTGTACTACTTTTCTAACTAAAATAGGATCAAGAACTTCTGTTTCATCGCTAGGAATATCTCTTTTTTTCTTATTATCAACTACATCTAAAATTTCAATATCATCGTAATCTTTCACTATATCACTCCTATTTTACAACCTAGTTATAATTATATAATATAAATACTTATTTAACAACAAAAAAAGATATGAAATTAAATAAATAATTTCGTATCTTCTTTTAATATTAACCTTTATTGATATTATAATTACTATTTCTAATAATTAAAATATAAAGTTAATCATTAATAGTTACTAGTGTAAATAATAATGATTTACTTTATTTTATCAACTTAGGTAAATCACCTCCTACACTAATTAACAAAAAATAAATTTAACTGGCTACAGATATTTAATTAATATTATTACTTTAATTAATGGTTAACTTAATAATATATGTCTAATTAAATACGTGAGTTCCTAGTACAAGTTAAAATTTTTTTAATTAATAAGTGATAATGTTCTTTTCATTTTACCCTATAGTACATTATCTAATCACTATTTAATAAATTAAATCGATATTAGTGTACATTATGGGACTTTATCTCTCATAATTAAAATCCTCACTTATCATGGACTCTATAATCAATATATATTGCCTTATGTCAATTGTCAATTGTTTACAAAAATAAAAGAAGTGATTTACACTTCTTTTTACACTAGTTGTTAAAGAACAATTTAAATAATACATTCTTTTTTACAACAATACTATTACCTGGATATTTCTTATTAATAGATTTATAACAAACTTTAAATAAATCATTAATAGTACCATCAGGATTAATAATATAATTCTTTCTTGTAATAAAGTTATCAATATAGATTATAGGTAAATACTCATTATACATGACATTACAAGCTTCACCTTTTTCATTAATAAACTTTTGATCATTACTATATAAAGAACTAACAACAATGGTATAACTATTAGTCTTCATATTTTCATATATTTTACCTAAAGTAGAATCAATCTTCTTTAATGTATCTTTTAATTCATCAACTGATTTACAACCATCAATATCATAGTTAATAATTATTAAATCATGATCATAATGATTTATAACACTAACAATCTCATCATCATGATATAAATAATTATCAAACTCAATAAAGTTAATATTAGGATTAGAAACGTTATCAAGACCATTTAAATAATAATTAATTGTACCAATTTGGTCTTTTTTAGCCATTACTAATGTTTTAAAGCCTAAACCTTCACATGTTTTAGCAAGAGAAACATCTGATTTTGATGATTCTAACATATGAGGAATTTCTTGATCATATTTAACAGGGAATAATGATGTGAAATTAATATTATTTGCTATTCCTTCACCATAGTTAATAGCTTTAATCGTTTTCATATAATTTGTTAAATTGATAGTATCATAATTAAAGAAGAATAATTGATCTTCACTTTCTAATTTAAATCCTGTATTAACAACAAATGGTTTTACATAAACAGGAGCTTGTTTTAGATTTTGACTAACCTCAAATTTTTGTTTAAATGATTGCCAACGTTCTCCAACTTCTGATAAGAAGATCTTAATATTAAAGTTCATATCAACTTGAGGAATATTATTACTTATAGAAGCAAGTCCCATTACCATACCAATAGTTGCATATTCAGATAAATCAGCATTCATCTTACTAAGTATTTCTTGAATAGCATCATAATCATTATAATCATTACTAGTTAAAATGCAGTTTAAGAAAACCTTATCTTTAGTAACCACACCTTCTTCTTTACTAGGTGGATTTAAATATTTTAATACATATCGTAAATCATCAACTATTTTCATACTACGATCAATTAGACACATAATTTGAAGTTTTCCCTTATGTTGATCAAATCTTTCTTTTATGGCTTTTAAAGCTTCATGATTAATAAGACTTCCATCGTCAATAGCTTTACGAACAATTGAATAATTATATATTTCATTAATATCCAAGCTCATATTACGATAAGCTTCTTGATAATTATTTGTTGTCTTTTTAATCCTTTCAAACATATATTTATTCAAAAGTGTATCAAAATTAGGAACTATTTCTTTATCATAAATAGGATATGAACTTTTATGTTCAACTCCCCATCCATTAATTAAAAATAATACTGTTTTCATATACTCACACCCTTATTATTATTTTACAATTTTATTATAGCATGGAGTATATAAAAAAGATAGAATAAAAATATTCTATCTTACATTACTTAACATTATAATTTCTTTACTTTTTGTTGTTCACGAGGAACTAAAACTAAAGCTTCTGGATTAGTAATACATTCACCATTCAAAATAATTTTTTGATATTGAGTTGTATCTAAATCATTTAATCCTAATGTTTCAAATGTATCTTCTAAAGCTTCACTAATACCACGAGCTCCTGCTTTTTTAGATACAGCGATAACAGCTAATTTTTCATAAAAATCTTCTGTAAACTCTAAGATAACACCATCTAGAAGATATTCTTCTTTCTTTAACTTAATTGCTGATAAATTAGAATTTTTCATGATATCAACCATATTTTCTTTAGTTAAAGAATTTAAGTATACTTTACCTTCAAAACGAGGAATAAATTGGTTACCCATACCATAAGCTTCGTAATCTTCACTAATAAAGTTACGATTAACTTTATTTTCATTCTCTCTAGCTTTAGCTTGGTCAGAATCAGATTGGAAACCCATTCCTTTTGGTTTTGTTGCTTTTCTAATACGTTCTTCACGGAACTTTTCAAGGTTTTCAAAAGCACCTAAGCAAATAACTGTTAAACGATTAGTATCAAAATCTAATTTCTTTCTAACAACGGCTCCTGATGGAAGTGCTTCTTCATACTTAATTTTTTTCTTTGTTCCTTCAACAATTTTTAATAAACTTTGAAGTACGGCTCCACGTGAGATATCAGAACGATCACCATGATTATTAGCTTTTTTATCGATTTCATCAATAACTAGAATACCTCTTTCAGCTTTTTTAATATCATCACCAGCTTCATGATATAAATCTAGTAACATTTCATTAACAGAGTCCCCAACATAACCTTCTTCAGTATATTGAGTAGCATCAGCAACATAAATTGGTACGCC
>JAEEZO010000032.1 GCA_016291895.1 Caryophanales bacterium
TGATTTTCATTGCTCTTTGTTAATTCAAGTGTACTAACAATTTTAGTTTCATCTTTTATATTATATAGATTAAACTTTACTTTTTCGGGTCTATTACTTTCAAAACCGGGATCATTCCATTCTTTCTCAATTGGAATAGACGTTTTATTAATTTTATTTCTTATAATATAACAATTTTTTTTAGGAACAAGAGATCCTTCCCATTTATATTCCCAAAGCAAATATTTGTTTACATATTCATCATTATTTTGAACGTCTAAATAATCATTATAGGATGAAATACCTAAATCATAAATATTACCATAACTATTTAAATTCGTTGTATGAGAATTACTATTGGTATATTGAACAGGGTAAATATCATTAATTTTTACGTTGAAGTTACCGTCAACATTATCATATGCAGTAGTATTATCAATCATTAAATACAAATTCTTTGTTTTAATGAACGCTGTTCTTCCTGAAATATCATCTTGATATCCACTATCTCTACCAGTTCTAGGATGATAATATCCTTTTCGACCATTGCCACTATAATATAAAGTTCCATTTTCTACGCTATAACCAGTATAAATATAACCTACTCCATATATATCATCTGCAAATTCAATAGCTAATCCATTATATGATGGATCAGCATCATAAACTGTAATATAATCATCGCTTATTTTTCTTTCTGAGATAATATATTCTATTTCAGCTAATGATTCATCATATTTAGGTAAGTTATTAATTGTCTTCTTCCAAGTATATTCATCAACTATATCAGAAGTTGATAATTGAACAGTTTTTATTGGATTATTTAAATTTTTAGCGTTATAGATATCAATTGTTACATTAGATGGTCTTAAATTTTCATATCCTTTATCATCCCATTCTTTTGTTATTTCTAAATCTCTAAAATTTAATCTAGATGTAATAATAACTTCATCACCTATTGTCGTAATTTTATCGATTTTCAAACCATAATCTCCTTGCCAACTATCTCCACGATATGTAAAGAATAGTTTTTGACTATGATCTGACAATGAATAACTATACATATAAGCATAATCATCCATTAATGAGGTATTATGATACATTTCTGGATAGTCTTGCCCTATAAATTCAATTATTTTACCAAAGATAGTATCTTTAGGATCGAGATTGATTGCGCTTAAAAGAGGCGAATTTAAAGATTGCAATCTTTTATCATCAAGGAAACTAAGATCATATGTTTTACCACCTACATTATCGCCTAGAGCAGAATAACTAACATTATTAACAAAATTTCTCCACCCATAAGATTGATTATATGCATAAAGATGCATAGCATTAGAATATCCAAATTTTGTTTTTTCATTAAATTTTATTGATAAACCATCTTTTGAATCATATGATGTTATATAGTTTGGAATAGGCTTTTCTCTAATAGCATATTCTATTCTATTTCCATTATCATCATATTTTCTTATGTTTTTAAATGTTCCTATCCAATGGTTACTATCATCAGGATCAACATTGCTTGAATCTAGGACAACAGTACTCAAAACCTCATTTAAATTATCTTTTCTATATAAATAAAATTCTGAACTATTTGGTCTATACTCACTACTATCATTTTCCCAATATTTATCAAATTTCAAATCATATTTATTATATGCAAATTTAATTAAATTAGCATTTGGAAAAGGTTTTTTAGAACTTTTAAACATATAAGAAACAAGATCACTATCACTATTTTGTGGATAATTTTCGTTATAAAAATCCTCTTTAACATCGTCTTCACTATTGTAACCATTAGATTCACTAAAAGGATTATAATCCGGATATATATATTTGATATCCAAATTACTAATATCTCCATTTAAGAAAAGTTTAAAAATTCCATTATATGACGGAACACAAATCGTTTTGTTTTTTAAATCATTATATTTAAAGATATCAGTTTTATTTTGATACAAATAAACAACACTACTTAAATATCCAATTCGAAGTGTTTTAGATTCATCTCCATTGAAAACATTTTCTCCAAATTCTATACATGTAGCATTTGCATCATATTTTCTATCATAATAATTAACATAATCGTTTTGTGGTATTGGCTTAATAATATACTTTGCTTTTGTACCATCTTCATTATATCTAGCAACGTTTTTAAAAGTTCCACTCCATCTATTGTAGTAAGTTGTATTTGTTATATTTAAAGTTTGCGTTTGTAAAATAGTATTTAAATCATTTTCATTATAAAGATTTACTGTTACTTCACTAGGACGAATTGATTCATAATCAGTATCTTCCCATTCAACGTCATATGAATAATCATAATAATTAATACCATTAGATATAATATCAGCACCAGGAAAGTTTGTAGTTGTTGATTGCCATGAATATGCAGCTGGTGACCTAGAAGGATAGTAATCACCATAATATGATCGATAAATAGTAGATCGGTTATATTTAGTTGAACTATAACTTACATTATCTACTGGATAGATTCTCTTTATTTCTAGTCTTGATGTACTGCCACCATAAATTTCAAAATATTCAGTTTGTGGTGTTGGAATACAAACTGTTTTATTTTTTAAATCATTAGCATAAAATTTTTCATTTGAATATCTACTGTTTAAATAATGTCTATCATTATCAGTATTCTTAAATATAAAAACAAGATATGTTTGATTACCACTAAACTCTATGTCATTACCAAATTCTATACAGAGTCCTTTTCTTACAGACTTATTATAAGTTTGTGTATAATTATCAAGAGGTTCTTGCTTTATAATATACTTTGCTAAACTATTATTTGAATTATATTTTGGAACATTTGAAAATGTGCCATATGTGACATGAGAATTTTGATTAAAAGATAATGTTACTGAACTAACTACTGTCTCTTCATCTAAAACATTATATAAATCATATTTTACACTTTGTGGTCTATAACTTTCATATCCATAGTCATTCCAACTTACTCTAAACTGATAATCCATCGTTTCATTTATATCACCAAGAGAAATTTCTTCATTATTTTTTAAAAATATAGGTTTTAATAGAAAACCAATTATTAGTAAAATTGGCAATATTAAAGAAACTAAAACAATTGTTTTATTTTTTATAGTATTAGTTTTTTCTAAATTATTCTCTTCTACCATACACATCATCTCTACTATAATTATATCCTTTATTAACACAAAAGAAAAACACTTCTATAAATAGAAGTGTCTAATTTGTCAATTATATAAAATATAATATTGTAAGTACTAATCCACCTAAAGCTAATAAGATATAAAGAATAACATTTGTAATAAATGAATAAATCTTTTTCTTATCACCTAATACTTCCCATTCATATATTTCAATAAATGGTGTTGGATTACGTCTATACCAACCTCTTATTGTTACTAATTGATTAATATATTTTTGTGATTTGAAAATCGCAAAAATCTTATTTAACAATCTTAATGGTTGATTATAATCTAGGAAGATAATACCTGTATCATCTTGAACAATATAATCTTCACTGAAGATACAACCTGGATCTCCCCTACCAATTATTTTACCTGTAACACTACAAGGTACTGATGTAATACCAGATACATTAACAAGACCTAATAAATCTCTAACTGTTGTTTTTTGATATTCGCCTTTTCTATGAGCTCTTCTGTATTTTATAAAGCCAAATAATGCCATTAAAATTAATCCTACACCAAGAGATAATTTCCATGCATCAGGATCATCCATTAAAGCCATCATCATTACAGTAGCAAATAATGTTAAAATAACTGTTATTGTTGGCATAATTGCAATTAATACTTCAAATAAGAAGTTACCAACATAAGATTCTGTTTTTTGTAAATCAAATACCACATATGGTGTTTGATTATAATCAGGAGCATATTTACTAATAGCTTCTAATCTTTTAGAAATTAAAGGGTGTGTAGAATTAAGTTCATAATATTTAGCCCATGGATTCCACATTTCCCATTTCATTGCATTCTTAACATTATCTGTATCTGATAAGTTATTATTAGATGCAATAACAAGAGCTTTAGCTGTTTTAGAATCAAATAAACCTAAAGCACCAACATCTTTTACAGAATGATTCTTCTTATCAGATGTTGCAATAGATAGACCAAATCCTACTTTAATAAGAGCTCGTTGTAATCCATTTGGATTTCCTGTTTCTTTTACTGAGAATTCATCAGCATAATATTCTCTTGTTCTTGATAACCATAAAATGATATATTGAGATACAATATATAATACATAAGCAACAATACCAACAGCAGCAGCATTATTCTTACTATCACTACTATCTCCTTCTGTACATACTTTATATATGTAATATAGTACAAGTGGTACAAGTTGAGCAAAAGTCATAACAAGCATGTCATAATGAACAACGTGACCTAGTTCATGTCCGATGACAGTTAATACTTCATCTTCTGTTAATAACTCAAAATCCCCTCTTGTCAAAACAAGTCTTGCATCATTTTTGGTTCTTCCATACGTAAATGCGTTAGGAGCACCATCATTAATATAACCAATCTTTGGTCTTTTCATATTATATTTCGTACAAATAGTATCTATAAAATTATTAACGTAATCTGGCATTGTTGCATGAAAATCAACTTTATAAAACCATTTCATAGTTAAATCTGTTAACCATGGTGAAATAAGAAATTGAATTACCAAAGTAATTATACTAATAAGAAGTGCTGTTGTTATAGGTAGGTCAGCTAAAGCAAAAGCTAAAATAATAACTGCAGCTAACATTCCATATAATCCTGTGATTGTTAGTATAGAAATACCATATAAATTTCTTTTCATAAATCCTCCATAGAAATTATAACATAAAAAAGAATTAAATTAGCAAAAAAAACATCCAAAGGATGTTTTATTCATAAATGGCGTCCCAGTAGGGATTCGAACCCCAGACCCACGCCTTAGAAGGGCGTTGCTCTATCCAGCTGAGCTACTAGGACGTAAACTCAAATAACAATATAGATTGTATAATAAAATGCATTAAAAATCAAGTGTAAATAACGAAAAAGTGCTATAATACATATGAGGTGACTTATGGAAGAAAAAATAAATGTTGTTCTTGATAAACTTAGACCATTCCTTATAAATGATGGTGGAGATATTGAACTTGTTAAATATGAAGATGGTGTTGCTTATATAAAGTTTATGGGAGCATGTGCTGATTGTGGTCTTCAAAATGTAACATTAAATGATGGTATAAAAGAAATATTAGTTAATGAAATTCCTGAAGTAATAGATGTAAAACTAGTTTAATTACATCTTTTTATTTTGTCTATATTGTGTTAAGATTATTATGGTGATAATATGAATAACAATGTAAATGAAGTTGTAAACAATAGCGTCAATAGTAAAACGAAAGAAATTGTTTTTTTTATCATAACAATTTTTGCTTTCATGTTATTTGAAATAGTTTGGTATGCACTAGGTATAAAATATGATAATTTATCACCTAGATCGAAAGTATTATGTATGTATGCTAAATATGTTGTATTTATCATAATATATATAATTCGTTATCGAAAATATCTTATAGATAAATGGAAAGACTTTAAAAATAGTTTTGTTAAATATGCAAAAGTTGCTATTAAATGGTGGTTTATTGGATTTCTTGCAATGACAATAATAAATACTATTTTAGGAACCTTTATTGAAACCGCTGGTGAAAATGAAGAAGCTGTACAATCTTTTTTAAAAAGTGAACCATTATTAATGTTTTTTGCTACTTCCCTATTTGCTCCTATTATTGAAGAGTTGATGTTTAGAAAATCATTACAAGATTGTTTTAAAAATAAAATAATATTTATTGTTGCTAGTGGATTCTTATTTGGTCTTATGCATGTAATAGGTTCATCTAATAATCTTGAATATTTATTTATATTATCATATGGTGCTTTTGGATCCGCATTCGCTAAGTGTTTAGTAGATACTGATAACATTTATACAACAATTCTTGCACATATGTTCCATAATACTGTACTATCACTTATTGCAATAATCCCTGTGGTGATGAAATGATAAGTAGACGCGAGATAAATCGTGATATTACAAATGAAATTGAAAAAGATAAAAGAATTAACTTTTCTAAAAAATTATCTAAAGTTCTCGTAATTATTATATTTATAATTACTCTCTTCTTTTTATACATGCGTTTTGTTGGAACAAGTTTCATTGTAACACGAGAAAAATATTTATATGATAATATTCCTAATAGTTTTCATGGATTAAAAATAGTTCAAATATCTGATTTATTATATGGGGGAACAATTAGAGATTCTGAATTAACTAAAATAAGTAAAGAAATTAAAAAAATAAAACCTGATATTATTGTTTTCACTGGAGATTTAGTTCATACTAGTTATAATTTAATTAAAAGTGAAAACTTAATTAAATTCTTTAAAGAGTTAGAAGCACCTTATGGAAAATATGCTGTTTATGGTGAACTTGATAAAGATGATTTTGTAAAAGTTATGAATGAAGCAGGTTTTACTATTCTTAATAATGATACTAAAGAACTATTCAATAAAGAGGTCGATGGTATTACAGTTAAAGGATTAAATATTAATAATCCAACTAGTGTTAATAATACTGATGGATACAATATTTGTCTAATACATAATTATGATTATTTTGACAAATTTAATACAAACTGTGATATTACTTTAGCTGGACATACATTATATGGTGAAATTAAATTACCTAAAATAGCAGGTATTTTTAACGAAAGCAAATATTCTGATAGTTATTATAAAGAAGGAGATAATGATATATATATATCTAACGGATTAGGATCAAAACATTATTTAAGATTATTTAATCATCCTTCATTAAATGTTTATCGTATATATAAAAAATGAATCAATAAATGATTCATTTTTTTTATTCAATACTAGTTATTTCACGAACTTCTTTTTCGTTATAAGAAATTTTTAATTCATCTCCTACTTTAACAAAAGGAAGTTTATTACTATTAACTTTAATAGATACACGATATTTATTATTATCATCATCAACAATATAATAATATGTATTACCATCAATAATAACACTTGTTATTTCACGAACAGTTATGGTTATCTTTTGTCCTTTAACAACTATTCCATTATTATTTAAATAGTTATAAGCCGCATTTTGAATACCAAGAGAAGCATCAGTAACAACAACTTTTTGATAATCACGAACATCAACAAAGGCATACATTTTTACAAGTCCAGCATCATCTTTAAGACTTATTACATAAGTAGGCCTTCCTGATAAATTAATTAATAATGGGAATGATGCTGTATAGTTCATTTGTTGTACTTGACCTTTAGCTGAATTCATTGCACTATATTCTTCTGCTCCAGGACAATCATAGAACTTAGTTTCTTTAGTACGTAAGTTTGTAAGAATGAAACCTAAATTACTTTCATCACTTACAATACTTGTAATACCCGTATACATATAGATATCATCATTCATAGCCATATAGTTATAACCATCAGTTGTCATCTTCATACCTTTTTGTCCAAAAAGGGTATTAAAGAATCCGTTAGCATAACTACCCCAGTCATCAACTTGATCAATAATTAAATCTGGTTCATATACATGATCTACCCATGTAGGTACATCTTTAACTGCATATTTTGTTGTCTTACCTGTAATAGCATCTAAAATAATAATATGACTAATATCAGGTCTTTGCTCAATACCATGATATTCAATAACTTGCATAATCCAATA
The DNA here is from genome assembly GCA_016291895.1 of Caryophanales bacterium. The sequence continues at coordinate 7,747 of JAEEZO010000032.1, forward strand.
TGGATTACCTTCATTATCAATTTCAAAGTTAATTTCTCCAAAATTATCAAAAGGATATTTAAATCTTAAATAACGATAAACATTATCAAAGAAGATAGCATTCTCACTATATTTCATACCTTTTTCTAATTTAATTAGTTTAGCTTCGCCAGTTACAGAATTAACTGTTACATAACCCTTAATACCTTCTTTTTTATTAGTAAAATATTTAATAACATCAGAATAATCAAGAGGTGTAACACGTAATATTTCATCGTTATAATTGATTTGAGTATACTTATCACTAACATCAAATTGACTAACAAGTTCTCCCATTTCACCCATTACACGATCACCTAGTTTCATACTAGAATTGCGATCAACAACTGCAAGGGTGTTAAAATCAACCTCTTCAATATCTTCACTAAAATTACCATTAGTAACTGTAATACGGTTATAGTAAGCTTTTGACATAAATAAAGGCTTATTAATGATTCTAACAATTGCTGTTACAACAATAATGATAATTGGTACAATTACTGGTAAATAATTCTTTTTATCACGAAAATCAAAACTTTTAGATTTCTTTGAATCATTTTTAAGCATTAAACCAATAATACCAGTTCCAAAATTAAGTAATCCAAACAATAATGTTAGAAAAATAAAATAAATCCAGAAAGCATTAGAATGAATATTTATTGGTGGAAGAAATAAATAAAATAATATAAATCCAACTAATAAAGTCACACTAATACTTATAATTAATCTTTTTGCTTTTGACATAATAAAACTCCTTAAATATATAATATCATATTTTAAAATAAAAAGATTGACTTTTTAAGTCAATCTTTTATTTGAATTTTACAACAAGTGAAATTGAATCGTTAGGATTTTCAACATTTTGGAAAATGATTGTACGATTAGTGCCAGTTTCATGAGGTAACCACATAACGAAGGTTGTATCGTTTGTTGCTCCCCAACGTTGTGCATCAGCGTAATCTTCAGGTTCAATATGATATTGAACACCTTGAACTTTTGCTCCTAAATCAACTAATACACCTACCCATTTTTTTGGTTCCGTACTATTTCCTCCTACGTATGCTGTTAAACCATTATCCGTAATAGTGAAAGCATTTACACCAATTGCTACTGTATAATTTCCAGCATTTTGAGCAATACCTGGATTATCAGTTTCTGTCATACCATTTATACTTATTGGTGTTGCACTTTTAAATCTAATAGCTGGGATATCGTCAACAACAACGGTTATTGTGATACTATCATTTGGATTATCTACATTAGTGAAGGTATAATTACCAGCACTCTCTGTAGTTAACCACATAACAAATGTTGTATCATTTGTTGCTCCCCATCTTTGGGCATCACTATAATCAATATCTTCTATTGTATAATTAGATCCACGAACTTTTACTCCTAAATCAACTAGGATTCCTACCCATTTCATTGGAGTAGATGTATTACCACCAACATAAGGAGTTAAACCATTATTTTTGATAGTAATTGTATTTCCATCTTTTGTTACCGTATATTTATTAATATTAGCAGTAATTCCTGGATTATCTGTTGATGTAGCATTTGATGCATCAATCTTTGAAGCACTCTCAAATGAGATTGGATCAATAAATCTTACTGTTACATCAATTGTATCATTAGCATCATCAACATTAGCAAATGAGAAAGTTCCGCCTTGTTCTGTTGTTAGCCACATAATGAAGGTTGTATCATTTGTTGCTCCCCAACGTGCTGCATCAGCATAATCTTCATCATTTATTCCATAGTTTCCTGTTCCTACTACTTTAACACCTAAATCAACAAGGATTCCTACCCATTTTTTAGGTGATGCAATATTTCCACCAACATATGGAACAATTCCATTATCATAAACAGTTATTGTTGTTCCATCTTTAGATACTGTATATTTATCAGCATTGATTGCAATGCCTGGATTATCTCCAGACACTGCATTCTCTGCATTTATTACAGATACATTTGCTAAGTTAGCAACTGGGAAATCTTCTTCAAAATTAACTGTGATATTAATTGTATCAGTTGGTTCATCAACATTAGTGAATGTAAATGTTCCACCTTGTTCTGTTGTTAACCACATAATGAAGGTTGTATCATTTGTTGCACCCCAACGTTGTGCATCAGCGTAGTCAACAGCTTCAATTGTATATGTTGTACCTTGAACTTTTACTCCAAGATCAACAAGGATTCCAACCCACTTCTTAGCTGTAGGAATATTTCCACCTATATAAGGAATTATTCTTCTATCAGTAACAGTGATTGTATTTCCATCTTTTGTTACATCATATTTATTAATATTAGCAGTAATACCTGGATTATCACTTGGTGCAGCATTTGTTACATCAATCTTTGTAGCTGTTTTGAAATCGATTGAAGCAACATTAGCTCTAAATGTGATAGTTACAGGTTCTGATTCTTGACTGTAAATCTTTTGAGTTCCATTCATTACATATGCTTTAGCATAATATGTCTTAATAGAACCTCTTGGTACATTTTCTAATACTCCTACACCACCTGTAGGGATATCAGCTAATACTAACTCATCAGTTTCATCATCGAATAAATCCATCTTGTCATAGTAATAAACACTATTATTTGGATTTTCATTATCTAAATAATATGTATTAGTTGTAGTAATTGGACTTCCAATATCAATACTACATGTCATACCACTACATACTACTGGATCAGGTGTAGCAATAGTTGGTTTTGGTACATGTAATTCAAATACAACTGGATTTGAATATTCACTATAAACTGTCTTATTACCAAATGTCTTATATGCTCTTGCATAATATGTTTTAACTACATCAATTTCACTAAAGATACGATTATCTCTCATATCATTAGCATCTGTTTCATGTGGTAAATCAACTTCTACATATTCATCTCCATTTTTTTCATATAATTTGAATCCATCAATCTTATATGTAAGCGGTTCTTCATTACTAACTAAATAATCATCAGCATTAATACCAATCAAATATACATATGGTGCAGGATGACCGTTTTCACTTAATGTTGGTGTAGCAATCTCATAATTGAATGTTACTGTTTGTGTTTCTGTTGGATTACTATATACCTTTTCACCATTATACATTACATATGCTTTAGCATAATAATTCTTTGTTGATAAAACTTCAATTCCGTTTAATTCTCTAGTAGCACCTGTTGGAATACCTACAAGTACTGGTTCAGTTACACCTTCTTCGAATAAATCCATATAGTCATAATAGTATACTGGATTTTCTTCATCTTTAATGAAGTATGTTGTTTCAAGAATTGGACTACCTACATCATAAATTGTACATGAATCACCAGTACTACAATCAATATTTCTTATATCAAGTCCTGGTACAGGGATTTCTGTATCAACTTTAACTACTTCAGCATAGTCACCATATAGAATGTTATTTCTATCATATTTAACTACTGCTCTAGCTGTAATACTCTTCTTAACATTAGGTACATCGTAAACACGATTATCTAATGGACCATTGTTACTTGAACTTGCATAATCTAATTCAATTGGTGTATAAATATCTCCACCTAAACCTGGTAATGATGCTTTACCATATTCAAAGAATTCAACACTATCTACCATACAATTATCATTTGTACAGAATTCTTCTTTATTAAGAATTACATAAGGTTTTAATGGCTCTCTACCATCTTTTACCTTTAATACAAGTTTTGGTAAATTATTCTTGAAATCAAATACTAATGGTTGAGAATTAGAACTTAATACTTTTAATTCTCCAATATTTACATATGCTTTTGCAGTATATGTCATTTTTTCACCAATTGTTCCATAAACAGAAACATGTTGATCAAGTGCTGTTGCTGTTACAACTGGTGTTGGTCTAGTACTACCATTTGAACCATAAACAATATATCCATCTATATTTCCATGAACAACACTAGAACTATAATTAATGCTTACATCAGTAGCCATCTTACGTTCTCTATCATCATAATAGAACTTGTTATATCCATTTGGATCATCAACATTGTTCCAATCATGAACAAACTCTGGTGTAGGAACAATTAATACATAATCAAGAGTTAATTCATTAGAAGCAGCACTATAAATCTTAGCATTACCATATTTCTTATATGCTTTTGCATAGATTGTTTTTGAAGTTTCATATGTTCCTTCAATTGCAAGATGTTCATCAAATGATTGAGCACTTGCAAGTAAAGTATCTCCTTCGAATACATCGTATCCATCAGCATCATTATCATTTGAATTTTGAGGTAATACAAGACTTACATCTGTATATAACTTACCTTCATTAACATAATATTTTGTATATCCATTTGGATCATCAACATTGTTCCAATCTAGAGCAAGTGTTGGTGCTTCTGGAACTGTAGCAGTAAATGTTAATGTTAAAGGTTGTGATTCACTACTATAAATCTTTGAAATTATTTCTTGATTATTTTCATCTACACCACTTATATATGTAACATATGTCTTAGCATAGTATGTCTTAGTTGCATTTATTGGAGCATATACAGTTAATAAATCACTATAAGCTCCTGATGCAATTGGATCACCATTTAAGTTTTCAAATACATCATAACCATCAATGTAATCTGTAAACATATCATTATCTAATGACATTTCAAGGTTTGTTGCCATCATTTCTCTTGTAGCATCATAATAGAATAAGTTTTCACCATCATTATGTTGAGCTAATTGAGGTGTAGGTAAAATTTTATGGAAATCAAGATCTACATTATTAGATTTTGTACTATAATCTTTAGCAACGTCATTTCCAGATCCATATTTAACATATGCTTTTGCATAATATGAAGCATTTGTATCAGGAAGTTCCATTACTCTTGTAGCATTACCTACTCTAACATTTTCAGCAACAAGGATATCGTCACCATCAGTAACTACTTTAAATACATCATATCCATCAGCATTTGCGTTATTAGGTAAGTCAGCATATAGATTTGCAACAATCTTATCACCATCTACAAAGTATTTAGTATATCCATTTGGATCAAATTCTGAATCCCAACTTAGAACTAATTCAGGTTGTGTTGGAACAACATTTCTAAATGTTAATTCTAATCCTGTTGAGAAATCACTATATATTTTTTCATCTCCTAATTCAACATAAGTTCTTGCATAGAAGATCTTCGTTTCTCCTAAATTACCATAAACTGTTGTAGGTGTATCACCTTCAATTGGAGTAGCATTTGGAGCAAGAGATTCGAATATATCATAACCATTTAACATTGCGAATTCTGCTTCATCAGGTAATTCCATTGTTACTTCAGTTGACATTTGTCCATTTGCATAAACAAATTCATTGTCAACTTGAACTAAAGTTGGTTTTGGTAATTTTAATTGGAAATTAAGTTCAAGCATTTCGCTTGCTTCACTATAATCTTTAATAGGATTTGTAGTGCCATATTTCTTATATGTTTTTGCATAATATGTTGCAGTTGTATTTAAATCTTCTACAATAACTGGTGAATTTCCACCGATTACATTATTTTCTACAACAAGTATATCATCACTATCATTAACTACTTTAAATACATCATAACCATCTGCGTTATATGTTTCTGGTAAAATTGCATATACATTTGTAGCAACTTTGCCATCTTGTGCAAAGTATTTTGAATATCCTTCTGGATCATAAGTTGGATCCTCTTCACGAATAAGATCAACACTTTGTTTGAATCTACTTACTGGAGTTGGAGCAGCATTTCTAAATGTTAATTCTAATCCAGTTGAAAGATCACTATAAATTTTATGTGTTCCAACTTGAACATAAGCTCTTGCATAGAACATCTTAGTATCTTTTAATTCACCATAAACAGTTGTTGATTCATTAATAATACCTGTTATTGGTTCAGCATTTGGAGCAAGAGATTCAAATATATCATAACCAGTAATATTACTTGTATTAACATCATTTGGGAATGTTATATGAACATCTGTTCCTAACATATTCTTAGTTTCATCATAGAAATATAAGTCACCTTGAACTTCATCTTGAACTAATGTTGGTTTTGGAACAACCAAATGGAAGTCAAGAGTTAATGGAGTAGATTCTTCACTATAATCTTTTAAAGCATTTGCACCTGTTCCATATTTCTTATATGTTTTTGCATAATATGTTGCAGGTTGTTCAGGTTCTCCAATAACTACCGCAAGGGCACTTGGAATTAATTCTTCTTGATTAACTATTTGATTATTGGCATCAAAAATATCATATCCATCAGCAATAGCATTCTCAGGTAATTCAATATATACGAGAGTTGCTAATTGATTATTATAAACAGAATATTTTGTATAACCTTCTGGATCATCTTCTTCATTCCATCCAAGTAATAATGTTGGTTTAGTTGGAACGCCGTTTCTAAATGTTAATGTTAACTCTTCAGATTCAGCACTATATAATTTATCTTCACCAACCATTACATATGTTTTTGCATAATATGTTTTAGTTGCACCTAAATTAGCTTTTAAGGTTACACTTCCTGTTCTAGTACCAGTTGCAACAACATCATTTTCTTCGAATACATCGTAACCATCAACTTCTGATGCACTTGGCAATTCATTAATCTTAGCATCTATTGCCATTAATCCATTATCGAAACGGAACTCATCATCAACTTTTACTAATGTTGGTGTTGGCATTTTTTTGTTAAAGTCAAGAGTTAAAGTACTTGATGCTTCACTATAATCTTTAACAGCATTTTCACCTGTTCCATATTTAATATATGTTTTTGCATAATATGTTTTTGGTGTATTAGCTAATCCAGAAATTAATACTGTTCCTTCAGTATCAACATCAATAGTATTAACTCTTACATTGTTTTCATCAAAAACATCATATCCATGAGCGAAACCAGATTCAGGTATATTTGCTTTAACATAAGCAGATAACTTACCATTTTCTACAAAGTATTTTGTATATCCATCTGGATCATCATTTTCATTCCAACTTAGAACTAATTCAGGTTTTGTTGGAATAAAGTTTCTAAATGTTAATGATAATGCTGTAGAGTTTTCACTATATACTTTAACACCATCTATTACTGTATAAGTAACAGCATAGAACGTTTTTGTATCTGCAACATTTCCATATAAAGTTACATTCTCACCGTAAGTACCAACTACTGGATCAGCATTTGGAACTAATTGTTCATAAACTTCATATCCACTAATATTTTCTATAACAGCATTATTAGGTACTGTTATGTAAGCTTTTGTTGCAAGCATACCTTTTTCTTCATCGAAATAGAATGCATCATCATCTTCATTACTTTGAAGTAATGATGGTGTTGGCATAACTAAATCAAAGTCAAGTGAAAGTTCAGCTGCTTCATCACTATAATCTTTTAATGTTCCATATTTCTTATATGTTTTAGCATAATATTCTGATGTTATATCATAAGAACCAGTTACATAAGTAACATCATCAACACCAAGTTCACTAGTGTTAATAATTTCATTATTTTGATCGAAGATATCATATCCATCAGCTATATATTCATCTGGTAAAGCAAGTTTTACTTTAGCTTTAATCTTACCATCTATAACATAATATTTTGAATAACCTTCTGTATCATTTTCATCATAAACATGTACTAATGTAGGTACTGTTGGAGCCGCATTTCTAAATGTTAATGTTAAATCGCTTGATTTATCACTATAAATTTTATCATCGCCAACCATAACATAAGCTTTTGCATAGAATGTTTTGGTTGAACCTAAATCTCCTTTTAATACTACATCAGCTGTAGGTAAACCAGTTGCAACAACAGAATCTACAACTAATCCACTTACCATAAATACATCATATCCATCAGCATACTCAGGGCGAGCACCTTCTGGGAATGTTATATGAGCATCAATAGCCATCTGACCATTTAAATAATAGAATTCTTCATCACTATTAATTAAAGTTGGTTTTGGTACCTTTTTATCAAAGTCTAATAATAAGACATTTGATTTCTCACTATAATCTTTAATATAATCAGTAGCATTTCCATATTTAATATATGTTTTAGCATAATATCTTGCTGGAGTATCATTCTCTCCTACTAATGTTATGAATCCCATAACGTCAACATCGACATCAGGATCATTTACTACTTGATCATTTTCATCAAATATATCATATCCTGTTCCTACATAAGAATCAGGTAATTCAATTCTAACTTTAGTAGATAATACACCATTTTCTACATAGTATTTTGTATATCCTTCTTGATCAATACTTTGATCCCACCATTGTACTAAATTTGGTGTTGTTGGAATTTCACCTCTAAATGTTAATTGTAAAGGTGAAGTAAAATCACTATATACTCTTTGATTACCAACTTGAACAAATGTTCTAGCATATATTGTCTTTGTACTTCCAAGCTCATCATATAGAGTTGTTTGTGTACCAAAGTTACCTTCAATTGGTGTACCAAGAGGATCTAATTGTTCATAAATTTCATAACCATCAACAGTTAATCCATCTTCTAATGTAACATTTACATCAATAGCCATTTGACCATTTTCATAACGAACATCACTAACTTTTACTAATGTAGGTTCACCCATAACCATTTCAAAGTCTAGCGTTAAACAATCTTCTTCACTAGGATCTTTAATGAAATTATCAGCAGAACCATATTTTACATAAGTCTTAGCACAGAAAGTTCTTTCAACATCAGGACTACCTGTTACTGTTACAATGCCATCAACACCGATATCTTCTGCATTAACACGTTCACCATTTTCAAATACATCAAATCCATCAGCAATTGCATTTTCTGGTAATGTAATCTTTAATTTTGTAGCTAATTTACCATCTTGAACAAAATATTTAGAATATTCAGTTTGATAATCTTGAACTAATACTGGATCTGTTGGAGCAGCATTTCTAAATGTTAATTGTAGATCAGCTGATTTTTCACCATATACTTTATTATCACCACTGCCTCTATATGCTTTTGCATAATAAGTTCCACTTTTACCTAATTCGTTAGATAAAACAGCATTTCCTAAATTACCAGTTTCATCTTTTTGTACAATAGCAACACTTCTATCTTCAGAGCCAGCAGTTACTTTAAATATTTCATAGCCATCAACAATAGCACCCTCTGGTAAAGTTACTTGAACATCAGTTTCAATATTACCAACTTCAGGGTCAGCTTCAGGATTATAACGATATAAAGGTTCATTTTCTTTTTGAACTTGAGTTAATGTTACTCCAGGCATAACCATATTAAAATCTAGTTCTATTGTTGGAGATGGTGTACTATACATTTTAGTTTCATTAAGGTATGTTTTATATACCTTTACGTAATAAGTTGCAGGAGTTGTTTCTGGCTTAGTAATTTGAATAGGCCCAATTATTGAAAGAGGCCCAGAAACTGGACCAGAAACAACAACACGATCATTACTATCATATACTTCATAACCGTCTATATTATTATCACTTGTTTGAATCTTAATGTTAGCATACAACAGTCCCTTATCATTGATTAAATACTTATTATACCCATTTGGATCAGTAACATCATCCCAATCTAGAAACGCTGTTGGTGAAGACATTTGTTTTACTCCATCTTTATATTCAATAGTAAAACTACTAGGTGGATTAATTGGTTCATCAGTAATGGCATTAAACCATTGATTACCATTTTCATCTGGACCACTCGCTTTGTAATAGATAACTCTATCATCCAAAGATTCATAAGTATCCCCACTTATAGTTTTTGATGCAAGCATTATCCATTCAGTGGTTAATACTCTATTATAAGGGCTACCTGAAGCAGGTCTACGTGTAAATAGGTGTGTACCTATTACATATGACATATTGCCAACACATAGTTGAGTATTTGGATCACAACTATCGCTTGTATAATATGTATCTGCTTTAACATTAAAACCTAACACAAAGACAATTAATACTATGAATAATAATAATTTTTTCTTCATATTTATTCTCCTTTCTCAATCTTCGCAACCACTTCTTTATCATTCTTTAAAATAATTTTTAACTCAGTTTCATTTTTTATTTCACCGAAATAAACTGTAGAATATTCTGAGTCACACAAAAGTGTTCCGTTCATTTTTCGGATTTCTTTATGTTCTATTTTTTTATTATTTTTATACACCGTTAGGATACGGTCTGGGGATTTATCATCCACCAGACTTATCTTAACAGTATAAACCGCATTTTTATCATCATTTGCTCTTTTAATCATAAAGAACACAATTCCTGCTATTAGCAAAACAGCTATAGCAACTATAATTATTAATTTCTTATTTTTCATAATTAATCATCAGGGAAAGATAGTGACGCAGTGACCTCCTCTCCACTTGTTAATTTTATTTTAAGAGAAGTCAAATTTTTTATTTCATTGTATGGAACAACAAAATCTCCATCACCTTGAATCCAAATATCAACACCGTTAGGTTTGTCAATTTCACGAACCTGACTAGTAGTTAATACTGTTGAATTTCTTTTGATTGTTAATTTTCTCTGCATGTTAACAGCACTTGATCCACCTTGAATCTTATTCGCTATTATAGAATAATTAACAATTTCTTCCCAATGAGCATATATTGTTGTATCTCCGCTTATTGTTGTAGATGAGCTAACTTTTGTTCCACCACTTGCAGCAGTATACCAACCATCAAATTTATAACCACTTCTTGTTGGTGTTGGAAGAGTTCCATATTGAGCACCGTTATTTAAGTCCTTATATCCTGGATTAACACTTCCACCATTAGCATTATACGTTAATCTATATGTTGTCGTTACAGTAACAGTACATGTTGCCTTTTTGCCATTATTACTTGTTGCTGTAATTGTAGCTGTTCCAAGTTTTCTTTGAGCAGTTACTTTTCCGTTCGAATCAACTGTAGCAACAGTATTGTCACTACTTGTCCAAGTAAGTTTTTTATCTCCAGCATTTTCAGGTTTAACTGTTGCTGTTAATGTACCTGTTTCACCGAACTTAAGAGTTAATGTTGTCTTATTTAAAGAAACACTATCTACAGGTACTGCTTCAATAGTAACGGTACATGTTGCCTTTTTGCCATTATTACTTGTTGCTGTAATTGTAGCTGTTCCTACACTTTTAGCAGTAACTTTACCATTTTCAACCGTTGCAGCATTAGAACTACTAGACCATGTAATTGTCTTATTTGATGCATCTGTTGGATTAAATGTAACTCTTAGAGTATCACTAGATCCAACTCTTAAAGTCATTGTAGTTTTATTTAAACTAATACTTTGTACGGCTACCGGATTCTTGGTCCAATGTGCATAAATTGTTGTATTTCCATTTATCGTTGTTCCAGAATTAACAGCAGTACCACCATTAGCTGATGTATACCATCCAATAAATGTATATCCTGTATATGTAGGAGTTGGAAGATTTCCGTATTTATCAAGTTTCTTCAACTCTTTGCTTGTTGGTGTTACTGTTCCACCATTAGCATTATAAGTTAATGTATAATATACTTCTTTTTCGTAATAAGCTTTTAAAGTAATATCTTTTGTTACTACTTTATTGAAATCATATTTTTTATTATCAAGTCTCCATTCAATAAAAATTGATTTATCTTTCTTAGGAGCAGCTGGTGCTGTTGCCTTTCCACCCTCTTGAACTTCTTGAGTTGTAACAGGTGTACCATTATCAGCATCAAATGTTACTTTATATACTTCTGCTTCTCTCCAAGTAGCTTTTAATTCAATATCTGCTTTTACTGCTAGATTGAAGTTATAAACTGTACCATTTAATTCCCAATCAACGAAAACAAATCCTTTTTTAGTTGGATTAGCAGGTTTTGTAGCCTTATCACCATCCATAACTGTTTGCGTTGGAGGAACAGGTGTTCCACTATCAGTATTAAATGTTACTTTAAATCTTTTTACATTTGGATCTTCTTTCCAATGTGCTACTAATTTCATGCTACGTTTTACTGTTGCATCGAAATCGTATTTAGCATTGTTATAATACCATCCATCAAAGATATAACCTTTTTTCGTTGGTGCTTTAGGTTCTTTTGCTTTTTCTCCTACACCAACTTTTTGACTATCTATCTTATTTCCACCATCAGAATCGAATGTAATTGTATAAGATGATGTTTGAACATATTTACCAGTTAACTTAACATCTTTTGTAAGTGGTGTTGAGAAATCATATTCTTCATCACCTACATACCATCTTATTTCGTATCCTTCGCGATCTTCAAATTTAAGATAGCCTGTAACATCTTCATCTAGTTTTTCTAATTCAAAAGTTTCTTCCTTACCTTCAAGTTCAAATGTTACTTTATATTTCTTAATTGCCTCTTTCCAAGTTGCTTTTAAAGTAAGGTCTTCTGTTACTTTTTCATTAAAATCATATCTAACGCCATCGTTTTCCCATAAAACAAATTCATATCCGTCTTTTGTAGGATCTTTTGGCTTTTTAGCTTTTTCTCCTGATTTAACTTTTTGTGTTGAAACTTTACTACCACCAGCTGAGTCAAACTTAACTTCATAAGTATCACCTTGACCTAGTAATAGTATTGCCAATACAAGAAGAAGTAATAATCCAACTATCGCCCCGACAATTTTCTTTGTATTTGATTTTTCTTCCATTTTCTACAATTTATATCGTAAGTCTTCAATTTGTCGACTTCCGCTATCCTCCTCTATAATAATTCTATAATATTTGGATGCATATTTCAAGAACAAAATTCAAATATAATTAATTATTGAAGATTAATTTTTTTTGTAATAGAATATACTTATGTAGAGAGAGAATATGAAGAAAAAAAATAATAAAAATATATCGAAAAATATTATAAATATTATTATTATCTTAATGGCATCTACTAGTTTAGTAGTTATGGCAATTTCTATTGAAAACATTTATAAATGGAAAATTGATAATGATAAAACAAAAAAACAAGTATCAGAACTTCAAGAGAAAACAGAAATAAAGGAAGAGGTTGTTGATAACAACTCCGAAAATGTTGAAGTTATTGAACAACAAGAAGAAGTTCCTAAATCAAATCCATATTGGGATTATATTTATATGCCAATGATGGATGTTGATTTTAAAGAATTAAAACAATCTAATAAAGATACTGTTGGTTGGATTAAAATGGATGGAACTTACATTAATTATCCATTCGTACAAAGTAAAGATAATAAATACTATTTAACAAGAAGTTATAATAAAACATATAATACAGGTGGTTGGATCTTCTTAGATTATCGTAATAAGATAAATAAACTATCAAGAAACAATATAATATATGGTCATGATCGTAAAGATGATTCTATGTTTGGAAGTTTAGCTAATGTCTTTACTAAGAAATGGCAAAATAATAAAGAATATCATGTAATTAAAATAAGTACCGAAAAAGAAAATACATTATGGCAAATATTTAGTGTATATCACCTACCAGCAACAAACGATTACATAAAAGTTAATTTCTCAGATGATCGTGATTTCCAAAACTTTTTAAATATGATCAGTAAAAGAACAATGTATGATTTTGGAACAACAGTTAATGTTAACGATAAAATACTTACATTATCAACATGTTATGGTAGTTCTGCTAAAGAAAGAGCTGTTGTTCATGCAAAACTTATCAAAATTGAAACTAAACAATAAAAAAAGATGGTTACCCATCTTTTTTATTTATCTAATTTATTTTCTTTATACCATTTAGCAAAATCATCAATAGCGCATCCCCAGTATGAAGCTTCTCTTTCATAATCAATATCTCTTAGTTCACTTAAAGTTTTCGTCTCGCCATCAGGAATAAAGAATTTATCATGCCATCTTCCTCTTTCACCTTTGGCTTTACGTGAAATTGTACCAGTTCCTCCACCAGTAAAGATAACAGGATTACTACCTGGTTCACAATATGCAAAACAATGTTCGATTCTTGCTTTTCTATTTTTTTCACCTTTTAACATTTCTAAAAACTTATCAACACCAATTTGTTTATCAAAATAAGCATTATAAGGACCAGGTAATCCCCCCAATGCATCAAGATATAATCCTGTATCTGATTTTAAAACCGGATAACCTAACTTATCAGCTGCATACTTAGCACTAAATCCTGCTACTTCTCCACAAGTCTTTGCTTGAATTTCTAAGATTTCAAAATCAGGATTAACTATTTCTAAATCAAATCCATATTTTTTACCAAAGAATTCATTAGCTTCTTCTACTTTATGCGGATTTGTCGTTAAATAAATTAGTTTTTTCATAAATACTCCCTTTAATTATTATTCTTTAAATATGCATTATAAACATTATTCATTAACATAACAACAGTCATTGGACCAACACCACCAGGTACTGGTGTAATTAATTTAACTTTATCTTTAACATCATCAAAGTTAACATCACCAATTAATTTATCATCTACTCTATTTATACCAACATCAATAATAACACTACCTCTTTTTACCATATCACGTGTTACAAAATTAGGTTTACCTATAGCTACTACTAAAATATCAGCTTTTCTTGTTATCTTTTCTAAATCAACAGTCTTAGAATGACATAATGTAACAGTAGCATTTGCATTAATAAGTAAATTCATCATTGGTTTACCAACTAAAATACTACGACCAATTACAACTGCTCTCTTGCCACACGGATCAATCTTATAAGCTTTTAATAATTCCATAATCCCTGCTGGTGTACAACTTGTTAAACATTCTTCATTATTAAGTAATCTTCCAGCATTAAGATAAGTAAGACCATCAACGTCTTTAGAGACACAAATACTATTAACAATTCTTTTTTCATTCATGCCATTAGGAAGAGGTAATTGAACTATCATACCTGATACACTTTTATCATTATTTAATTTTTCAATTTCACATATTAAATCATCATCAGAAATACTATCATAATGCATGTGTTCATAAAGAAAACCAATATATTTAGCACATTTTTCTTTTTGACGAACATATACACGACTTGCTGGATTATCACCAACACTAATAACTATTAATTTAGGCTTTACTTTTAATTTAGATACTTTCTTCTTTAATTCTTCTTTAATCTCTAAACTAACTTTTTTACCATCAATAATCTTACTCATTGTTTTTTAAATCCTTTCTTATTTCTTTAAAATCAGGCATGTTATCTTCTACAACTCTCCAAAAGTTTTTCGAGTGGTCATGATATATTAAATGACTTAATTCATGAATAATAACATAATCTAAATACTTAATATCTTTTTTTATTAAATTATAATTTAAGGTTACTCTCTTGGTTCTATAATTACATACTCCCCATCTTGTTTTCATCTTACGAATCGTTAAACTTGGATATGGTATTTCATATTTAAAATTATTATATAAACGATCTAACTCTTCTTGAAAAATCTTTTTAGCTTCTTTGGAATACCATTTATCAATATCAAAGTTTTGATTCATAAAGACTTTATCTGTACCTAAAATTAAATCCTTATTATTTAGATATACAATATCATACTTTTTACCTAGAAAATAAAAGTTATCTTCCTCTTCTTGATGTTTAATAACTTTCTTTTCCATTTTGTTAATCATTCTTTGAACACTATTAATATTCTTATTAATAATTTTTATGACTTCTCTATCACTTGTTATAACATTACAAGATACATAAATATTCATATCTTCTTTAACACTTATAGTTATATTCTTCTTATAAGGTTTATGAGTAATAATAACATTATATAATCGATTATCTATATCTATCTTCATAAAAAAATTATATAAAAAAAAGAATACTATTACTAGTATTCTTTACTATATTTTGCAATATTATTTAGTTCCACAAGAACTTAATTTATATGAGTATTCAGTTCTTTCACTACCAGCTACTTTAGTATAACCAGTAGGGATTTCACTTTCAAGAATATAATCTGTATAAACAGGTTCAGTAACAACTATTTCAACAGTCTTTGTTCTACTACGATAAAGTGTTGTAGTTGTTCTTGATAATTCTTGATAATGATATGTAGTTGAACCACTATGGTAACCTGTCTTAAGATCAGTGTAAGTATAACCACCACCACAAACATAAACTAATTTGTTAGGTGTTTCTCTTTTTGGAGAACAACTTTTTCTTTCTTCTCCAGATAAACTTACATATTCTGTAGCACTAATTGTACGAGAAGCTTGTCCTTTACGACATCTACCATCAGCTTTTTCATAACCAGATGGACAATATGTATAACTAGAACCACCTGATGTTGATTTAGTTACATTACGTATTGTATCACTTTCATAAACGGGACTACTACTTGTTTTATCAACCCATGTATCAACACTATCAGTTTTAGTTTCAACTTCAAGAGTATCACTAGGTGTTACAGGAACTTCTGAATAATCACTCCATTCACCATAAACAACTTTTTCTTCTGTTTCTTGTTTCATTGCTTTAACAACAACTCTTGTTCTTTCAATTAAATTACTATTATAATTTCTTTCAGTTGTCCAAGCACTCCAATCACAAGTATATTTATCAGTATCATCATCTGGATCATCTGGAGTAGGATCATCTGGTGTTGGAGTATCATTATTACCATTCATATATGTTTCACCATTACAATTTTCACATTTATAATCAGAAACACGATAATAATATGATTTAGCAGTCTTTTCTTTACCACAATCAAGAGTGATTGTCATAATATAATCAATACCGTTATTTTCTAAAGTAATTAAACTATCATTTTTACATACTGTACCATCAGTATTTTTAACTTCTTTAATTAAATTTCCATTAATTAAATGAGAAAGTGTAATTGATTGTTTTTCAGTACCAGGTTTGTTATTAATAAAGAAATATTGTTCACTTGCAAGTCTAACTTGAGTAACATTAGCATCATAATTACTTGGTACTTCTTTCTTTTTACCTAATTTAGAAATTAACCATATTAAAATAATAATACATAAAATAATAATTAAAACTTTAAAAATTATGTTTTTATTTTTTTCATAGAAGCTTTCTTCTTCTACGTATTCTCTTTCTTCCTCGTAATCAGCATCTTCGTAATCATCACGAGTATCTATATCATTACTAGTATACATATCTATATACCCCCTTAAACGTCTCATATTATACCACTTATGCCTTTTTTTGTCAAATAAAAAAGCCATAAATCAACTATTTACAACTAATAGTTCATCTATGCCTTAGGGTAAAATGCATGGTCTACTATAAATTAATTTTACGGCTTGAGGTCGAGTTGAATTTCTCTAAATCCTACCTTAGGTTACCCACCGGCGATTTCTCTTTAAAAGATTTAATCAAAGGTTACCCTTCTTGACCACTCGATCACCACTTAGTCCGCACCACAATCCTTATAGTAAGAACATCCTAGAGGTTTTCCCAAACAAACTTAAGATATTTTTATTCGCTTTTGCAATGTCTTTTTCAAATTAATACAACCTAATTAATATCCCAAGAGATCACTCACGACATGTGATATAGTATATTAACGCGATAAAAGGATACAAATATATGCCATTATATCTTTTCCTTAAATCTAAAATCATATATTCACCCCTCTTTGGGCAAAAGAAGCAAATATACAAAGTGTTTTACACACAATTAATGGATTTTTAGCCCCATCTTCCAATATCTTGTTTGACTAGAATAATGCACCATACGTATGTAATTATATCAAAAAAAGACGTAAAAGTCAAATTCACGTCTTCTAAACACTCATTAAATCGTTTTCTTTTTCTTTAGTTAAATCCTCAGCTTTTTTATTGTAATCATTAACTAATTTTTGAATATCATCTTCCATTTGTTTTTCAACATCTTCAGAGAATTCTGCTTTTTTAACATCATCCATAGCATCACGTCTTGCATTACGAATAGCTACTTTAGCATCTTCGCACATTGCTTTAACTTGTTTAACAAGTTCACGTCTACGGTCCTCTGTTAAATCAGGAATAACAATACGAATTGTTTCACCATCATTATTTGGTGTATATCCAAGATCAGCTTCATAGATTCCTTTTTCAATTCCTGATAAACAACTTTTATCAAATGGTTTAATTAATAATTGACGAGCTTCAGGAACACTAATTGTTGCAAGTTGTTTAAGCGGTGTTGGTGTACCATAATAATTTACTTTAACACCATCTAAACTACTTGGATTAGCTCTTCCTGTTCTAACTGTTTTAAATCTACTTTCTAATGCTTCAATCGCATTTTCCATTTTTTCTTCAACTTCTAATAAAATTTCATCTTCCATAAAATCACCTACAAAATTATTTTATAATACTTTCTTTCTTTAAATCAAGTTATTTCGCATAAAGACATCAACATCTTTATTAATATATATTCTTATTTCACAACCAGCAACAAACTTAATAAAGCCTAAACCCATAATACATAAATCATTAGAATATAAGATATCATAATTAAATTCTGTTAAATCTTTTAACTTATCACTACGATAACTTGTTCTTCTAATTTTTATTTCATTTGGGATATAGAAAGTTAAACTATTACGATCTCCACTTACATAATCAATACGAACCAAGTCTCCTAATAAAAGAGATTGTCCACTAGATAATTGATAAGTACGAGGTTTAATTTCTTTCTTACTATTAAGTTTTTTATACATCTTTTTATCAACAAAGTTAATAATATTACTATTATCGATAATACCAGGTGTATCAATTAAGGTTATTTTATTATTAATAGGAATAATAATTCTATTTAAAGTTGTTGAAGGAAGTGGTGATACCGTAAGTGTTGTATTACCATCACCATAATTACTAATAAATCTACTTATTAAGCTACTCTTACCTGCATTTGTGTAACCAACAACATAAACATTTTCACTTTTTTGATATTTCGTAATCTTTTTATACAAAATATCCATATTAAAGTTCTTTTCACTACTAATAACAACTATATCATCAAAATCAATTTCAAGATTTTTAATATAATCAATAATCTTTTCGTCTTTAACACTCCAAGGTAGTAAATCTCTTTTATTAATAACTAAGATAATATCATTCTTTAAATAGTTTTTAATAATACCAATATCTTTAGGTAGATTAACAACATCAACAACATATAAGACTAATTCACGTGAACGATTAACCATCGAAAGAATCTTTTCATAGTTAACTAAATTAGATGATACACTTTCATATTCTCCATAATTACGTAGTCTAAAACAACGCATACAAAGATCATTATTTAAATTTGTTGTGTAACCAATATTTAAAATATTTTCATCTTGTAATTTAACACCGCAACCCTCACAATGTTTAATCTTCCTCAAAATATTCACCATCCTTAAATTGGATTTTATCTTTAATTCTCTTCTCAATTAGTCGATTAACAAATGATACTTTTCCATCTTTACCAATAGGATCAACTAATATTGTATAAAAACCAACTTTATTACCCAATCTAATATCTGTTACAAACTGATCACCAATTATTGCACAATCTTTGCCCTCCAAGTTATATCTTTTTTTAACTTTTCGATATAACCTTTTAGTTGGTTTTAAAGCTAGGCAAATATAATCACATATTCCATGTAAGAAAAGAGAAACTCTCATTCTACTATTATTAGAAGCTACAACAATAGTAAAATCTTTTTTTAAATCTTTTATTAACTTTTCTTTTTCTTTTGATATAACTTTTTCTTTAACCGTTCCTAAAGTATTATCTAAATCAATAATTAGTAGTTTAATACCTTTTTCTTTTAATCTTTTATAGTTAATATCATGGATACTTTTATAATAACTTTTTACTTCATATTTCATTCTATTCATACCATAATTATATAATAATAAATTACTCTTCGCAATTATCTTTTAAATAATCATATAAACTTTTAGCAACGTCATTAGGTAATACTTCACTAAGTTCAGAAACACTAGCTTCTCTAATCTTTTTAAGTGAAGAAAACTTTCTTAATAAATCTTTTCTTCTTGATTCACCAATACCAGGAACAAGTTCAAGAATACTTGATAACATACCTTTATTTTTAATTTCACGATGATATGTTATGGCATATCTATGAACTTCTTCTTGAATATTTGCAAGATATAAAAATAAGTTACTATGAGAATCAATATTAATCTCATTTAAATTACGATCAATAATGGCACTTGTTTTATGATGATTATCTTTCTTTAAACCAATTATATTAATACCTAAGTTCAAGTCATCAATTATTTCTTTTACAACATTAACTTGTAGTTCTCCACCATCGACTACTATTAAATCAGGTTTAACTAAGTTTTCCATTAAAACACGATAATATCTTCTATATACAACTTCTCTCATTGCTGATAAATCATCTTTAACACTAACATCTACTTTAAACTTACGATATTCATTTCGAAGTGGTATAAAGTCATCAAAAACAACCATACCACCAACATAATATGTTCCAAAAAGATGAGAGTTATCAAATGATTCCATACGATTAACTTTAACACCACCAAGGAGTCTACTTAGTTCATTAATCGCTTCTTCTCTTTTTACTAAATCTCTATTTAATTCTTCAAAATGTTCATCAAGATGAATCTTAGCGTTTTCATGTGCTAAATCAAGTAATTTTTTAATATCACCTTTTTCACGAGTACTAACAGTTGTAGTAAAATATTCACTTAATAAACTATAATCAATATCACTTGGTACAATTATTTCTTTTGGTAAAACATTATGTTCATAAAATTTGATAATATACTCTGTCAAAGCTTCATTACCGTCACTAAAAGTATTTATAATCTTTTGTTCTCTACCAAAGAGAACACCACTTCTTATAAAGAATACTTGAATTGATAAGAAGTTATTATTTTGATAATAATTAAATAAATCAAAATTATAATCTTTATTTAAACTAATTTTTTGATCAGTTAATGTAACTTTAATATCATTAAGCATATTCTTATATTCTAGAGCTTTTTCAAAGTTCATGGCATCACTACATTTTTGCATTTCAACTTTTATTTTATTTTCAATAACATTATTATTACCATTTAAGAAATCTTTAATTTCTTTATACATTTGATTAGTCTTTTCAGAAGGAATATTGTATTTACAATAACCAAGACATTCTCCTAAATGATAATATAGACATACATCTTTTTTTAACTTATCGCATTTTCTTAATGGATATAGTCTATTTAACATATTAACTGTTCTTTTAGCAGAACCAACATTAGGATAAGGACCAAAAAGATTATTTTTATTCTTTTTTATTTTAACATTACGAACAACTTTTAAAGTTGGATATTTTTCATTAGTTAACTCTATATATGGATAACTTTTATCGTCTTTTAGAAGAACATTATATTTAGGATTATATTTTTTAATTAAAGTTATCTCTAGAATTAAGCTTTCTAGTTCACTACTAGTTACAATATATTCAAAATCAGCGATATTAGATACTAATACTTTAGTTTTACCGGTAACCGTTCTTGTAAAATAACTTTTAAGTCTTCTTTTTAAGTTTTTAGCTTTACCAACATAGATAATAATACCATCTTTATCTTTCATTTGATAACTTCCTGGAAGTTCTGGTACTAAACTTAATTTTTCACTAAACATAACTCCTCCTTTGTAAGTATTATAACATAAAAAAAGACATTACTGTCTTTATATTATTTCTTAATCTTTTCATAATGAGTCCACATTCGATAAATATGGATTTCTTTTTTTTGTTCATTTACCTCATATACAATTCTATGTTGACGATTAATCCTTCGTGAATATAAACCATAAAGTTCACCAGTTAGTTTCTCATATGATGGTGGATAGCCAAAAGGATCAGTCATCATCAAATTCAAAATTTTCTTAGTTGTATCTTCAAGTTTAGCATCTTTTAATTTCTTTTTATCCTTTAATGCTTCCTTTGAAAATAATATTCGATAATTATTGCCATTCATCATCTGGATTATATGCCTCCGCTACTGCCCAATTTTCAGTGTTTTTTATATTTTTTATTGAATCAACATACCCTGGAATATTAGATAAATATATCGTTTCCTCAATTCCACGCCAATCTTCTTCAGAAATTAAAACAGCATTCTTACCTTTATTGTTAACAATAGTTATTGGATTAAAACCAACATTAACATCTGAAACTAGCTTATATAGATTTTGTCTTGCATTAGTAATATTTATAGTTTCCATATAATCACCTCTTTCGTTTTAATTATAACGTACATTTTTACGTACGTCAATACTTTTCATAATAAAAAGACATTACTGTCTTTATATTATTTTATTATTAATATCATTAATAGCTGCAGTTGCTGCTATTGCACCATCACTAATGGCTGTTGTTAATTGACGAAGTGATTTACTTCTTACATCACCACATACATAAAGTCCTGGTATATCTGTTTTCATATCATTTGATATAACATATCCACCATCATCAAGATTTAAAATATTTGTAAAATTATTTGTTTCTGGTACTTGACCAATAGCAATAAATAAACCATCAACATTTAATTCACAATCATTGTTGATAATTATTTTTTCTAATTTATCATTACCAACAAGACTAGTTATTTGACTATTAAGAACAAATTCAACGTTTTCTTTTCCTTTTAATTCATTAACCGTTACTTCACTTGCTCTAAATTCATCTCTTCGATGAATTAAATATACTTTAGAACAAATATTTGATAAATAGATAGCATCTTCAATAGCTGTATTACCACCACCATTAACAGCAACTACTTTTCCTTTATAGAAATTACCATCACATGTAGCACAATAACTTATACCACGTCCAATAAATTTATCTTCATTTTCTAAACCTAGTTTTTTATTAGTTGCACCAGTGGCAATAATAATAGCGCGTCCATCGTATTTATTTTCATTTGTTATAACAGTATGATCTTTTATATCAACTACTTTTTCAAATTTAAATTCACAACCCATATCTATTATTTGATTATATAAATTAGTTGCAAAATCAACACCACTTATATGAGGCAAAGCTGGATAATTTTCAATATTTAAAGTATTAATTATTTGTCCACCATAAGTAAAAGCTTCAAGTACTAAAACTTTTTTATTAGCTCGTAGTGCATATAAAGCAGCCGTCATTCCACTGGGTCCAGCACCAATAATTATAATATCATACATAATAACCTACTTTAACATATCTAAAATTTCAGTTTTAGAACGAAGTCCAACAAATCTATTTACTTCTTTTCCTTCTTTAAAGAAAACAACACATGGTATAGACATAATACCAAAAGAAGCAGCAAGTTCTTCTTCTTCATCAACATTTATTTTATATACATCATGTTCTTTACTAATTTCATCCATAATAGGACCTAACATTCTACATGGTCCACACCAATCAGCATAAAAGTCTACAAGAACAACTTTTTCACTTTTAATTACTTCATCAAACTCTTTTTTATCTATCTTTTTACTCATTTTATCCTCCATTTAAATAATATCTAATTTTTTTATTTATTACAACATTTAATTAATCTTTTATTGCCTTGATATACGATGTTTTCTAAAATATAAATACCATTTTTTAATTCTTCAATAAGAAACATAAGATCATTATCCGTAAGATTTTCATTGTTACTATAAGGTCTTCTTGTAATCATATTATTAGTTAAATCATAAAACATATGATAATCATCATTTTTATCTTCACCATGATATGATATAACAAACTTTTCACTACCATCTTCAAAATAATGGCTAAAGAAATATGATGAATTAGAATTAACCCTGTATTTTAAGCGATAACAAAAATCATTACCTGGTTGTGATGAAAAAAGTTCATTTTCATCAATAGTCATTGTTATTCCATCAGGATCATATTTTATTTTAAATAAATCAAATAAACTATCAAAATCTTTATTAAAAGGATTAATTAAACTATCAAACTTATTAATTAGTTCTCTAAGTTCTACACGTAAACGATTATTCTTTTCATCATTAAGGGTTGCATAATAACCCGCATTATATTGAATATTATTAGTATTTTGTTGGTACTTTTTATATAACTTATTACTAATATCTCGATAAACATCATTATAATCATATTTAATATCTAAATACTCTACAAAGAAAGCAATTAACCCTTCTAAAGTATCAATATGATAACATGGTAAAAACTTATCTTTATTATCACGGTTTATAAAATCAGACTTTATCTTTCCATAGTTTTGAGGACTAAAAGACTTCATATCCGAAAGATACTGATCATCAACGATATGATCATCTAGTTTCCAATCGTCGCCACCACCATCAACTCTTATGTGATATTCTCTATTGTCAAACTTTTCTTCTAATGATTTTCCAACATAATAAGGGATTCTTCCGTTAATTGCCGCGTAATAACTTCCACTAAAAAGAACCGTAACATTTTTATATTTAAAAACATCAACTAATTTGTTACGAAACTCAATATTAGTCTTACTATCATATTTAAAATAATTAATAACTTCACTAAATTCAATTTGATTCATGTGAATTATTATACTATATAAAATAAAAAAGTCACTAAAAAGTGACTTTTATTTACTATTAAAAGGAACAATCGTATTTAAGTATATTATCAATGTTCTAACAATCATACTTATTATACATATTGTTCCTTTATATATATAAATTCACATATTAAGTTATATTACTGTTTTATATAATCAGGTTTTTCTTTGTTATCACCAATAAATGATAATACAAACATAAGAACGATACCTGCTATAAAAATGATCTTCCCATTTTTTGATTGAATAACTTTTACAAGATATCCAACCTTAGGAACACTAAATAATGTCTTCCCAACAAAATTCTCTGCTGTTACAACTCCACCATCAACAGTTGAATTGGCATCACCTTTGGTTATTAAACCTTGAGCATTTACTTCTGCTACTCTATGAGTAACCATCGTACCATTTAAATTAAAGGCAATAATGTCATTTTCTCTAATTTCATCAAATTTAGCACTATGATCAATAAAAGCCAAACTTCCAGTATGTATCTCAGGTTCCATAGAACCAGATAAAACAACATAAGGTTTTATATTAAATAAATATAATCCACCAACGGCAACGCAAATAACTATGACTAATGTTAATACAATATCGATTATATTCTTTATTGCTTTCATAACTCTAAATCATTAATTAGTTAGAAGTATATTTTGCCCAAACAGCTGTTGGTGTTGTTGCTCCTAAATTTTCACTTTGAATTCCATATCCTGTTACAACAACATTAACTTCATGATTAGTTGTATCTCTTGCACTTAATTCATCTAAATCAGCTGTATTTAAAGTTGTATTTAAAGTAACATTATCAAATAGTTTTGCAGTTACATCATTTTTTTCAGTAACAGTCATTTGAGTAGCAGATCCATAAGCATAAACTGTTGTGATATCACTATCTGAGTTAGCAGCACAAGCAGCAGCTGTACCATCTTTTGGTACCCATCCAGCATTTACTGTATAATCAAATACTTTTTTGCCATTTACGCAAGGTTCTTTAACTTCAATAAATACATAAGCTTTTGATTCTCCAACATTTGTAATAGTTGGTTCCTTTACTACAGTTTGTCCTGGAACCATACCTTTTGCATTATTGGCATTCCAATTTCCTTCACTTAATGTAATATCAACCTTACCCATTGTAAATACGTTTGTTTGTGATTCTGTATCAGTTAAATATGCAATTGTGCTACCAATTCCA
>JAEEZO010000033.1 GCA_016291895.1 Caryophanales bacterium
ATATCGCAAACAAGAAGAATGATTTGTTAATTAATGAACAGATCAAATTTAACCAAGTTTTAGTTATCGGACCACATGGGGAACAAGTAGGAGTTAAAAATATTAATGATGCAATGACTCTAGCTAGTTATGCCGGACTAGATTTAGTACTGATGAATCCTAATGGTGATCCACCTGTATGCAAAGTAATGGATTATAACAAATTTCGTTATGAAAAAAATAAGAAAGAAAAAGAAGCGTTAAAAAGACAAAAAGCTAATATGAGTGAAACGAAAGAGTTTAGACTTAGTAGTGTAATTGATATTGGTGATTTTAACACGCGTATTAATCAAGTTACTAAATATTTAAAAAAAGGTGACAAAATTAAAGTGACTATTAAATTTAAAGGTCGTCAAATGGCTCATACAGAATTAGGACTTGACGTTATGAATCGTTTTGCAGATAGATTGAGTGATATTGCTGAAGTTCAAGAAAAACCTAGTTTAGATGGTCGAACAATGACAATGTTATTAACACCAAAAAAATAGAAAGAAGGAGTGAATATTATGCCAAAATTAAAAACACATAAGGGAACAAAAAAAGTTTTAAAAATTAGAAAAAATGGTAGTATTAAGATTGGTCATCCAGGATCACGTCATAATACTGGTAAGAAAAATGCAGCGTATAATCGTAAAGCTAGAAAGGGAAACAATTTATCTAAAGCTGATAGAAGTCGTCTTAGAGAATTGATTAAATAGGTGAAAACATGGCAAGAGTAAGAAATGGTGCTGTTACTAAAGCACGTCATAAAAAAGTAATTAAAGAAGCTCGTGGATATTTTGGAAGTAAACATCGTTTATATAAATCAGCTAAAGAACAATTAATGCATTCTGGAGTATATGCATATCGTGATCGTCGTCAAAAGAAGAGAGATTTCCGTAAATTATGGATTGTTCGTATTAATGCTGAATGTCGTAATAACGATATTAGTTATTCAAGATTTATTGAAGGTTTAAATAAAGCAGGTATTGAAGTTAACCGTAAAATGTTATCTGAAATCGCTATTAATGATAAAGAAACTTTCAAGAAATTAGTTGATGTTGCTAAAAATGGTAAAGCAGAAGTAAAAGAAGAAAAAACTAATGATTTATCTAGTAAAACCGTAGCTGAACTTCGTGAATTAGCTAAAGCAGCTAATATCGAAGGTTATGATAAAATGAAAAAAGCAGATTTATTAACTGCATTAGAAAAATAATCAGATTGATGAATTAATATTTCGAGTGCCAAAAGGTGAAATATTTTAGAAATTAATCGGTGTATAACGAAAAGGAGAATTAGATTATGACAGTTGTGTCAATGAATTATTTATTAGAAGCTGGTGTTCATTTTGGACATCAAAAAAGAAGATGGAATCCTAAAATGGGAGAATATATCTTCGGATCAAGAGATGATATTTATATTATCGATTTACAAAAAACCGTTAAGAAATTAGAAGAAGCTTATGAAGCTTTAACGCAAATTGTTACTGATGGTGGTAAAGTTATTTTTGTAGGTACAAAAAAACAAGCTCAAGAAGTATGTTTAGAATGTGCTAAGAGAACAAATATGTTCTATGTAACTGAAAGATGGTTAGGTGGAACATTAACTAACTTTAGAACTATTAGAAGTCGTGTTAAAAGATTAGAAGAATTAGAAAAGATGCAAAATGATGGTACATATGAATTATTACCTAAAAAAGAAGTTGCATTATTAAATAAAGAATATGAAAAATTAAATCGTTATTTATCTGGTATCAGAGAAATGACTGAATTACCAAAAGCAATGATTATTGTTGATCCTAAAAAGGAAGAAATCGCTATTAAAGAAGCACATAAGTTAAATATACCAGTATTTGGTATTGTTGATACTAACTGTGATCCTGATGTAGTTGATTATGTAATTCCAGGAAATGATGATGCAGTTCGTGCTGTAAAAGTTGTTTTAAATGCTTTAACTAACGCTATTGCAACAGTAAATGGTAATGAAATCGTTGATGTTATTTCTGAAGATGATTCTAAGAAAGAAGATTTAAAAGAAGTAAAGGTTGCTAAAGAAGAAGTAGAAGAAAAAGAAGAAGTTAAAGAAGAAAAACCTAAAAAAGAAACTAAAAAAGAAGAAAAAGTTGAAGAACCTAAAGAAGAAGTAGTAGAAGAAAAGAAAACTACAAAGAAAGCTCCTAAGAAAGAAGAAGCTAAAGATTTATCTACTTTAACACTTGCTGAATTAAAAGAACTTGCTAAAGAAAGAGAAATCAAAGGTTATTCAAAACTTAAAAAAGATGAATTATTAGAATTATTAAAATAAGGAGATAAATATGTTTAGTGCTAGTGATGTAAAAACTTTAAGAGAAAAAACTGGTGCTGGTATGCTTGATTGCAAAAAGGCATTAGAAGAAAATCAAGGGGATATGGATAAGGCCATTGATTGGTTAAGAGAAAAGGGTATTTCTAAAGCAGCAAAGAAGAGCGATCGTATTGCAGCTGAAGGTTTAGCACAAATTTTTGTAGAAGGAAATCGTGCTTTAGTGGTTGAAGTTAACAGTGAAACAGATTTCGTTGCAAAAAATGATGAATTTAAAAATTTAGTAAACACTATTGGAACTGCTTTATTATCAAGTGATGTTAGCACTATTGAAGAAGCTAATAATTTAGAAGTAGATGGAACTACTATTAATGATTTAGTAGTTGCTGCTACTGCTAAAATTGGTGAAAAAATAAGTTTCCGTCGTTTCAAAAGATTAGAAAAAACTGATAGTCAAAGTTTCGGTTCATATATTCATATGGGTGGAAGAATTGCTAGTTTAGTTTTAGTTGAAGGTGAAAACGTTGATGCTGCTCGTGATGTTGCTATGCATGCAGCTGCTATGCGTCCACTATATCTAAATGAAGCAAGTGTTCCAACTGAAGACTTAGATAAAGAAAAAGAAATTATGAGACAAGAACTTCTAAACGAAGGAAAACCAGCTGATAAGATTGAAAATATTTTAGTTGGTAAAGTTCGTAAATATTATGAAGAAGTATGTCTTGAAGATCAAATCTTTGTAAAAGCTGAAAATAAAGAAACAGTTGGTAAATTCTTAGAAGCAAACGGATGCAAATTATTAGATTTAGTACGTTTTGAAGTAGGAGAAGGTATGGAAAAACGTAATGAAAACTTCGCTGAAGAAGTAATGAGTCAAATAAATGGATAATCAAAAGATTATCCTTTTTTTTACAGTAAAATAAAAAAAATGTTATGTATTTAATGTTATTAGTATTTATTTATTGTTATAATTTAATTATAGTAAGAGGTTGTTATGAAAAAGAATAATAATGGAAATCCAATTATGGCAATAGTATTTATCATATTAATAGCAGGAACAATATATTTAGGCTTTAATATTGATAAATTTAGAGGTAATATAGGCAAAGATAATATCGAAGAAAAAGACAATAATAAAGATAACAATAATAGTAATAATAATAGTAATAACAACAATAATAGTAATAATAATAACAATAATAATAACAACAATAATAACAACAATAATAGTAATAATAATAACAACAATAATAATAATAATAACAATAATAATAGTAATAACAATAACAACAATAATAGTAATAATAACAATAATAATACTTCTCAAAAGGTAACTATCCAATTTTCTTTGAATGGTTCTAAAGAAATTAATATTTCGGTTGGTGATACATGGAATGATCCTGGTTATAAAGCGATTGGTAGTGATGGTAAAAACTATAATAGTAGTGTAACTGTAAATGGTAGTGTTAATACTAGTAAAGTTGGAGATTATACAATAACATATACATTAAAAGTTGGCACAACGTCAAAAACTTTAACAAGAATTATTCATGTTAAGGCAAAACAAGTAGCATTAAAATCAATTAGTTGTGATAAAAGTGAATATTCATTTTATGTTGGTAATAGTGTAAAAGTTACTCCTAAATATAATCCAAGTGATACAACACAAATGGGTGTTACATTTGAAAGTAGTAATTCTAATGTTGCAACAGTAGATAATAATGGAAAAATTGTAGGTAAAGCTGTTGGTACAGCGGTTATTACATTAACTTCAAAGAGTAATAATAGTATAAAAGCTACATGCAAAGTAACTGTTAAAAAGAAAGAAACAAGTACTGTAACTTCTGGTCCATCAAAAATACATTTTATTAACATTTATTATGGTGATTCCATTTTAATTGAAAGTAATGGTAAATATGGTTTGATTGATGCTGGTAACCCATCTAATAGTGGTTATAGTGATTTGGATGTAGCGAATGGTAGTGGTACGACAGTCCTAAATTATCTTAAGAAAAAAGGTGTTAAGCACTTAGAGTTTGTTATTGCATCACATTCTCATAGTGATCATATTGGTGGTATTCCTGAATTATTAAAGAATTCTAGTTTTGTAGATAGTAACACAACATTTATTTATAAACAAACTGAACGTGATAATTCTTCTTTAGGAGAAATTATTCTTGATGGTGGTAATAGATTTGCTAATATAGGCTATGATTGGAAGTCCCTTTGGTTCTTATCAAAAGCTAAAGAAGTTATGACTAGTAAAGGAGCAACTCTTCTTGAGACTGCAAGTCATAGTAGTTCTAGTATGAGTAAATTAGGTGCAGAATATCATAGTAATAGTGATAAATGGATGGATTATATTACTTTTAAGATGGAAGATTTAACGTTTAAAATATATAATTTATATCCTTATATGGAAACATCGAATGGTAAAAAATATATTGATTTAAATACTAATTCGTTAGTAACAATAGTTACATCAAAGACTGGTAAAAAAGTATGGTTATCAGGTGATTTGAATGTTAGAAGTGAATTTGAACAATATTATGCTCGTAAAATTGGAAAAGTTGATGTTGCAAAGGCTAATCATCATGGACATCTATTCTCTAATTCATATAGTATGATGTCAAGTTTAAAACCATCATATTTTATAATTCCGTTCCCTAATGGATCAGGTGGAGCTGCAGCTACATACGTAAAAGAAAACGGCGGAAAAGTTTATTATTCTGGTAATCCAGGTAGTGGAGCCGTAGTAGTTACTCTAGGATCATCTATTTCTGTTTCTGAAAAACCAACAAAAGTTAATTATGCAAATAATTGGTATAAATGGAATTATAATGGTGAATCAGTTGTTTGGACATATGTTGGAAGTAATGGTAAATTTATTAAGAACGATTGGTTATCAGATAAAGGTGAATGGTATTATTTTAATTCATCTGGTATTATGGTTACTAATGAATGGGTAAAAGACAAAGGTAAATGGTACTATTTAGGAAAAGATGGTAAAATGTATAAAAGTACAACCAAATATATAGATGGTAAACCATATACTTTCGATTCTAGTGGTGCTTGTACTTCAGGTGAAGGTTGTTAATAAAAAAAGAAGTTTTAACTTCTTTTTTTTATAATAATTATTATTGTATATTTTTGTATAATTTTAAAATAAATTATGTTATACTTATAATGATGATAGGAGTGTAATAATGAAAGATTTCTTTAAGAGTAAAAAGATACTTATTCCTGTTTTAATAGTTTTAGTAACAATTGTTACATTGTTAAGAGTATCGTATAGTGTTCCTCTTGATAATGATGTTGAAGTAGAACCTGATTCTTCCTTAACATATTATTTAAATGTAACATATGATGGTGTAGATCGTAATGGTGTTAAATCAAATGATACAACAGTTGCTAGTATTAATAGTGGTTATATGTATGTATCTGATAAAATCCCTGATGGACTTATCTTCCAGGGATTTGTAACAACAAGTGACGGATCAATTGGAGCCGTAAGAAGAAGTGATGAAAATACCGCTTGTTTAGGTAAAGTTGTAGATGATACTAATGAAGATAGTGTTGATACAGGTGTATGGAATAATGATAATACTGAATATACTTATCATGGCCTTCATTATAATGCTAATGATCGTACAGTTACTTTTAAAGTTAAAAACTTACAAGCTGGTTGTAAGTTAACTGTTGGTATTAAAACAAAAACTCCTGCGACAATTGATGATCCATCAACAACCGTTGTTGAAAATCGAAGAGATTTCTATAACTTTGGTCAAATAAGAGAAGATAGTTTAACGGTTATATCTAATACTGTTCATGCTTTTATGGGAAAAAGTGGATCTTTATATGGCGTTATATATCAATATACAGGAAATGTTCCTAGTAATGCTCCATCAGTTCCTGGAACAGCTACATATACTAGTGGTAGTACTGTAGGTGTAGCATTACCTGTTGATGTTGAAGGTTATACCTTTAGTGGATGGAGTACAAGTGATGTAACAATTAATAATGGAAGTTTTACAATGCCAAGTAGTAATGTTACATTAACTGGTTCATTTACAGAACTCCCTAAATATAATGTTACATATCAAATAAATGGAACTAGTCCTGAAGGTTATGTATTACCTACATCTAAATCTTATTATCCAGAATCAACAGTTAAAGTAGATAGTTTATCACAAGGTGATATTATAAATGGATATAGATTCAGTGGATGGATAACAACTGATGTATCAGTATCAAATGATAAAGACTTTATAATGCCAAGTTCTAATGTAAGATTAGTTGGTGAATTTAGTGAAGTAACATATACTGTATCATATGCTTTCTATGATACGGTTTTACCTCCAAATAGTAATAGTTTATTACCACCAACTGCAAGTTATAAGCCTGGTACTACAGTATCTTTAGCCAATGTTACTGAACCTTCAGGTTATAAATTCTTAGGTTGGTATAAAGAAAATAATTTTGTAATGCCAGAAGAAAATGTTACCATTTATGGTGAATGGATGGTACAAACTGGTACTTTTGAACCAACCATTGTTAAAACGGTTACAAGCACAAAGGAATATTATAAAACAGGTGATATTGTAACATTTAAAATAACCGTTACTAATACAGCTAATTTCCCAATACATGATGTTATCGTAAAAGAAAATACAGAAAATTCTAAGTTTGTAGAAGGAACTGGTTATACAATAGAAACAGATCATATTGCTAAAATAAATAATATTGCTGCTAATAGTAGTGTTGACTTATTTGCAAGTTATACTGTTTTAGATACTGATATCGATGAAGTTTCAAATGAAGCAGAAATAATTGGTGCCTTAGCAGATAATAATTATATTTTAGCTGATAAAGAGTATAAAGCTGATGCTGAATTTATTGTACAATCTAATTTAGTAGTTCATCACTATGTTGAAGGTACTGAAACAAAAGTTCATGATGATGAATTGAGTGAAGTTGTTTATGGTAGTCAATATAGTACTAATTATAAAGATCCTGCTGAATTATATGATGAATATAAAAATGATTATGAATATAATAATAATCATAATGGTTCACCAGTAAATGGTATCGTTCGTAATAAAAACATTGAAGTTACTTATTTCTATGATTTGAAACCAAGTGAAGTAATAGTTCATTATTATGCTGATGGTACAACAGATAGTTTATGTGCTGATGTTACCCTTTCTAAACGTTATCGTGATAGTTATGAAAGTCATACTTGTGCTGAAATAAATAATAATTATCGTTTCAAAGAAGTTGTATCAACTGATAATAACAGTATAATTAATAATATGGATGTAACTGGAACAGTTAAACAAAATAGAATTATTATTACATATTATTATGAATTAAAACCTGCTCAAGTTATCACACATCATAAAGAAGTAAATACTAATAAGACTCTTGCTGATGATGTTATTACTAATACAAATTATGGTAAACGTTATACGACAAGTGCAAGCCAAGATATTCCAAGTAATTATGAATTTAGTAGTAGAACAACAAACTTTGAAGGTTATGTAGATCAAGATACAATTGAAGTTACATATTATTATCGAGTTAAAGATAGTAAGTTATCAACTTCAATTAATAAGACAGGTACAAAGATGATTCTTAGTCGTGATGATTCTACAACAT
The DNA here is from genome assembly GCA_016291895.1 of Caryophanales bacterium. The sequence goes on from JAEEZO010000033.1 coordinate 7,978, forward strand.
ATAACATTTCTTATAATGCTACTGTATCTGATTACATTGGTGATGGAACAATTACAATTATTGATTATTTACCATATAAGATTGATGAAGCTAGTTCAAATCTTGCTGATGGTGTTTATAATGCTAATGATAAAACAATAACATGGACAGTTGATTGGACAGATATTAATGAAACTAATAATAGTAAAGAATTTAATAAAGAATTTACAGTTAAATATTTAGATTATCCATCTTCAGGTGTAATTAATAATCGTGTTGTTGGTAAAGTTAGATTATCTAATAATAGTCAAGATGCTGAAGGAACTATTTCAACTAACATCTTGTTACCAGGAAAGATAATTGTTCATCATTACATTGTTGATACAGATAAAAAATTAACTGATGATATTGAAACAACTGATTTAGTTGGTCAAACATATATTAGTAATGCAATTGATTTTGAAGGATATAGAGTAGTTGTAAAACCAGGTGTTGAAACCTTTAGATACACTGAAGAAGTACAAGAAGTTACTTATTATTATGAAAGAATTAAATTTGATATTGTAACAGAAGTAGTTGGTGGTGTAGGTAATATTACTGGTGATGAAATAGTATATTATGGTGATGATTCAACTGAAGGTAGAATTGTTATTACTCCATCTACTGGTTATGAAATTGTTAGAATTCTTGTTAATGATCAAGATGTTGAATTCTCTGATCCAACAGGATTAACTTTAGATAATTTCAAGAATCTTAAAGAGAATATAAAAGTTCAAGTTGAGTTTGCTGAAAAGAAAGCAGAAGTGCCAAGAACATCAAGTAATTCAACATACTATATCGTAGGATTAATCCTTCTAATTGCAACTATAGCATTCCTATATGTAAGAAATATAAGAAGAAAGTTTAATTAACTTTCTTCTTTTTTGTGTATAGTAGTGTATTAATTTCCAAAATATTATATAATAGTATTATCGATAAAGGAGATTATATATGAATAAAAAAGTAGTTATTTTAGGAGGAGGAACAGGATTATCGTTCTTACTTCGAGGACTTAAACAATTCCCTGTAGATATTACAGCAATTGTATCTGTTTGTGATGATGGAAGAAGTACCGGAAGACTTAGAAGTGAATTTAACTTACCAGCAATGGGAGATTTAAGACAAGTATTAATATCTTTGTCTGAAACAGAACCAGTTGTAGGAAAACTATTAAATTATCGTTTTAAAACGACAAGTGATTTAGATGGTCATCCTATTGGAAATTTACTTTTAACTGCTGCTGCTGAAATGACAGGAAGTATGAGTAATGGTGTTAGAACCTTATCAAAAGTATTAGACTTAAAAGGAAAGGTTGTACCTTTTTCTGAAGATGATAATATTACCTTAATGGCTGAGATGACTGATGGAAGTATTGTTGAAGGTGAACATAATATTACTCAAAGTGATAAAAAAATTAAAAGAGTATATTATAAAGATGAACCAAAAGTATCAAAAGAAGTTCTAAAAGCTATTCATCAAGCTGATTTAATAGTTCTATCAATGGGTAGTGTCTTTACAAGTGTTATCCCTAATTTGTTATCAAAAGAAATTATTGAAGAGATTGATATGGCTAAAGCTCCTATTATGTATTGTTGTAATATGTTTACACAACCAGGAGAAACTGATGATTTAACTGCAAGTGATCATATTAATGTATTTAATAGTTATTTAGGTGAAAAGAAAATAAGTGTAGGTATTTTTAATAAAGAAAAAATGGATCCTGTACTTGTTGAAAAATATTCAACTGAAGAACAAAAATGGCCTGTTGTTCTTGATCGTAAGAATTTACATAATATTGAAGTCATTGCTGATGATTTAGTTATTGAATATGATGGTGCTTATAAGCATGATACATTAAGACTTGCGTTCTTAATATTTGAATATTTAATGAGGAAATAATTATGAATAAATGGGTAAAAAGAATAATTTATGTATTAGTATTACTTGGAGTTGGCGCTTTAGTTACTTATGGATCTTATTATTTTTCTAAAAAATATGTAAAAGATGCAGAAGTAAAAGTAACATTTGAAGATAGTAAAAGTTATGTTATACCTGAAGTTACTGAAATGTCTTCTGAAGAAGCTTTAAAAGAATGGCCATATATTATGCATTTTGAAAATACTGGTAAAAGGGAAGCTAAATTTGATTTAGTTATTAAAGATGTTGATGGTGATATAAAAAGAGATAATCTTTCTTATGCTTTACTTCTTAATGATAAAAAAGTAGAAGAGGGAGAATTATCAAAAATAAAGAAAGATGTTATCTATAGTGGTACAATCAAAGCTAAAGAAAAACAAGATTATAAATTGTATGTATGGGTTAATAAAAAAGTAACTGGTACAAAATATGAATATAGTCTAAGTCTTAATTTTACAAAATAGGAGGATGTATGAATAAAGTTAAATTGAATGAATTAATTAAAAAAAATAATTATATAATACCTTTCTTTATTCTTGAAAAGTATCAAAAGTTTAATTTAACTTTAGATGAATATGTCATGTTAATTTATTTATATAATAAACATGAAGTTTTTAGTCGTGAATTAATAAGTAAAGATTTGGGTTTAGAACTAATTAAAGTTATGGAATTAATTGATTCTTTAACTAATAAAAGTTTTATTAATTTAGATATTGTAAAAACTGAAAATGGTATTATGGAAGAAAAGATTAATCTTGACAGTTTATACGAAAAAATATCTAATTACTATATTTCAGAATTAAATGAAGAAGAAGAAAGTGACAATAATATATTTAAAGAAATTGAAGAAGAATTTAATCATAAACTAAAGCCTATGGAACAAGAAATGGTTATCGATTGGCAAAAAGAATATAGTGATGAATTAATTCATGAAGCTCTAAAAGAAGTTAGTTTAGCAGGTTCTACTAAATTTCGTGATATTGATAAAGTGTTATTTGAATGGAAAAAACAAGGTATTAAGAATTTAGATGATATTAAAAAATTGAAAGAAATATCTAAAGAACCTATAGAAGTATATAATTGTGATTGGTTGAATGATGATGGAGAAATATAATAAATTAGAAAATTATTTAGATGAACTTTTTCTTGATCCTAAATGTGAACTTAATTATTTTAATGATTATTCTTTATTAATTGCTGTAATGTTAAGTGCCCAAACAAAAGATGTTAGAGTTAATGAAGTAACAAAAATTCTTTTTAGTAAATATAAAAGTTTAGAAGAACTAAGTAAGGCATCAATTGTCGATATGAAGAAATTGATAAAACCACTTGGTAACTATAATCGAAAATCTCAAAATGTTATTGACATTGCAACTATTTTAATAAATAAATATGATGGAAAAGTTCCTACTAAAAGAAGTGATTTAGAAAGTCTTCCTGGAGTAGGTCATAAAACATGTAATGTTTTTTATGCTGAATACTTAAAAATTCCTTCTTTTGCTGTTGATACGCATGTTGAAAGAGTAAGTAAAAGATTAAATCTTGTAAAAAAGAATAGTGATGTATTAACTGTTGAAAATACTCTAAAACGTAATATTAAAAGAGAGAATTGGAGTAAAAGACATTTACAAATGGTTCTTTTTGGAAGATATCATTGTTTTGCTAAAAATCCTTTATGTGAAAATTGTAAATTAAAAGATATATGTAAATATAAAATAAAAAGATAATTTAATTATCTTTTTTATTTTACAATAGTGTGCTATATTTTTAATATAGGAGAGTGTGATGATAATAATAAATATTTTATTAGCGTTATTGCCAGGGGTATTAATTGGTTGGTTTATATATCATAAAGATTCTAATAAAGAATCAAAAGGATTATTAATTAAACTATTTTTAGGCGGAGTAGCATCATGTTTTTTGACTCTTGCTATTACGACACTAGTTCAAGGAATATTTCCTAGTATTGTTCCTGATACAGAAGAACCGACGACTAATCTTTTTTTACTATTCTTTCAAGTGTTAATTGGAATTGCCTTAATTGAAGAATTTAGTAAATGGTTTTTTACATATATTTTTGGATATCGTCATCGTGAATTTGATGAAACGTTTGATGCAATTGTATACTGTTCATTTGTTGCTTTAGGCTTCGCAACATTTGAAAATGTCTTATATGTAATAATAAATGATAATCAACTTTTAACGGCTCTAATGAGAGCAGTTACAGCTGTTCCAGGACATGTATGTGATGCTATTGTAATGGGTTATTTCTTAGGTTTAGCTAAGAAGTGTGAAATGAATGGTCTACCTGGTAAAGGTAAAAATATCGCTTTAAGTATTATTATGCCTATGGTTACACACGGTATATATGATTTCTGTCTTTTCTCTGGTAGTGGAATATTAGTAGTATTGTGGTTCGTATTTGTAATAGCATTATATGTATACGCTATTAAAAAGGTTAATAAAATAAGTAAAACAAGAGAACGAATAGTAGCAGGAGAAAACTATCGAACTTGTCCAAATTGTGGTAACTATGTTGATGGTAATTTCTGTGTTGCCTGTGGTTTTAATTTACAAGGCGCAGTAGTACCAATGCCTCAACAACCAATTCTTAATCCTGTACAACAACAAGTAGTTACCCCTGTAGCTCCAGTAGCACAACAAGCTATAAATCCAGTTAATCAACCTGTTAATCCAGCTCCGGTAGCACCAGCTCAAGCTTCTGCACCTTTAGAAAATCCAGTTTCTCAATCAATGCCAATTCTTAAAGGTTATTGTTCAGGATGTGGTAATCTTATTAATTCGGATTTTTGTCCATTTTGTGGAAAAAAGCAATAAAATAATTTATTGCTTTTTTATTGGTATAGATTTTAATTCAATAAGATTTAATTCGTCTTTATTGATAATAAAATTATATAATTTTGTTATTTTTAATTCATAATCTAGAATGTAATCATCGAGTTCATGATAATTTGTTATAATAGGAACAGTTGTTCCTTTTTTAATTTCTTTTAGATATTTTTGTCCTTCCATACTAAATCCCAAAACTCTAATATATGTTAAATTGTTTAATTTAATAAAATCATCTTTAGTTGTTCCTGTTAGAATGTGTAGTAAAACACGATTTATTTTATTATAAGTATATCTTTTAGTCTTTATTAGTTTTATAAATTCATCTAGATTATGAGCTTTTGAAATATTATCTTTTATTCTTTTATCAAGACCTTCATTAATATCTAAATATTTTGATAAATCATTTTCAGATAATATTTTATATTTTAATAGATCAAAATATCTTTGATAATCAATATTTATTATTTTATTTAATGTTAGAGTAGGAACATAATTTTCTATAGAAACATTATTTTTTATAGCTTCTCTTATACTAGTTGCACTAGTTATATTATCTTTTAATTCTTTATCTAAGTAATCATTTGTTCTTTTAATAGTAATTGGTTTAATATTACTATTTAATAATATAATTTGTTTAATATAGCTTATTCCTAATAAATCATTAGGAGAATCTATTTTTTCGTTAGTTAAATCTTTAATAGCAAGTGATAAACTAGTTGGATAATTATTACCTCTATCAATATAATCTTTAACAAGATTATCAAATTCTTTATTATTTATTTGAATACTTGCAATCTTTTCTAATTTACTAATATCATTTGTTTCACTACCAAATACTAAATAATTACATTTTAATTCATTAAGTATTTTGATAGATCCATTCGAAAAATAATCTGCACTATTTGTAGCAAAGAAATATGGTAATTCGATAACTAAATCAACACCATATTTAAGGGCTATTTCTGTTTTATCCCATTTATTTAATACACTTATGTCGCCACGTTCTGTAAATGATGAAGACATAACTAAAACAATTAAAGAATTAGGAAACATTTCTTTAACTTTAGATAAATGATATAAGTGTCCATTATGAAATGGATTATACTCACAAATAATTCCAACTACATCTTTTTTCATATCACGTGTATTCTAACAAAAATATATTTTTATGTCAAAGTGTATAAATAATTAATTAATATTGTTTATTATGTTTAATTAATAATATATAATTAAAATAGGAGTAGGTATGAATAACAATAGAGTAGTTGAAATAATTAATCAATTAGATATTGATAGTATTGAAATAAATGAAAAACTAAATAAAATCGATAAAAATGCCCCTGATCATGTTGAAAAAGCAAATGAAGTTATGCATAACTTTGTTAATAAAATAATTGAGTTAACTAAAAATGATCCTATTTCTGTTAAAGTAGCTTTGCTATATAAAATGGGTGATAATGTAATCAGTAAATTCTTATTAGAAACAGAAAATGAAGATTATTTAAGAGCTGCTGTATTACTTAAGTATTTAAATGGCTTTAAACCTGATTTGTTACGTAATGATTTTGATTTAATTAATACTATTGCTTCTTTTCAAATTATGCAAAAAGGAAGTCGTACTTTTGAAATAGAAAACTCAAATAAAATTTTAAAGATATTATCAGATTATCTAAATAAAATGGATATGGAAACAATCCTAAAACAGTTAGAAATAGATCTAAAAGCTTTTGTTTTGGGATTAAAAGATGTTCATGAAGTAATTTTTAATAATGATAAAAATAATTCTAAATATAAAATTGTTGATTCTTTATTCTTAAACGATTATTTAACACTTGATGAACTTAATTATATTTTTAATGAAATTGTTTTAAAAAATAAATTATTAAGAAACTATGATTTCACAACAATTATTGAAGAAAAAACAGAATATTTAGTTGTTATTAAAGGATTATATCGAAAACTTGGTAGTGATACTATGGATATTTTATTCTCTGATATAGAAGAGAAAGATTATGAAGATTATGATGGTTTATTTAGAGACATAATTCGTTTAAATAGTGATGATATCGAAGGACTTAAATGGTTCTTTAGAGAAGTAGATAAAAGAATAATAAAAAATCCTCTTTTTTATCAATATATGCAAAAAAAAGATTATTATAGAATGCTTAATGGCATAGATCTTGAAAGAGTATATAATAATAATTTAATTAGATTGCTTAATAATAATGCCAATATTGATGAATCGATTATTGAAACGATAGGAACATATGAAGGCTTTTTAGATAATTTTGATAAATTATTAGAATTATTTATTAATTCTAAAGATGATAATTATAAAAGGAAATTAATAGTTCCGCTTGTTGTAGCTCTTATTGAAAAACAAAAAAGGAAGTATGGTCTTAATTTTACAGTTGTTTTCTCATCAACAGTATTAAATGATGCTACTTTAGGATTCTATAACCGCGAAAAAAATATAATGTATATAAATCCTAATTTATTTAAATTGATTGACAATTTAGATGCTGCTTTCATTCATGCGGTTAATACTGTTTTTCATGAAACTAGACATGCTAACCAGTATAAAGAAGTAGAAACAAGTAGTGAATTTGATTTTAATAATTTAGTTATGGCAATGGATTTTTATATTACATCTAGTGACTCTACTTATTATGGACCTAATTATGAACATTTGTCATTTGAACGTGATGCAAGAGATGTAGCCTATGTTGATACCATGTCATTCTTTGCTAATTATCCTGATATTCAAAAATTAGTAAAAAAACATCGTGAAGGTGATTATCATTTATCTGATTATATAAGAAAAGATGTATTATTTGATACTGATACCTATTATGGTTTGGCTTTTCATTTTATGGAACATATTAGAAGTAATCTTAAACTCGCTAAAGAAAGACCTGAATTTCGTGAATATATTATTGAAAAAATAAAAAAATATCCTGTATTCTCCAATTTCTTTGAAATTGACTTTGAAAAGTTTACTATTAATGTTTATGATGGAGATTATTATAAAAGATTATTAGAAGAATTTAATGGTACCGAAAAAGGTAAAACAGTTAAATATTCGATAGATGCTTTCTTATATGCTTTAAGAATAGGACGTTATTTAAAAGAAAGAACATTTGAAGAAATTAAAAGTGAAGATGGTTATAATGCAGGTATTATAAAGGAGATTGATGAAAATGTCAGAAAAGGAAATCTTAGATAAGAAAGCTTTAGAACTAGAAAAAGAAAGAATTCTCTTGTTGTTTGAAAAAGAAAAATATAATAATCAACAAAAGAAATGGTTTCTTGAATCGAAAATGATTGGTATAGAAAAAAGTAATGATCAAGAATTAATGAATGTATATAAAGAATTATTAGAAATGATAGAGAAGGAGGAAAAATAATGGAACCAAGTAATAACGAAAATAAAGACAACAAACCAGTGTTAACACCCGTTAACTATGAAAGTAAGGAAGAACATCATGGAATATTAACTATCATATGTGTTATTGTATTATGCATTTTAGTAGGAGTAGGAGCATTCTTTGCATATAAACATTTTACAAGTAATAATGATAAGCCAACAGATCCTATAAAAGAAGAAGAGAAGAAAGAAGAGGAAACACCTCAAGATGAAAACAATAAGGAAGAAGATCCTCAAAATGAAAATGATAAAAAAGATGATAATGTAGATGACGATGAACTAAGTTATGAAGAAATGCAAAAACAAGTAGAGGAATATAAAAAGAAAGTTCATGAAAAAGAATCTGCTAATGAAAAGAAAATAATTGAATTCATTGATAAATATGGATTAGATCTTCTATATTATCCATCTGAAATAAACCCTAATGAACCATCAGGAGATTTAGAACACGTAGCATACTGGTATGTTAAGGATAATCATGAAGGGGAAGGACTTAAATATCAGAAAGAAGAATTTGATAAATATTTTAAAAAGGTTTTTGATATTGTTCCAACCAAATATGTGGATATCATATGTCATGAAGATAATAAAGTCTTCTACTATTATAAAGATGGAATGTTTGTATATAATGAGAATCATGGTGGACATGGTGCTTCTGATGCTCCGGGATTTATCGATTATTACATTGTCGACTATAAAGAGAGTAATAATCAATACATAATAAAATTAATTTTTAATAATTATGATGAAATGAATGGTTATAAGGTTAATGGTGAAGATGATGAAATTATTTATGGAGATGATGAACATACAATTAATGATTTAGATGCGGTGAAATATTTCCATGAACATATCGATAAATATAAGAGTAAAACTGTATTTGAATATACTTTAGAAAAGAAAGATGATAGTTTTATCTTAAAATCATTTAAAATCGTAAAATAAATGTTTAATAAAAAGAACTTTCCTTTATGGGAAAGTTTTTTATTTATTAATAAATGTGTTGTAATTACAATTTTTGTTTGATATAATACTAAATGGAAAAAGGGAGGTGCTTTATGGCAAAGATCGGAAATAGACAAAGAAAAACACTTGTTTGCACAGTATGTAATGAAGAAAATTATCGTACTAATAAAAATGTTAAAAATACTACAGAAAGACTAGAATTAAGTAAATATTGTTCTAGATGTCAAAAACATACAGTACATAAAGAAAAGAAATAAGAGGGGAATAAATAATGATTAATGTTAATGATTTAAAAGTTGGTATGACCATTATGTATGAAAATAATATCTATTCTGTAATGGATACTCAACATGTTAAACCAGGTAAAGGCGCTGCCTTTGTTCAAGCTAAACTAAAAAACTTAAGAAGTGGATCAATCATTGAAAATCGTTTCAATTCAAGTGATAAAGTAGAACCAGCTAGAATTGAAAAGAAACCAATGCAATTCTTATATTCAATGAATGATGTTTATTATTTCATGAATATGAATGATTATGAACAAGTAGAAATTAATAAATCACAAATCGGTGACGATGTTGATCTATTAAAAGAAAACTTAACTGTAGACATTATGTTTTTTGAAGGTGAAATGTTAGGTATGAACTTACCTGATAAAATTGAACTTAAAGTTACTCATACTGAACCAGCTGTAAAGGGAAATACGACAAGTAGTGCTATGAAAGATGCAACACTTGAAACAGGAAAAGTAATTAAAGTACCTTTATTTATTGAACAAGATGAAGTTATTTTAGTAAGTAGTAAAGATGGAAAATATGTATCTCGTGCATAATCCATCTTTTTTTATTGTCAATTAGTTTTGTAAAGTAAAAAAAAGTTAAAAAAAACTATTGCATTAAAAAAATATCTATAGTATGATTAAGATGCTTAGATAAATGGTAGAAACATTTATTTATGTCATTACAATTAATTATCTTTGGTTGATTTCTTATTTATTTAAGAATTCATTATTTAAGATATTATTTTTATATTTTATCTTTTGTCTCTTTAGGGACTGTTACTTTAATTAGTAACTGCATCTATATGATGCTTATTATGATAATTAATTTTTGACAGGTTATTATTTAATATTTTATTTTAATAACTTAATATTTTATTTAATAATTTTAATTTAATTAATTTATTACTTAATTATTACTTGTTATTATTTATTTTTAATCTATTATTTAATAATTCCATTTATATTATTTAATTTATTATTTATTATTTAATTTAATATTTAGTTCTTTATTTAATATAATTTATTACTATTTAATTATTTTTAATTATTTATTTAATTATTTATAATTTATTTAGTTTATTTCCAACAATTATTTCTAATTTACTTATATAGTTTATCATTTATTTGATATTTATATATTTAATTCTTAGTTTAATTAATTGGACTGTTTCTATCGGTAGAAAAGATTTTTATCGATTATCGCCTCTAAGTATTACAATTGTATTTGAGAAAGTAAACTCAAAAGATAATAGTTGCTAACAATTACTGATAATAATTGTTATAATATTTATGTTTCATTACATAAATGATCGCAATATTTCTAAACTCGAATTGATATCTTTTATCAGAGGATATCTTTTTTTGTGCCTTTTTTTATTGTTGTGTAAACCATAAAAAAAGTTTAAAAAAACTATTGCAATAATATAATTATTATAGTAAGATATAATTGTCTAGATGATAGAAAGCCTATTTACTAGATAATATCTTATTATTTATTAAAGCTTAGCTTTGATAATTATTCTTGTTTTATACAAGAAACAATATTTTATATATTGTATTACCTTATTACGGTTATTATAATTTAATCCTTCGTGGTATCTAATATATATCACTTAGCTGTTTATTTTATAATATGTATACCTTGTGTATACTTTATGGATGTTATCTTTGGTTATTCTATTTAGGGTAGAAAGAGCTGTTAAACACAGTTGTTATCGCCTCTAGGTATTACAATTGGATAAGGGAAAGTAAACCCTATGATAATAAGTTATTATAAATACTGATAATATTTATGAGAGTTTACTATTTATTTAGTAAATGTTATAACTTTTTCTAAACTCAATTTGATATCTTTTATCAGAGGATATCTTTTTTTGTTGTATAATTTTGTCTATTATATGTTTCTTATAATTATCTAATGTTAATATATTTTATATCTAGTGGAGGATGTATAATGATTAATAATAATATGAAACAATTATTTGAACAATTCTGCAAGGCTTATGGCATTAAAAATGCTGATATTTATGATAAAGAACTTGTAAATGCTTTCTTTGAATGGTTTATGGAACCAAAAATAGCTCAAGATGCTTTCTATAGAGAACAATTAAATTGTATGGGTCTTGATATTGATGATAGTAAAACAATCGAAGTAGGTAAAACAGTTCATGATTCTATTGTTCTACCTTATAAGACAACAATTGTAACACCAGATGGAACTGGTTTTGAAAACTATAAAGATCGTGTTATCGTAGCTAATTTAAAGTTCCATGGAAAATTTCCAACTTTAATTCAACAACGTGGTAGTATGACACATGCTATTCCAGTTGATCTATATCAAACATTTATGACGCAAAATCCTTATGACAAGAGTGAAATTGAAAATTGGGAAAGATTCCCATATCAAAATGTTGTTGTAGGCGTTTATGGTGACATTAATGATAAAGATGTTCATGAAAAGATTAGACAAATGGATGAATTTTATCAAAGATTAAATCCTGAATTTAATCCACGTAAAGATTTCATAAGTGAAAATAATTGCTATGCTGAAATCGTTACAACAGATCGAAAAATAAGATAATAAAGTCTCACGAAAGTGAGATTTTTTTATTAACATTTATTTACATTATGCTTTTACTAATTTTGACATTTCTCTGTAAAAGGTATAAAAAATAAACCATATATCATTTACTTTATTTCATAAAAATAGTATATTATTATTGAAGTGTGGAACAAAGTGGTGAAAAGTGGGGGATTCTATGTTTACAGGAGAATATCGACACTCAATTGATGATAAAGGTAGGTTAATTATCCCATCAAAAATTCGTCAAGGTTTAGGTGATGATATGATTATCACTAGAGGACTAGACGGATGTCTTTTTGGCTATGACAAAAAAACATGGGAGAAATTAATGGAAAGGTTGAACTCACTACCTTTTACTAAGAAAGATGTTCGTGCGTTCACCCGTTTTATCGCCAGTGGAGCCTGCACTTTGGATTTTGATAAACAAGGTAGAATAAATTTACCTAGTTATTTGATGAAGCATGCAAACCTAGATAAAGACGTCGTTATCATAGGTGTTTCCAATCGTATCGAGATTTGGGATAGTAATAAGTGGGATGAATTTATTAATACTAATATCGATAGTTTATCAGACATCGCAGAAAATTTATTTGACGTGAATATAGAACTTTAGGAGGATTTATGCATTATACGGTAATGAAGAATGAATCTATTGAAGCTCTAAATTTACAAGAATCGGGTGTGTATGTTGATTGTACCTTAGGATATGCAGGTGATTCAACAGAGATTTTAAAGCGTGTGAAAAGGGGTTTTCTATTCGCCTTCGATCAAGATAGTGAAGCTATTGCTTGGTCCGAACAAAAACTTAAAAGTGTTGCTTCAAACTTTGAAATTATTAAGAGCAATTTTAAAAACCTAAAAGAAGAACTTAATAAAAGAGGAGTTAATGAAGTAGATGGCATCTTATTCGATTTAGGTGTCAGTAGTCCACAACTCGATTGCGACTACAGGGGGTTTAGTTACCATAAAAACGCACGGCTTGATATGCGTATGGATTTGTCTAGTGACTTTTCAGCTTATGATGTCGTTAATACTTATAGTGAAGATAAGTTGAATGATATTATTTTTCGTTATGGCGAAGAAAAATATGCAAGAAGGATTGCGAAGAATATTGTTAAAAAAAGATTAGTTAAACCAATTGAAACAACATTTGATCTCTTAGATATTATAAAGGAATCAATCCCTTTTAAAGATCGAAGAGATAAGCATCCAGGCAAAAAGACTTTTCAAGCTATAAGAATTGAAGTCAATCATGAACTTGAGGTGTTAGAAATAGGTTTAAAAGATGCCCTATCACTACTTAAAGTAGGTGGAAGAGTCGTTGTAATAACCTTTCATTCTTTAGAGGACAAGATTGTAAAAAGTATATTTAGAGAAGTAAGTGAAGTTGATCCGAAACTAAAAGGTTTACCTGATGTTCCCGATGAACTCTTACCAGACTATCGAATAGTCAATAATAAAGCAATTGTCCCAACAGAAAAAGAACTAGAAGAAAATAATCGTAGTAGATCAAGTAAATTAAGGATTATCGAAAGGATAAAATAAAAAGAAGAAAAAGGAGAGTGATAAATTGAAGAAAAGTAATAAACTTAGAAGCAGAAGAGAACGTATTCTACTTGCTATATTCTTGCTTCTATTAATCGCTACTCCCATAGTTACAATATATTTTAAGTCATCTTTGTCTGAAGTAAATATCCGTGTTGAAAAGATGAAAAAATCAATCGCTATTCAAGAAAAGAAAAACGAAAGTTTGGAAATGAAAATTAATGAATTAGCGTCTCTTGATAATGTCCAGGATATTATCAAACAAGAAGGCTTAACTTATAATAATGATAATATTAAAAATATTAATCGTTAGTAAAAACATTGTAAATATTACAATGTTTTTTTCTTTTTATAGTATAATAACCATTGGTGATTTTATGGGCAAGTTAATTATTATTTCAGGACCAAGTGGTGTTGGAAAAGGAACAATTATTAATAAATTAAAGAAAATATATCAAGATAATAATAAAAATTTATATGTATCAGTTTCATATACAACTAGAGAAAAAAGAAAGAATGAAAGAGAAGGTATTGATTACTATTTTATTTCATTAGAAGAATTCGTAAAAAAGATTAATGAAAATGGACTTCTTGAATACAATCAATATGGAACAGGTAAATATTATGGAACACCAAAAGATAAAATTTTTGATTATTTAGATAATGGTTATGATGTAATATTAGAAATAGATGTAAATGGTTTTATTAAAGTTAGAGAACAAGGTATTGATTTTACAAGTATTTTTATCGCACCACCATCTATAAATGATTTAGAAGAAAGACTAAGAACTAGAAATACCGAAACAGAAGAAGTTATTAATAAAAGACTTCTAGAAGCAAGAAGAGAACTTGCATCGATGAATTTATATGATAATATCATTTATAACGAAAATGATAGGATTGATGATACTGTAGATAGTGTTTTAAAAGTTATTAATGAAAAGAAATATGTAAAATAATTCATGTTTCTTTTTTATTGATTTTTCTATATAATATTTTTGAGGGTGTATATGAGTAAGATAAATGTAATGAGTGATGATTTAGCGAATAAGATTGCTGCTGGAGAAGTTGTTGAAAGATGCATGAATGTCGTTAAAGAATTAGTAGAAAATAGTATTGATGCCAAAGCTACTACAATTCGTATTGAACTAGTGGATAGTGGTGTTAAAGAAATTAGTGTCATCGATGATGGAATAGGAATGGATAAGGAAGATGCCGTCTTGTGTTTTTCAAGACATGCTACAAGTAAACTTCATAATATTAATGATTTATTTAATATTAATTCTTTAGGATTCCGTGGTGAAGCTCTTCCATCAATCGCGAGTGTTTCTAAAGTAACATTAAAAACAAGTAATGGTAAAACAGGTACACTTGTTAGAATAAATGGGAGTAAAGTAGAAGAAGTTAGTGAATGTGATTTAAGAGTTGGTACAAGTATTACGGTATCTGATTTATTTTATAATACACCAGTAAGATTAAAATATTTAAAAAGCTTGTATACAGAACTATCGAATATTTCTGATTACGTTAATAAGATGGCTTTGTCTTACCCAAATATCAAATTTGTTTTGATAAATAATAATAAAGAATTATTAAATACTGATGGTAGTGGTAACTTACTTAAAGTCATTAATTCAATTTATGGCCTTGCTGTTACTAAAAAGATGTTAGAGATTAATAGTAGTGATGATGACTTTGAAATTATTGGATATACATCATACCCTGAAGTAAATCGAAGTACA
>JAEEZO010000034.1 GCA_016291895.1 Caryophanales bacterium
CGACTCATCAATTGAAGGTATGGGTTTTGCCATTCCAATTGAAGTTGTTATGGCTAATGTAACGACACTTGAAAATGGTAAGAAAATTGAAAGACCACTATTAGGTATTCAAATGTTAGATGTTACTGATACATGGCAATTGTATAAAGCAGGTATTACTCTTGATGAAAAGATTGATTCTGGTGTTGTAGTAGTTGTTATAAGTGAAAAATCAGGTGCTGCTAAATCTGATCTTCAAAAAGGTGACGTAATCACTAAAATAAATGATTATGAAGTAAAAGATTCAGCTTACTTAAAATATTTATTATTTAAGTATAAACCAGGTGATGAAGTAACTCTTACTTATTATCGTGATGGTAACTTTAAAACAACAAAAGTTAAGTTAACAAAAAATGAAGGTTAAAAACCTTCATTTTTATTTTACTTTTTACCAGTAGAACCGAATCCACCAGCTCCACGTTTTGTTTCTGATAATTTTTCTTCTTTAAAGATACCTTTATAATATGGTGTAAATACCATTTGAGCAATTCTTTCACCATTTTGTAGTTCATAATCTTCTTTAGAATGATTATGTAGAGCAACAATTATTTCCCCACGATAATCAGAATCAACAACACCAACTTTATTAGCAGGCGCTAGTCCTTTTTTACAAGCAAGACCGCTTCTTGCATAAATAAGACCAGCCATTCCTTCAGGTATTTCCATTGATAAACCTGTTGAAACAAAGACTGTTTCATTCTTTTTGATTGTTATTGTATCATCAATACATGCATAAAGATCAGCACCAGCAGCAAAATCACTACCATAAGTAGGAATAGTTGCCTTTTCATTTAATTTTTTGATTTTAACATTTACTTCTTTAACTTTCATTATACCTCCGTATTTCTTCTTATAATGATATTATCAGAGTGACACATAGGGCACTCCCATTCATCTTTATTATTGATTATCATTTCACCTAAATAATCACAATTCATACAATAATCTTTTTTAGTATAGAATTTTGTATATAAAATGTTATTACTTAAATATTTAATTAATTCACATAGATCAATATCTTCATCAATATTGATTAAACTTATAGTTCCACCATCAACTATCTCTTGATATTTCTTTTCATAATCTAATCTTTGAAGTAGAGGAAGTGGTGATATTTCAATATTGTATCCATAATTATAATAGTTTTTATCATTAATTCCTTTGATAATACCAAATGTTTCTTTATCAATATTTGCAAAGAATCTTGAAATAAAGTCATCATGACAATTATATAAATTAATCGTAACACCTGTTGTTTTTTTCCAATCATTACATATTTTGTGAAGATATTTTAAGAGTTTTGTTGCAAATCTTTCACCAGTTTCTTCATAAATTGATGATTTTGTTAAAATATGACTTACTTCATTTAAACCTAAGAATCCAAATGATAAAGTAGAATAACTATTACGTAATAATTTATCAATACGTTCATAATCTCTTAATCGATTAATCGCTCCATATTTATAATCAAGTGGAGATTGATTAGAGATTGTACCTGTTAGTGAATGATATCTATACATTAAAGCTTCAAGACATAGATTTAGACGGTCATCTAAAATGTTATAGAATGTTTCTTCACTATTATCTGATAATAAAGCAATTTGTACTAAGTTAATAGTTATAATACCTTGACTAAATCTTCCATTGTTTTTATATGTATCTCCTTCTTTATATGTTGGTAAGAAGATTTCTTTACCAATAGGAGGAGTAATAGTATCATACATTTCCATCATTACTTTAGAACTAATATATCTTGGCTCTAATCGCTTTTTAGTACATTCAAGAGCTAACATAGTTATCTTATCGTATTTACCACCAGAAAGGTTATTATTATCGTTTAACAAGTATACTAATTTAGGTCGATCTTGTGTAACATAATTATTGTTTTCATTTAAGGTACCACTAAGTCTTTGATTAAGGATTTCTTCAATAATCATTGATGTATAGTTAATATATTCATCATTATCACTAAGTTCTAAAAATAATGTTACATCACGAGATACAATTTCTTCTAAATCATTAATGGTATTATTAATTAATTTAATACCAGAAGATAAATCACTATTAACACAACTATCAATTAATTCTTTTTTGTCTTTTTTATCAATTTCAACTTTTTTTAATTTATTTTTTATATTTGTTTCTGTATTCATTAAATATTTTGATAAATCACGAACATTAATAGTAAATCCTTTATATTGACTATTAACAAGCGATACTATTATTTCTGATAAATTAATACAAGCTTCTAAGAAACTATTTGGTTTATGAAACACGTTATTAATAACAAAGCCATTAGTTAACATATCATCAAGATTTATAATACTTGAATTGATAATAGGTTGTACAAAGTATTCTGCATCATGGAAATATAGAATACCTTCATTTTGAGCTTCAATTATTTTTTCTGGAAGTAATACTCTTTTAGTTAAATTCTTAGATACTTCATCAGCGATTAATTCTCTTTGAGTTACAACATTTATTATTTTTTTACTATGATCACTTGTAACATTATTATTTTTAATAATAGCTAGAATTGATTCATCA
>JAEEZO010000035.1 GCA_016291895.1 Caryophanales bacterium
ATATCTTTTAATAATAAATTCTTTTGTTTTTGCTGATAACATCGTTTTCTTTTTTCTCATATTAATACCTCCAATTTTATAATAACAAAAAAATGTAAACAGTGTCTTTTTCACTGTCTACATTTAATGTACCACTTTAAATAGTCTTTTTTTTATAATATACTTTTATTATGGGTGAAAATATGAATTATAAAGATTTAGCAAATTATTGTTTAAGTTGTGTTAATAAACCATGTATGAGTGGCTGTCCTCTTAATAATAATATTACGGATTTTATTAAAATGATGAAAGAAGATAAAATAGAAGAAGCTTTTAATATTTTAATAGAAACAACATATTTATCTAGTATATGTGGAAGAATTTGTCCACATAGTAATCAATGTGAAGGTAAGTGCATTAGAGGAATGAAAGGTGATCCTGTAAGTATTGGAAAACTAGAAGCTTATGTTGGTGATATGGCTCTTGAAAATAATTGGAAAATCAAAATGGAAGAAGAAAAAAATTATCATGTAGCTATAATTGGAAGTGGACCATCAAGTTTATCTTGTGCGTATTATTTAAGACAAAATGGAATAAAGGTAACAATATATGAAAAATATGATTCCTTAGGGGGAATTATGAGACATAGTATTCCTGATTTTAGACTTGATAAAAAGGTTCTTGATAAAACAATAGATCGTCTATTAAATATGGGTGTTGATGTTAAATATAATATGACTTTAGGAGAAAATTTATCTTTAGATGATTTAAATAATTTTGATGCTATATATATTGGAATAGGTGCTAATGAATCTAAAAAATTAGATGTTGAAGGCGCTAATTTAAATGGTGTTATTGGTGGTAATGAATTATTAGAAAAAAAACTAGATTATGATTTTAATAATAAAAAAGTAATTGTTTATGGTGGTGGTAATGTTGCCATGGATGTAGCAAGAACTGTTAAAAGAAATTATAATGCTGATGTCACTGTTGTTTATCGAAGAAATGAATATTTGATGCCTGCTTCTAAAGAAGAAGTTAAAGGTGCTAAAGAAGATAATATCAATTTTCTTTTTCAAACGAATATTATTAAAATTAATGGTGATCAAAAAGTTAATTCACTTGAAGTAGTGAAAACAGATTTATTAAGTACAGGATTTGGTAGACCAAGTGTTGTTAATATACCTGATACTAATTATTCCATTCCTTGTGATTATCTATTATTATGTATTGGTTCAAAACCTTATAATCTAACAAATAAGATTGGTGTAGAATTAGATGAAGAAGGTTATATTGTTACCGATGGTATGTATCATACAAGTAATTCTAAAGTATATGCTGGTGGCGATATTATTAAGACTAATCAAACAGTTGCTTTTGCCTCAAAAAGTGGTATAGAAGCTGCTAAACAAATAATTAATGACATACTTAAAAAAGACTAGTAATAGTCTTTTTTTTATAATATAATTGATAATAGGTGATAATATGAAAAATAAAGGTTTCACACTAGTAGAAATGTTAGCAGTACTAGTAATTCTAGGCCTATTAATAGGAATAGGTGTTTTTACTGTTAATAATATAAGAGATAACGCTGAAAAAAATTATTATGTATCAATGGAAGATACATTAAAAATCGCAGGTAACGATTACTTTAATGATAACCGTGAAGATCGACCAATTGATGATTATAACTTTGTATCTCTTGAAACCCTTGAAGACCACGAGTATCTTGATGTATTAAAAACATATGATAAAAAAGAAGATTGTGATAAAAGTAGTGGAGTCTATATTTATAATACGGAAACTGGAAATGAATATGAAGTTTGCTTAAAATGTGGAATACATAAAAGTACTGGTCTTTATTGTAATGGTAAAAAGACAGGACAAATCATGATAACAGGAAGTACGAATACAGGATCTTTTTATAATCCAACGCTATCATATGTAGGAACCCCATGGTCAAATGCGAGTTATATAAATGTAACATTTAAGTTAATGGGAGAAGATGTATCAACTAATAAATTTGAAATATATAATGGAAATACGAATGCGCTTGATAGTACATGTACAAGTATCAGTGCCAATAGTTGTACAAGTAGAATGAGTGTAACAGGAAGTTATTATGTAATAGCATATAATGGTTCGGAAAAAGTAGGAAATAGAAAATATTTCAATATCAAGATTGATAATACACCACCAACATTTGATATTAAAAATCAAGAACAAGAAAAAGACTTGGGTGATGGATATGAGTTTTCATATAATAATGAAGTAATAAATATTCATGATGATAATGGATACAAGAGTGCAGTATTCTCATTAAAAGAATTAGTAGATACAAATCCAAGTGTTAATATCGTTAATAAAGATTTAACTGCAAGTAATTTACAGATACTTGAGACTCTACCTAGTGGAAAATATCGATTAACGGTAACGGTAACTGATTATGCTAAGAACTCAACATCAAAATCAATTGAATTTGCCATTAAATATAATGTTGATATGGTATATTTTGATAATACCGAAACAAGACATGATATGGGAGCAATAAGAGTATATACTAATGGGTTCTATGATGGCTTGTTAACTCAAGTAACCATAAATGGTAGTCTTAAAACTGCAGATTGGTATGATAATACAAACTTTGATGCTCATGGGGAACTAACATATGACTTTAGTAGAAAAGTAACAAAAACAAGTAGACATACATTATATGGAAGAGAAAAAAGAGAAGTAATAGATCCTAATACAGAACCGCATTGTAATAACAATAATGATTTCACATATAATGCATCTGATCAAGAACTTGTAACTGCTCAACCTGGATATCATGTAACAAATAATGTTCAAACAGATGCTGATACTTATATAATAATTGCAATGCCAGATGAAAATTTCACTTGGGCTGATAATACAAGAACTTATAAAATGATTCAATGTACAATAAAAAGATATAAAGTAACAACACCATCTAGTCCATGTGTTTCTGGATTAGTTTATAACGGCTCAGATCAAGTTTTAATTAAAGATGCATATGGTGGTGCTAATGGTAAAATTCAAGCATTTACTCCAAGTAAGGATTTATATACTTTTTCTCCAATAACTGGAAAAAATGCTGGAACGTACAACGTTGGTTTTAATCTTGCAGATAAAAAAAATCTTGAATGGGATGATGGAACTCAGAATAATAAATCATATGCATGTTCAATTGCTAAATATCCAGTTTCAGCTCCAGTTAATCCATGTAAGGAAGGATTAGTATTTAATAATAATATTCAAATATTAATTAAAGATGGATATGGAACTCATCATTCGTATGGAAGTGATGATTCTCCAACGCAGTATACACAAAATAAGACTTCATTTAATGAAGTTACTTATCAAGTAACACCAGATTCTGGAATATTTGCTGGAGATCATAATATTTCCTTTATCTTGGCTAATCCTAACAACTTTCAATGGTCTGATGGTACAACAGCAAATAAGACATTTACGTGTAAAATAGCAAAATATCAACAAACTAAACCAAATGATCCATGTGTCAGTGGATTGGTATACAATGGAGGAGCACAAACTCTTATAAAGAGTAGTGTTGGAACAAATGGAAGTTTTAGTGCTCTTACACCTAGTAAGGTAATGTACACTTATTCACCAACAACAGCAACAAATGCTGGTACTCATTCTGTATCTTTTAGTATTAGTGATACCACTAATGTTGAATGGTCTGATGGAACAAATAGTGCAGTTTCTTACGATTGTAAGATTGCCAAAGCACCAGTTAGCTGGGATGCAGATGGAGATTTTGATGTTGAATATTGTGGATATAATGGAAGTTGTTGTGCTTTATTAAGATCCAAAGAATTTTCTCCAAACGTTAAAAATGGTGAAGGAGTTTATTTAGATGGAAAGGTTGGATCTTTAACTAGTTATGGAGCATGGCAATATAATGTTAGTGTTAGTTTCTCCAAAGTTCAATTAGCAGGAGCAAATACCAATAATTATTACATAACTAACCCTAGTTCAACAGTTAATATTAATCAAGGTAAATCAACTGTAGTTATTTCAACCGAATCAGATGAGAAAGATTATGATGGAACTCCACTAACAAATAGTAACTATTCAGTTGATGGAGCTTGTGGTGATACTGTAACAGCTGATATGAATAGTTCAATAACAAATCCTGGAGAAATAGGAAACGTTCCAACTAATATACAAGTAAAATATGGTGGTAATGACATGAGTAGTTATGTTACTATTTCAACTCCTGCTGATAAGATAGGTAAATTAAAAGTTAACGATAAATCTTCACCTTCATGTTCATTCACAGTATCTGAAGCAGGAGTATATTCTTTAACAGCAACTGATAATTTTGCGATTGGAACAGTTTCAGGTTCTCATAGTGGTACTTCCTTTGGTAACCCATGGAAAAATCCAAATTGTGGTGCACCAAAAACCACTTATAAATCAGATTTTACAATTAAAGCTGCTGGAACGGCAACTGCAACAGTTACTGATTGCTCAGGTAATACTGGATCATGTTCAATAACAGTAGAAAAGGTTAGACAAAAACATACTGCAACATGTAAAACCTATAAATCTTGTGCAACAAGTGGCTGTGGTTGTGATGAATATAATTCATGTGCAACAAGTGGCTGTGGTTGTAATGAATATAAGTCATGTGCAACAAGTGGCTGTGGTTGTAATGAATATAAATCATGTAAAACAAGTGGCTGTGGTTGTAAGACTTATAAAACATGTGCAGATGATGATTGTGGATGTGATGAATATAAATCATGTGCAACAAGTGGCTGTGGTTGCAAGACTTATAAAACATGTGCCAATAGTGATTGTGGCTGTTTGTTTACATTATTTGGTGTATGTTTTCCAAAAACATGTGCAACAAGTGCTTGTGGATGTGATGAATACAAATCATGTAAAGATAGTGCCTGTGGTTGCAAGACTTATAAATCATGCGCAACAAGTGATTGTGGCTGTGATGAATATAAATCATGTAAAAATAGTGCTTGTGGTTGTAATGAATATAAATCATGTAAAAATAGTGCTTGTGGTTGCAATGAATATAAAACATGTGCAAATAGTGCCTGTGGTTGCAAGACTTATAAAACATGTGCAGATAGTTCATGTGGTTGTAGTAAATGGAATGAATATGGTGATTGGGTAGATGATAAGGATTGCGTTGAAGGGGAGTCAACTGATCATAAAACCATTACTGGATGCCGAGAAATCTTTAGAAAAAAATAAAAAGACTAGTAATAGTCTTTTTTTTATAATATAATTAATAATAGGTGATAATATGAAAAATAAAGGTTTCACACTAGTAGAAATGTTAGCAGTACTAGTAATTCTAGGCCTATTAATAGGAATAGGTGTTTTTACTGTTAATAATATAAGAGATAATGCTGAAAAGAATTATTATGTATCAATGGAAGATACATTAAAGATTGCAGGTAACGATTACTTTAATGATAACCGTGAAGATCGACCAATTGATGATTATAACTTTGTATCTCTTGAAACCCTTGAAGATCACGAGTATCTTGATGTATTAAAAACATATGATAAAAAAGAAGATTGTGATAAAAGTAGTGGAGTCTATATTTATAATACGGAAACTGGAAATGAATATGAAGTTTGCTTAAAATGTGGAATACATAAAAGTACGGGTCTTTATTGTAATGGTAAAAAGACTGGACAAATCATGATAACAGGAAAAACCAACACAGGAGGATTTTATAATCCAACGTTATCATATGTAGGAACCCCATGGTCAAACGCAAGTTATATTAATGTAACATTCAAATTAATGGGAGAAGATGTATCAACTAATAAGTTTGAAATATATAATGGAAATACGAATGAACTTGATAGTACATGTACAAATATAAGTGCCAATAGTTGTACAAGTAGAATGAGTGTAACAGGAAGTTATTATGTAATAGCATATAATGGTTCGGAAAAAGTAGGAAATAGAAAATATTTCAATATCAAGATTGATAATACACCACCAACATTTGACATTAAAGATCAAGAACAAGAAAAAGACTTGGGTGATGGATATGAATTTTCATATAATAATGAAGTAATAAATATTCATGATGATAATGGATATAAGAGTGCAGTATTCTCATTAAAAGAATTAGTAGATACAAATCCAAGTGTTAATATCGTTAATAAAGATTTAACTGCAAGTAATTTACAGATACTTGAGACTTTACCTAGCGGAAAATATCGATTAATGGTAACGGTAACCGATTATGCTAAGAACTCAACATCAAAATCAATTGAATTTACTATTAAATATAATGTAGACATGGTATATTTTGATAATACCGAAACAAGACATGATATGGGAGCAATAAGAGTATATACAAATGGATTCTATGATGGCTTATTAACTCAAGTAACCATAAATGGAGATTCTAAAACTGCAGATTGGTATGATAATACAAATTTTGATGCCCATGGTGAACCAAAATATGACTTTAGTAGAAAAGTAACAAAGACGAGTAGACATACATTATATGGACGAGAAAAAAGAGACGTAATAGATCCTACAACAGAACCACATTGTAATAATGGTAATAATTTCACATATAATGCATCTGATCAAGAACTTGTAACTGCTCAACCTGGATATCATGTAACAAATAATGTTCAAAAGAATGCCGGTACTTATATAATAATTGCAATGCCAGATGAAAATTTCACTTGGGCTGATAATACAAGAACATATAAGATGATTCAATGTACAATAAAGAGATATGAAATTATTAAACCAGTGGATGCTTGTCAACCTAATTTAATTTATAATGGAAATGACCAAACATTGGTAAAACAAACTTTTATTGATAATAATAAAACGTCATTTGGTTATAAAGCTTATAATATAGATCCGTTAACAGGACAAAATGCAGGAGATTATGATGTAGCTTTCTCTTTATGGGATTTAAATAACTATATATGGTCTGATGGATCAATCACAGATAAATCTTTTACTTGTAATATAGCAAAATATTCTATTTCAGCTCCACCAAATCCTTGTCGATCAGGACTGGTATATAATGGTATGATACAAAAATTAGTTGATTATAGTGGTGATAATAATGTAAACCCTACTAATCCACCTATGGTTTCTTCACCTCCAACTTATAGTGGAAAGTTACCTTTATACTATGTAAGAGGATGGTATGGTCAAAGGGCAGGTGATTATCCTGTAACATATCGTATAATAGATACTAAAAACTTCCAATGGTCAGATGGAACAACAGCTGATAAAGTTTATACATGTTCAATTGCAAAATATCAGGCAGAAATTCCTGCAAATCCATGTGCAACTGACTTGGAATATAATAAAAAAGATCAATCTTTATTAAGTTCTAGTGCACCTACTTCTCCTAAATTAGAAGACGGAAATGCCGTCTGGTATCATGGTGGTGATTTAACTGGCAAGAATGCTGGTAATTATAAAACCACAATATATCTTAGACCACCAAAAGATTCCGTAGAATGGTCAGATGGAACAACAGCTGCTAAAGAATTTACTTGTAAAATTGCAAAAGCACCTGTTACTTGGACGACAGATAGAACTTTAATTTATACTGGTTATAATGCTCGTGAACAAGTTTTAGTTTTAACGATGATATCAGCATTGGGTGATCATATTTCACTAAGATTAGTACCAACAACCGTTAGTTCAGATCATGTATATAGTGCGAATGTTAATTTTTCTCCTGGATCTCATGGCGCTGATACATATGCCTCTAATTACTATATTACAAATCCAACAACAACAATCGGCTTCACTAATGATTCAGTTACAATAACTGCAGGTTCTTCACAAAAAGAATATGATGGCGAACCATTAACAGATGCTACGTTTAAAGAATCTGGAAGTATTGCATCAAATGGTGATACATTAACTTCGGTAACAAATACAGGTTCACAAACAGATCCTGGAACAAGTGATAATACACCATCAGCTGCTGTAATAAATTATGGAGGTATAAATACAACAGGTTATTATAATATTACATATAAAAAAGGTGAGCTTAAAGTTGTCGATACCACACCTCCAACATGTTCTGTATCAGTATCAGAAGCTGGGGTATTATCTGCAACCGTAAGTGACAATTATAAATTGTGGACATATGGATGGGATAACTATTGGCATGCAAGATCAACTACTAAGACAATTACAGAAGCTGGAAAGTATACTTTCTTGGTAAGGGATACTTCAGATAATAGAACTTTCTGTTATATAACCGTTACAAAAGTAAAGCAAAAGAGAACAATAACTTGTAAAACATATGAATCATGTGCAACAAGTGGATGTGGTTGTGATAAATATAAGTCATGTGCAACTAGTGAATGTGGTTGTGATGCTTATAATTCATGTGCAACTAGTGGCTGTGGCTGTAAAACTTATAATTCATGCGAAACAAGTGGCTGTGGCTGTAAAACGTATAAATCATGTGCAACAAGTGGGTGTGGTTGTAAAACTTATAAAACTTGTGAAGATAGTTCATGTGGTTGTAAGACTTATAAGTCCTGTGCTCATAGTGATTGTGGCTGTTTGTTTACATTATTTGGTGTATGTTTTCCAAAAACATGTGCAACAAGTGCATGTGGTTGTAAAACTTATAATTCATGTGAAGATAGCGACTGTGGTTGTAAAACTTATAAGACATGCGAGAATAGTGCGTGTGGCTGTAAGACTTATAACACATGCGAGAATAGTGCATGTGGTTGTAATACTTATAACACATGTGCTGATAGTGCGTGTGGCTGTAAGACTAATAAGACATGCGAGAATAGTGCATGTGGTTGTGATACTTATACAACATGTGAAAATAATGCTTGTGGCTGTAAAACTTGGAATACACCTGGATCTTGGTCTGATGACAAGAATTGTTCAGAAGGCGAAGCATCTGATCACAAATCAAAAACAGAATGTCAAGAAATCTTTAGAGGTAGTTGATAATTATAAATACGAAATAAACGAAAAGAAATATATCTTTTCGTTTTTTCTTGGTATAATGAAGTTAAGGAGAAGTTGTTGAATAACTTCTTTTTTTATACTATAATTTATAATAGGTGATAATATGAGGAGCAAAGGTTTCACACTAGTAGAAATGTTGGCAGTTCTAGTAATTCTAGGATTATTAATAGGAATAGGAGTATTTACTGTTAATAATATAAGAGATAATGCAGAAAAGAATTATTATTTATCAATGGAAGATACCTTAAAAATCGCAGGTAACGATTACTTTAATGATAATAGGGAAGATAGACCAATTGATGATTATAATTTTGTATCATTGGAAACTCTTGAAGATCATGAATACTTAGATGTATTAAAAACATATGATAAAAAAGAAGATTGTGATAAGAGTAGTGGTGTCTATATTTATAATACGGAAAATGGAAATGAATACGAAGTGTGTTTAAAATGTGGAATTCATAAAAGTACAGGACCTTACTGTAATGGTAAAAAAACTGGCCAAATTATGATAACAGGAAGTACAAATACAGGATCATTTTATAATCCAACGTTATCATATGTAGGGACACCATGGTCAAATGCAAGTTATATTAATGTAACATTCAAATTAATGGGTGATGATGTATCAACTAATAAATTTGAAATATATAATGGTAATACGAATGCTCTTGATAGTACATGTACAAGTATCAGTGCCAATAGTTGTACAAGTAAAATGAGTGTAACAGGAAGTTATTATGTAATTGCGTATAATGGTTCTGAAAAAGTAGGAAATAGGAAATACTTCAATATAAAAATAGATAATACACCACCAACTTTTGACATTAAAGATCAAGAAGATGAAAAAGATTTAGGTGATGGATACGAGTTTCCTTATAATAATGAAGTAATAAATATTCATGATGATAATGGATACAAAAGTGCTGTGTTCTCATTAAAAGAACTTGTGGATACAAACCCTAGTGTTAACATTGTTAATAAAGATTTAACGGCAAGTAACTTACAAATATTTGAAAACTTATCAAGTGGAAAGTATCGATTAGTTGTAACGGTAACTGATTATGCTAATAATTCAACAACTAAATCAATTGAGTTTGCTATTAAATATAATGTTGATATGGTATATTTTGATAATACAGAAACAAGACATGATATGGGAGCGATAAGAGTATATACAAATGGATTCTATGATGGGTTGTTAACTCATGTAACCATAAATGGAGATTCTAAAACTGCAGATTGGTATGATAATACTAATTATGGAGGAGATAAATATTCTTCTAGTACACCTGTAGAGAAAACAAGTAGACATGCATTATATGGAAGAGAGAATAGGGGAACAATACCTGTTGCTAACGAACCTCATTGTGAAAATAATAATGATTTTACATATAATGGACAACCACAAACTTTAGTACAAGAAAAAACAGGATATCATTTAACAAACAATGTTCAAACAGAAGCGGATACTTATACCATAATTGCGATGCCAGATGCTGATTACACATGGGCTGATAATACTAGAACATATAAAATGATTCAATGTACGATAAAGCCTTATAAAGTTGAATTTAATCCAAGTGTTAACCCTTGTAAGAAGGATTTAATTTATAATGCTGATACTCAACAATTAGTTAATTTAACTGGTCATGAAGCGCATGTTGGTGACTCGCAAGCTGCTTATCGACTTCAATGGAATTCTTATGATATTTATACAATTACACCTTATGTTGGAAAAGATGCTGGATCTTATGATGTAAAATATCATTTATTAAGTTCTAATTTCGTATGGAATGATGGTACTAGTGATGATCACGAGTATACTTGTTCAATTGGAAAATATCCAGCCAAATTTCCAGTTAAATGTTCAGTTCCTTATGGTGGTTTAACAAATCAAGCAAATCATGATTATGCAGTACCTTATTTAGCATTTGATGGTGAACCTGCAACAATAATAGCAACTCCAACAAAGATAAAAAGTGGTAGTGGTAATGATATGATTTATGTATCAACAGTTACTTTTGGTGATGAAGTAGCATCAATTAGTAATTTTAAACATAGCAATTATTATATTGCAAAAACACCAATTGATTGTACTATAACAAAATCGCCTCTTGTTATTGTTGTTGATTCAGCAGAAAAAGTTTATGATGGTACAGCTCTAACTAAAAAAACATATAGTGATAAAAATGGAACAGCAGCTGAATATGGTGATACAATTACATCTGTAACCATAACAGGTTCCCAAACAAATGTAGGAAAATCTAATAATGTTGGAAGTAAAGCTGTCATAAAAAATGGAACTAAAACGGTTACTAAATATTATAATATAACATATGAAAAAGGATCTTTAGAAGTAACGCCATGTAAGATTGTTGTAACAGCTACAAATCAAAGTAAAACATATAATGGTAAAGCTTTAACAGCAAGTGCAACTTGTAGTGCTGAAGGTCTCCCAGCTAAACATACTGTAACCTGTGAAAACTCAGGTTCTAGAACTTCCGTTGGTGAATCAACAAAATCGTTAGATAAAGTAATTGTAAAAAAAGGTTCTACTACTGTTACGAAAAATTTTGAAATTGAAAAGAATAACGGAACATTAAAAGTAAAAGTTCGTGCTATAACCGTAAAATGTACAAATCAAAGTAAAACATATAATGGAAAAGCTTTAACAGCTACAAACAAATGTTCTGTAACAAGTACTTTGAAGGTAGCTTCTGGTCAAACAATGACATGTAAATGTAGCGGTTCAATAACTAATCCAGGTGTGGAAACAAAAGTAATAGAATCAGTATCAATAAAAAATAGTTCTGGAAAAAGTGTAAAAGATAACTATGAAGTTACAGAAGAAAATGGAACATTAACTGTAAACAAACGAGCTGTAACAATAAAATGTGATAATCAAAGTAAAGAATATGATGGAACGGCTTTAACAGCAGATAATAAATGTTCGGTAACTTCTACTACTAAATTATTATCTGGTCATAAAGCTTCATGTTCATGTAGTGGTTCTCAAACAGCAATAGGTGAATCTACTAAGAAAATGGAATCTGTTGCAATAAAAAAAGGATCAACGGATGTTGGTGAGTTTTATGATATTACCACTAATAATGGAAAATTAACAGTAAATAAAAGAGCATTAACTGTAACGGCTACTGATCAAAGTAAAACATATAATGGCTCAGCTTTAACAGCAAATAATGAATGTAAGATAACAAGTGGTAGTTTATTATCTGGTCATTCAATTTCATGTACATGTAGTGGTTCCCGAACAAGTGTAGGAGAAAGTACTAAGACATTGTCTACGGTAACAGTATCACCTTCATCTGCAGCTGGTTATTATAATATTACAAAAAAGAATGGTACATTAACTGTTAAGTCAGATACACCTCCTGATGTAACCACTTGCAATAAGTATTATTATCAATTTAGTTATTCATGTGAGGGAGCTACTGGTGAATATGGTCATACTGCCGAAGAAACTGGTAAGTCTAGTGAATCAGATGCAACAACAGCTTGTACTAATAAATTAAATAGTTTGTATTGTGCCGAGCCTGGTACAACTGTTGGTTCTAAACCATCTAGTTGTAGTGGCTATGTTCATGTAAATTGGAGTATTGGTTATAAAGATTCTAGTGGTGCAAGTAAAAGTGGTGGACCATATTCAACATGGGCTATTGCTAAAGCTCTTTGTGCAGGAAAACTACAATGTCATGTTACTTGTGGTTAAAAGGATAATTATAAATAGAAATAAACGAAAAGAAATATATCTTTTCGTTTTTTCTTGGTATAATGAAGTTAAGGAGGAGTTATGGCACCAATATATGTTAAAACGGTATATAGTTTTTTATCTAGTTTAATAACAATTGATGATTTAATTGATTTGGCTAAAACTAATAATTATAAATCATTATGTATTTGTGATGATAATATGTTTGGTACAATGGAATTTATTACCAAATGTAATAGTAATAATATTAATCCTATTGTTGGTGTTGATTTTGATAACTATCTCTTATTCTGTAAAAATTATAATGGTTACGTTAATTTAATGAAATTGGTAACATTAAAAAGTGAAAAAGAAATTGATTATTATGATTTATCTGAGTACTCTAATGATTTAGTATTAGTCTATAAAGAAGAAAGTGATATTAATAAATTATTTAAAGATAAATTTAGCTTTAATGAATTAAATATTTATCCAATAAAATGTTTAAACAAAAAAGATTTAGAAATATTAAAATATTTAGAGTTACTAAGAGATAATAAAACAATAAGTGATGATATTAATTTTGATTCTGATGTTTTATATAAAGAGAATAAAAATGATTATGAAGAATTCTTTTCATTATTTAATTTATCCTTAGAAGATAATGGATTAAGTCTACCTGATTTTAGTAAATATAATGATACTAAAGGTCTTGATGATGATGATGAATATTTATATAATCTCTGCGTTAATGGATTAAATAGAAGATTTCATAATAAAGTTACAATTAAATATAAAGAACGTTTATTATACGAATTAGATGTAATTAAGAAAATGGGTTATTCTAATTATTTTCTTGTTGTCTATGATTTCATTTTATATGCTAAAAAGAATAATATTTTAGTAGGGCCAGGACGTGGTTCAGCGTGTGGTAGTTTAGTTAGTTACTCTTTAGGTATTACGGATGTTGATCCATTAAAATATAATTTATTGTTTGAACGATTCTTAAATAGTGAACGTGTTACCATGCCCGATATTGATACTGATTTTCCAGATAACAAACGTGATTTAGTAATCGATTATTGTCGTAACAAATATGGAAGTAATCAAGTAGCATCAATTATTACTTTTGATACATTTGGTGTTAAATCAAGTTTACGTGATATGGGAAGAGTTTTAAATGTTCCTTTGTATACTGTTGATGAATTATGTAAGTTAATTGGTAATCATGAAGATAATTTGTCTAAATTATATAATGAAAACGATAAAATTTATATGATGATTAATAGTGATTTAAAACTAAAAAAACTATATGAAGTTGCCAAAAGAATCATTGATATTCCAAGACATTCTTCTATTCATGCTGCTGGTGTTGTTATGGCAAACTCTAGTTTATCAAATATTATTCCGCTTCTATATAATGGAGAATCATATGTAAGTTGTTATGAAGCTAAATATTTAGAGTCTCTTGGATTACTTAAAATGGACTTTTTAGGTATTCGTAATTTAACAATTATTGATGATTGCTTGAATTTAATTAACGATCTTAAATTTAATGATATTCCAATGGATGATAAAAATACTTATCGTTTATTTCAAAATGGTGATACACGAGGTATCTTCCAATTTGAAAGTCCTGGAATGCAAAACTTTTTAAGAAAGTTAAAACCTGTTACCTTTAGTGATATTTATAATGCTAATGCTTTCTATAGACCTGGTCCTAGTGATATGATTCCGGAATTTTTAGAAAGAAGAAATGGTAAAAAGTTTGAATATATTTCAAATGATTTAGAACCAATTCTATCTGAAACAAAAGGGATAATTGTATATCAAGAACAAATTATGTTAATAGCCTCTATTATGGCTAAATTCTCTTTAGGTAAAGCAGATATTCTAAGGCGAGCTATTAGTAAAAAGAAAATTGATTTAATTAATAGTATGCGTGATGAATTTATAAATGGTTCTATTAGTAATAATTATAGTATGGAAGTTGCTAATAAAGTTTTTGACGATATTGTTAAGTTTGCTTCTTATGGTTTTAATAAAAGTCATAGTGTAGCATATTCTATTGTTTCTTACAAAATGGCTTATTTAAAAGCTAATTATCCAAAAGAATTTTATATTTCAATACTAAATAATTCAGCTAATGATAAAAAAATAATTGATTATATTTTTGAAATGAAAAAGAAAAATATAAAATTATTAAAACCTGATATTAATTTAAGTAGTGATATATGGTATATCAAAAATAATATAATTATTATGCCTATCTCCATTATTAAAGGAATAAGTAATTTAATTGTTAAAAAGTTATTAAATGCAAAAAAAGATGGTTTTAATGATATCTATGATTTCTTCATGAAAACTGATTTTGATAGAAAGATATATATATCAATTATTGATAGTGGCCTATTAGATAGTTTTAATTATAATCATCGAACATTATATGAAAATCTTGATAATTTATTAAATTATAGTAAGTTATGTAATTCTTTAGGAGAAGATTTTGTATTAAAACCAGAAATAGAAATAAAAGAAGAATTTGATAAATTAGAATTAATTAATAAAGAAAAAGAAGTATATGGTTTTTATTTAACTAATCATCCTGTAAGATTTTATAAAGATCAAGATAATAATATTATTGATTTAATAGATATAAAAAAATATTTTAATAAAACAGTTGACTCTATTATTATGATTGATAAGATTACAAGAATTAAAACTAAAAATGGTGATGATATGGCTTTTATTACAGGAAGTGATGAAGAGTGTTCTTTAGAATTTGTTGTTTTTCCTAAAGCTTATCAAGAAATTGAAAATATAAATAAAAATGATATTGTTAAAATTAATGGTAAAGTTGAAAGAAAGAATGATTATCAAATAATTGTAAATACTTGTATAAAATTAAAAATCAATAATTAGGATTTAGGCTTTTTGTAATATAATAATATTAAGGAGAATATATGAGAAAAACAAAAATAATAACAACGATAGTACAAGATACATGTAATTATGAAACATTAAAGGATATTATTTTAGCAGGAACTGATGTAATAAGAATTAATTTATCATACGCTAATAGAGAGTTTTGTGATAATTTAATTGGTTTAGTAAGAAAGTTAGAAAAAGAATTAAATAGACCAATAGGAGTTATGCTAGATATTAATGGACCTGCTGTAAGACTTTCTGATTTACATGAAGATGAAGTAACTTTAAAACTTGATAAAAAAATAAAAATATATTCTTATCCTGTGTTATGTAATGATAATCAATTATGTACAAATACTGATAATATTACGACATTACATGAAGTTGGTGATGTTTTGATGCTTTCTGATGATGAAGTAGAATTAGTTGTTAGAGAGATTAAAAATGATTATCTTCTTTGTGAAGTTATTAAAGAAGGAGTTATTCATAGTAGAGAAGAAATCCATCTTAAAAATAGAAATTATAAATTACCATTTCTTGATAAAGAAGATTATGATAGTATTATATATTGTATTAATAAAAAAGTTGATTTTGTTGTTTTATCAGGAGTTACGGAAGAACAAGATGTTTTATCAGTATCTGACTTATTGATAGAGAATAATGATAATCATATTCAATTAATAAGTAAAATTGAAACTCAGGATGGACTTGATAATTTAGAAGAGATTGTTAAAGTTAGTGATGGTGTTATGATCGATCGATCTGATTTATCACTTGAAGCATCTATTGAAAAATTACCTTTATATCAAAAAGAAATATTAAAAATGGCAAGGCAATATGAAAAGATTGGTATTATTGCTTCTGATATATCACTTGATATAACAGAATCAACAAGACCAGAGAGAAGTTTAGTAATGGATATGTATAATGCTGTTATTGATAATTGTGATGCTATTCTATTATCAGGAGCAGCAACAGTTGGTCATCCTGTTGAAACAATTAATATTATGAATAAAGTTTTGGAAAGTGCCGAAGAAGATTTTGATTATTTAGAGAATTTATCAATGACAATGCGTGATACAAAGCAAGATATAACATCAAGTATTGCTTATTCTGTTGTTGATTCATCAATAAGACTTCATGCTAAAGCTATTGCTACTAATACAAGTAGTGGTTATTCAGCAAGAAAAATAAGCTTCTTTAGACCAATATGTCCTATTTTAGCTTTAAGTACTAGTGTTGAAACAATAAGATCCCTTACAATAACTTATGGTGTTATTCCTAAGTTAATAGAAGAATGTAATAACACAAATCAAGTTTTTAATAATTGTACTAAGAAAGCAATTGATGAATTTGATTTATTACCAAAAGATATAATTGTTATTACTGGTGAATATCCAATTAATAATAAAAACACAAACTTTATGAAGATTGAAGTTATTGAATAACTTCTTTTTTTATACTATAATTTATTCTAGGTGATAGTATGAAAAATAAAGGTTTCACACTAGTAGAAATGTTAGCCGTTTTAGTAATTCTTGGCCTATTAATAGGAATAGGTGTTTTTACTGTTAATAATATTAAAGCTAATGCAGAACAAAATTATTATGTATCAATGGAAGATACCTTAAAAATCGCGGGTAACGATTACTTTAATGATAATAGAGAAGATCGACCTATTGATGACTATAACTTTGTATCACTTGAAACCTTAGAAGCTCACGAGTACCTTGATGCGTTAAAAACATATGATAAAAAAGAAGATTGTGATAAGAGTAGTGGTGTTTATATTTATAATACGGAAAATGGAAATGCATATGAAGTTTGCTTAAAATGTGGAACTCATAAAAGTACAGGACCATATTGTTCAGGAAAGAAAACAGGACAAATAATGATAACAGCAAAGACTGATACAGGAGGATTTTATAATCCAACATTATCATATGTAGGAACACCATGGGTAAATACAAGTAGTATCGATGTAACGTTCAAATTAATGGGAGAAGATGTATCAACCAATAAATTTGAAATATATAATGGAAATAATAATAATCTTATAGGAGCATGTACAAGTATAAGTGCAAATAGTTGTACAAAAGAGGATATGAGTGTAACAGGAAGTTATTATGTAATTGCGTATAATGGAACGGAAAAAGTAGGAAATAGGAAATACTTTAATATCAAAATTGATAATACACCGCCAACGTTTGATATCAAAGATCAAGAACAAGAAAAAGACTTAGGTGATGGATTTGAATTTCCATATAATAATGAAGTAATAAATATTCATGATGATAATGGATACAAAAGTGCAGTATTCTCATTAAAAGAATTAGTAGATACAAATCCAAGTGTTGATATTGTTAATAAAGATTTAACTGCAAGTAACTTACAAATACTAGAAAATCTACCTAGTGGAAAATATCGATTAACCGTAACGGTAACCGATTATGCAAGAAATTCAACAACAAAGTCAATTGAATTTGCCATTAAATATAATGTTGATATGGTATATTTTGATAATACTGAAAAGAAGCATGATATAGGAATTATATCGGTTTATAAGGGTGGAAAGTATGATAACTTATCCAATGAAATAAAAGTAGGGACAAAAACTTATATAGTTGACTGGTATGACAATACCAATTTCACAGGAATAGTGTATGATTCGAATTCATCTGTAACTAATTCAAGTGTTCATAGCTTATATGGAAGAGAAAAAAGAATGAAAATACTAGAATCTGATAATCCTGTTTGTAATAATGGTGGTGATATAACATATAATGGAGAGGACCAAATATTAGTTAGTGCCAAAACTGGGTATAGTGTCTCTAATAATGTAAAAAAAGAAGCCGGTACTTATACTATAGTTGCTATGCCAGATGATAATTACACTTGGTCGGATAATACGCGAACATATAAGCTGATTAATTGTACAATAAAGCCTTATAGAGTTGAATTTAATCCAACTGTTAACCCTTGTAAACAAAACTTAGTTTATAATGCTAGTACTCAACAATTAGT
Organism: Caryophanales bacterium; assembly: GCA_016291895.1. The sequence goes on from JAEEZO010000035.1 coordinate 18,663, forward strand.
TAATTTAACTGGTCATGAAGCTCACATTGGTGATTCGCAAGTTGCTTATCGACTTCAATGGAATTCTTATGATATTTATACAATTACCCCATATGTTAAAAAAGATGCTGGGTCTTATAATGTAAAATATCACTTATTAAGTTCTAATTTCGTATGGGCTGATGGGACAGCAGCTGATAAATCATATACTTGTAAGATAGGAAGATATCCTGTTGAATTCCCTGGTGAATGTGAATTAACATATGGTGGTTTAAATAATGAGGGTGGACATAATGTTGGTAAAGGCGTTGAACCATTTCCTAGTGAATGGAGAAGTATTCGTGCAACTGGTAAGAATATAAAAAGTGGCAATGATATGGTATATGAAGCAGAAGTTTCTTTTGGTGATCTAGATCTTCCATTTAGTTCTTTTAAACTTAGTAATTATTATATATCTAAACCTTTAATTGATTGTGCGATAATCAAAGCTCCAACGACTATTGTTGCTGATTCTGATAGTAAGAGGTATGATGGTAAAGCCCTTACAAATGATGGATATAAAGAAAAGAATGGTGTAACTTCTGCTTTAGGTGATACAATTTCTTCTGTTACCATAACAGGAAGTCAAACGGAAGTTGGAAGTTCAGATAATGTACCAAGTAATACTGTAATAAAACATGGTGGTAAAGATGTAACGAAATACTATAGTATACAATATGAAAATGGAACATTGGAAGTTAAAAGATCGAAAACCGCAACCGAAGGTTCATGTAATTCTAATGCTACAGCAAATGGTAGTGATAAAATAGTTACGGGTGGCTCTCATGTAAATTATACAAATAATACAACAACATCAGCTGGAAATAAAACGGTTACTATTACACCACAATCAAACTATGCATGGAGTGATGGTACATATGGATCTAAAACGAAAACATGTTATGTTAAAGAACCTTGTACTTGGAAGTGGGTTGAAGTTAGTACGGATTGGAATGTATCTAACTGCAGAGATAGCTATACTACTACTGTAAAAAAGATATGTTCTAATTATACGGGTTCACCATATTCTTCAGTGTTGAAAATTCAATGTCAAACAGGGGGAGTATTTAATGGTGGCACATATACTAATGATAAAAAAGGTGATGCTAAAAAAGCTTGTGATAACGCTAAGACTCCAATTTGCTCATCAAGATGTGGTGGTCCGTATGTTAACCAATGTTATTGCACAAATGAATCAGGAACGGAGAAGACAAAGAGAGTTACATATAATTATAAATGTGTATAAAAGTAAACGAAAAGAAATAATTCTTTTCGTTCTTTTATTATAAATATATTACTAATAACAATTTTATATGTTTATAAAAGGTAAAGACTCTTGTCTTTATCTTTTGTTTATTCTATAATGTCTTTGGAAAGGACTTTATGAGAAACTATAGAATTTATTTATCTGGTTTTCGCGATTTAGAAGATTATTTAGAATATGATAGTTATGCACTAAATACTAGATTGTATTTTAAATCTGAATACCATGATCAAGAGGACTATATCATTCCAGTTAAGAGAGAAAAGAAGAAAAAAAGTCTATTTAGTAGACGAGATAAATCTCTTAGTGATAGTACTGTTGAAGAAAAATTTGTTACGATAAGAAGTAATTCTGATGCTAGTGCATATTTTAGAGCTGAATATCGTGGCAATCGAATATCAGAAGATTGTTATGGTAATCTTATAGTTCCATATTCTTATATGGATGATAAACCACGAACTAGGTAAATAACGATAAAAAGTGTATTTTTACACTTTTTTTTGTCTCATAAATTTGGTAAAATTATAATTGGTGAATAATATGAATAAGAATATAATAGATGAAATTGCAAATAACTTAAATATTAATGCTTGGCAAGTAGAAATAGTATTAAAATTACTTAGTGAAGGAAATACTGTTCCTTTTATTGCAAGATATCGAAAAGAAGCCACAGGAGCTCTTGATGAAGAATTGATTAGAAAGATTGAAGAAACATATCTTTATCAAGAAAACTTATTAAAAAGAAAAGAAGATGTTATAAGACTTATTGATGAAAAAGGACTACTTACTCCTGAACTTAAAGAAGAAATCTTAAAAGCTAATAAGTTAGTAGAAGTAGAAGACTTATATCGTCCATTTAAAGAAAAGAAAAAGACGAAAGCCACGGAAGCTATTAAAGCTGGTCTTGAGCCACTTGCTAAAAGATGTATGAGTTTAGAAGAATTCGATTTTATTGAAGAATCTAAAGCATATATTAATGATATGGTTAAAACGATAGAAGAAGTAAGAACTGGTGTAATGTATATTATTGCTGAATATATAAGTGATAATGCAACCTTTCGTAAATGGATAAGAGCATTTATCTTTAATAATGCAAATATTATTTCTAAAAAGAAAAAGAGTGCTGTTGATGATAAAGATTTATATAAAAATTATTATGATTTTGCATCAAAAGTTAAAGGTATTAAAAGTTATCGTGTATTAGCAATTAATCGTGGTGAAACAGAAAAGATTTTAACAGTTACTTTTGATTATCCAGAAGAAAAGATTCTTGAATATTTAGAAAATAAAATAATTAAAAAACATGTATCTTATGAAAGTTTATTTATTGATGCTATTAAAGACAGTATGGATCGATTAATTCTTCCATCAGTTGAAAGAGAAATAAGAAGTGAGATGACAGATCGCGCTAGTGAAGATGCTATTAAAAGTTTTGCAAGCAATTTAGAAGCGTTACTTATGACACCGCCTCTTAAAGAAAAAGTTATTCTTGCACTTGACCCTGCATATCGAACAGGTTGCAAGTTAGCAGTTCTTGATAAAAATGGTAATCCACAAGAAATTGCTGTTATATACCCAACACCACCAATGAACAAAATTCTTGAAAGTAAAAGAATTGTTCTTGATTTAATTAATAAATATCATGTTGATGTTGTAGCTATTGGTAATGGAACTGCATCTCGTGAAAGTGAAGCTTTTATCGCAGATACTTTGAAAGAAGTAAGTTTTCCAGTAAGTTATGTTATGGTTAATGAAGCAGGAGCTTCTGTTTATTCAGCATCTCCATTAGGCATAGAGGAATTTCCCGACTTAACAGTTGAAAAAAGAAGTGCAATTAGTATTGGAAGACGACTTCAAGATAGTTTATCAGAGCTTGTTAAAATTGATCCAAAGAGTATTGGTGTTGGATTATATCAACACGACGTTAAAGAAAAAGAACTATCAGATACTTTAGATTTTACGGTTACGAAAGCCGTTAATAAAGTAGGTGTTAATGTTAATACAGCGTCCCCATCACTACTTAAATATGTATCAGGTCTTAATAAACGTAGTATTGAAGGTATTATTAATTATCGACTTGAAAAACATGGTATAACAAATCGTAATGAATTAAAGAAAATAAGTGGTGTTACCGATAAAGTTTATGAACAATCTGTTGGTTTCTTAAGAATTATTAATGGTGATAACCCTCTTGATAAAACAAGTATTCATCCTGATAATTATTCTGATGCTGAGAAAATCTTAAAAAAATTATCTTTATCTCATGATGATATTGGTAAAGATGTTATGATAGAAAAACTTAATAATGTTAATTTAGATGAAATAAGAGAAGAAGTAGGTCTTGATAAATATACTTTTGATGATATTATTGAAGATTTTAGAAAACCTAATCGAGATCCTCGTGATGATGCACCACCAGTTGTCCTAAAAAGTGATGTACTAACTATTGATGATTTATCGATTGGTATGGAATTAACAGGTACCGTAAGAAATGTTGTCCCATTTGGGTTATTTATTGATATTGGATTACATAATGATGGACTTGCACATATTAGTAAGTTATCTAAAAATTATGTAAAAGATCCAAGTGATTTATTCCAAGTTGGTGATATTGTTACATGTTATGTACATGATATTGATAAAAAGAATGAAAAAGTAAGTTTAAGCTTACTAAAGGAGGATAAGAATGGATAAAATATATATCTTTGGACATAAAAATCCTGATACTGATTCGGTTACATCTGCAATTAGCCTATCTTATCTTCGTAATTTAGATCACAAAAATACGGTTCCAATGATTTTAGGGGAAATAAATAATGAAACAAAGTTTGTTCTTGATTATTTTAAAGTTCCAAAACCAAAGTATTTAAATGATGTTAAACTTCAGGTAAAAGATTTAAATTATCAAAAAGATTGTTTTCTATGTGAAGATAATACTTTAGATGAATTATATCGTTACATGGAAGATAATGGTGTATCAGCAGTACCAGTTTGTAGTAAACAACATAAATATCGTGGTATTATTACCCTAAAAGAATTAATAAAAATTGTTATTGATCCCCATTATAGTGAATTATATTCATCATATCAAAATATTCTTGATTTAGTTCGTGGTGTTGAAGTAACAAAATTCCTAGATGAAGTTAAAGGAACTATTAAATACTTTAATGTCAAAGGATATGATGGTGATAGTATTTTATCAAATAAAGATATTTTGCTTGTTGGTAATGATATATCAAAAGTCCAAGAAGGTATTAAAAACAAAGTACAATTGATTATTATGGTTGGAAGACGTAATCTAGATAAGTCCGTTATTACTCATGCTAAACGTAATAAAGTTAGTATTATTTTAACAATGCAAGACACAATCTTCGTATCAAGAAAATTAGTATTAAGTAATTATTTAAAAGGTGTTGTTAATACTAAAAGAGAATCAATTGATGAAAATACTTATTTAAATGATTTTTTAGTTCATTTTAATAAATATAAACATCATAATTATCCAATTGTTGATCGTAAAGGAAAAGTATTAGGATTATTGTCCAGTCAAGATATTAATGATCGTAAGAAAAAACAAGTTATTTTAGTTGATCATAATGAGATTGATCAAAGTGTTGATGGCTTAGAAGAAGCTAAAATATTAGAAATTGTTGATCATCATAAAGTTGGCGGAATTAATTCTAGTGAACCAATTAATATAAGAAATATGGCAGTAGGTAGTACTAATACCATTCTTTATGAAATGTATAAAGAATTAAAGATTAATCCACCTCATGATATTGCAGGTCTTATGATGGCAGGTATTATTTCGGATACGCTACTATTCCATTCGCCTACAACAACGGAGTTGGATAAAGAAGCTGTTAATGAATTATCGATAATTTGTAAGGTTGATCCTAAAGAATTTAGTAAAAAAATGTTCTTACAAGCAGCTAGTATTGAAGGTAAAACAATTGAAGAAATTATATATAATGACTTTAAAGCATTCAATATTAATAAATATAAGATTGGTATTGGTCAAATGACTGTTATTGATTTAAATGATGTTATGAAAAATAGAGTTCGTTATATTAAAACAATTGATAAACTTGCTAAAGATAATGATTATGATATTTTTATGTTTTGTGTAACTGATATTATCAATAATAATACTTATGTTTTATATAATGAAGCTGCTAAAAATGTATTAGAAACAGTCTTTGAAATCAATCATATCGATCAAGGATTCTGTTTAAGAGGAGTAGTATCTCGTAAGAAACAAATTATCCCTTTATTAATGGATGAATTAAATTAATCTTGAAAAGAAATAAAAATAATGTATAATTATCTAGTGGTGATTTTATGGAAATAGATTTGCGTAAATTAAATTATACAGATGTAATTGATATTGATACAAAGGTTGAATATAAAGATGAAGATATTAAAGATAGTGGTATCATTCATTTAGATAATGTTTATGCCAAAGGAACTATTAAATCAGATATGGAATATAACTATGATGTTAATATTAATTTATCTGGTGTTATGACATTAATTGATGCCATAACAGGAGAAGAAGTTCCATATGAATTTAATACCGAAATTGAAGAAAAATTAGAAAATTCCTTAATAACACTTGATTTAATTGCATTTTTATGGCAATATATTGTATTGGAAATTCCTATGCGTTTTACTTTATCAAATGAAGAATTAAGTATTCATAATAAAGATTATCAAGTAATTAGTGAAGAGGAATATAAAAAAGAGAAGAATAATCCATTTAAAGATTTTCATCTTTAGTAGGAAAGGAGTGAAATCATGGCAGTACCATTTAGAAAGGTATCAAAAACAAGACAAAGAACAAGAAGAGCTCATATGGCTTTAACAAAAAAGACCGTAACTGCTTGTCCAAATTGTGGTGAAATGATTAAACCACATCGTGTATGTCCAAAATGTGGATACTATAAGAAAGAAGAAGTAATTAAGAAAGAAGCTGAATAAGCTTCTTTTTAATTATATTGTAATAAAAACTTCTTTATGTTATTATATTAACTTGTGGGGAGTTATGGAAGACAAAGAAAAAGTAAAAAATAATTATAATAAAATTATTGAGAATTTAGAAAGAAGATTAGATAAAGTTAAAAATGATAAAAAACTATATCATAAATTAAAAAATATTTTAGCGATTGTATCAATTATTATTTTATCATTTGGACTTTGGCCAGTTGCTATTGTTGGCTTTCTATCAATGGTTATATGTTATTTAAATGAAGATAAGAAAAGTAAAGACTATAATAATTTAATTCAAAAGTTAGAAGATAGTTATTTTTCTTTACAAACTATTGAAGAAAAAGAACAAGAAGAACAAGTACAAGAAGTTAAAGAAGAAAGTGCATCACAAGAGAAAGAAGATTATCCAATACTTCAAGTATTGTATGGAGAAAATGATGATAACAAAGTATATCGTAAAAGATGATAATATCTTTCTTTATGAAAATGAAGATTTAGTTTGTACTCTTCCTAATAATTCTGATAATTTAAAACTAGCTAAACTTTATAATGATCAAGTATTTATTGATAATGATATTATGAAGAGTAGTAAAGAAAGTGATTATTATAATGATTATTGTAAAAAAGGTGCTAAGTATTCATTAATATGTATTATTATTTTATTTATATCAAATCTTTTACAACTACCTCTTGTTAATTTATTAGCTTTTTATCTTACAGGGCTTAATGTTATTGCGTTTATGATAAGTAAGGGTAGATTAAGAAGAAGTGATGATCGATTATCTTATTTAAAAAAGATTAAAAATGATATTGAAAATAAGATAGTAGAAATAGAGAATAGTAAAAGTGAAGAAAGAGTTGATAATCTTCAATTAACTTTTTCGGATGAACAAATTGTTGAAGATCATAAAAACTGGGTTACTAATTATGGAGACTCTTATGATTATTCTAGTGATATCGATACTATTAGAAATAATAAAATTTTAATAAAAAAATAGTGTTAAGTAAAAAACAAACTATGATGAATTAGTTTGTTTTTTTTATTTGCTAATATATAATAAAAATAGAGGTGTAGTATGAATAAAAAACCAAAAACAATTACGTTAATTGTAGTTGGATCTATATTAGTTGTGATTTCTATAGTATTCTTATTGTTCAAATTAGATGTTTTTAAAACTAATCAAAATGATAATGATATTGAGGAAATTGGTACTCTTGCCTCTAATAAAATAAAAGTTACTTTTAATGCAAATGGTGGCTCTGTATCAAAGAAAAATGTTTCTATTAAGAAAGGATCTAAGATAGGAACATTACCAACACCAACAAGAAAAAATTATAAATTTGTTGGTTGGTATACAAAGAAGAGTGGAGGATCCAAAGTAACTAAATCAACAAAGTTTAACAAAGCAACTATAATTTATGCAAGATGGCAGGCTATTGCAGTTACTAAAGTTAAATTAAATAAAACAAGTGCAAACGTTGAAGTTGGGAAAACAATTACTTTAAATGCTACTGTTGCACCAACTAATGCAACAAATCAAAAAATTACTTGGACAAGTAGTAATACTAAATTAGCTACTGTTGATAAAAATGGTAAAGTAAAAGGAATAAAATCAGGTTCAGTTACAATAACTGCAACAAGTAATAATGGTAAAAAGGCAATTTGTAAAATTACAGTCAAAAATGTTTCAAATTATCAAAAAATTGCAAGTTATCTCGCGAATGCTAAAAAATATCATAGTAGTGAATGCAAACTAAGTAGTGATCAAAAGTATGAAGGATCAACATTAAAGTATCAGATTATTCAATGTGGTTTTAGAAATTTTAATGGAGAAGTAAAAGGTGATAGATATGCCTTAATATGGTTAAAGGATCCTAATAAGCAAATTCATGCGGTTGGTGAACTTGGTTCAGTTAAAGATAGTTATGGATTTAAATCTTTGATTAGTAATAATTCTTCAATGGCTAATAAAGCATATATAGGAATTAATGCAAGTTTCTTCGCGTGTAGAGGAAATAATGGTACGCAACCTTGCCTACATATTATAAGAAGAGATGGCAAAGATGTTGCAACTGTTCGTGGAGAGTTAATACCATCAGGATCTCCTGGTTCTCGTGAATACGGAATGATTGGTATTAGATCAGATGGTTCCATTGGTAGTTATTCGTGGGGAAAATATGAAAAATATGGTTCTAATCAATTCAATGAATATAAAAAAGTTGTAGATGCTGATGGAATTAGAAATACATTTGCTGCTGGTTGGAAAAAGACAACATTTAATCCTACAGACGAAAAAGCAAGCGAATATCATACAATATTATGTCAAATAGATAATAATACATTTGCAATTTATACTGGTATGGGTGGAATCAACCAAAGTCAATATAGAATGTATCAAATATTTAATTGCAAATCAGCATATAATCTTGATGGTGGTCATTCAACTAAAATGGTTTATTATAATAAGAGTGTATTCAATAGAGTATTCTATTTAAATAATAACGGAAGAGAGCAACCGGTATCTGATATGATGATTTTCATGGAAAAATAGTGTTAAAAAAAGCAAACTAATAATCATTTAGTTTGCTTTTTTTTATTTGTAATATATAATTAAAATAGAGGTGCATATGGAAAAAATAAATAAGGCAAAAGCTTTAATAATAATGGGATTGTTATTAATAGTAGGAGTAATATTTTTTCTTTTATTTGGACTTGATTCATATAAAACAAATAAAGTAGGTGGTATTACAAACTTAAGTGGTAAAGCACAAATTAAAGGTGATATTAACGGTGACGGAATAGTTGATTCGAGTGACTATGGTTTTGTTGAATACTATGTAAGAAATGGTTTTCAAAATATGAAAGCAGACGTTAATGGTGATGGAAAGGTTAATTCAAATGATTTAACTTATATTCGTAAAATAATTGATGATAATGCGATTGAAGTAGTATATAAAGGTGGAGATGGTACAACAGGACATGTATCAAACCATAAATGTTATTATGGGGGAGTATGCTCAATAAAATCAAATGACTTTTCTAAAAGTGGTTATGTTTTTACTGGATGGACTACAAATAAAAATGGTAAGGATGATAATTATGGATGGACGGATTGGAGTGGAAGTTGGAAATTTTTTAATGGACAATATGGAATTAAAAATAATAATTTAACTTTATATGCAATGTGGGAAAAACAAGAAAAGAATAAAAATATAATTATTTACCACGGAAATGGAGCCGATGGAGGCTGGAATCAAAGACAAATATGTACTTTAGATAAAAAATGTGCAATAAAAAGCCCTAATTATATAAAGATTGGATACGTTTTTAAAGGATGGACAACAAATAAAAATGGTACAGATGATGGTTATAATTGGACGGATTGGAACGGAAAATGGATAAGCGACTATAATAATAAATATGGTGTAAAAAATAATGTTTTACATTTATATGCGATGTGGGAAGCAATCAATCCTTCTAAATATTTGATTGTATATCATGGTAATAATTCGAATGAAAATAACGTTTCAATGCATATGTGTGAAAACGGTAAATTATGTACTATTAAAGAAAATTCTTTTGTTAAAAATGGTTATGTCTTTGTTGGATGGACAACAAATGAAAATGGTAAAGACGATAAATATGGTTGGACAACTAAAACTAAAGAAAAAGTAACTTATTGGCAAGGTACTTGGTCATATGTTAATGGGCAATATGGAATTAATAATAATACTTTGAACTTATATGCAATGTGGAGTCCTATATATAACGTTGTTTATGAAAGTAATGGAGCAACGTCTGGAAAAGTTAAAAGTCATGATTGCAATGGAACTTTTAAATGCAATATCAGTACGAATAAAAATGGCTATACGAAAACGGATTATGTGTTTTCCGGTTGGACGACGAAAAAAGATGGAACCAGCGATGGATTTAATTGGAACGGGGAATGGAAATATAATGATGTTAAAGAAAAAATAAAAGAAAACAAATTGACTTTATATGCAAAGTGGAGTAGAAATCGTATTCATTTTATCTCAGGAGATACATCGTACAATCAAAAAGGTGAACAAAATGCCAAAGATAATACACATTATAATGTTAATCAATCAATTCTTTTAGAATCAAATGGCAAATATGCTATGATTGATATGAATACTTCATATAATTATCAAAAATATGTTAAACCTTATCTAGAACAGTTAGGTGTTAAAGAATTAGAATTTGTTATAATAACCCATTTTCATAATGATCATTATGGAGGTCTTTCAACATATCTTAAAGAGAAAAAACATAGTTTTACAATCAAAAATGTTATCTTTAAATCTGACTGTCGAGAAAGAAGTTTACTTTATATTCCATCAACGAAAGATGGTGTCAAAGCTAAAGATGAAAATGTTTCACAAAAAAGACATTGTTTTCTTGTTGATTCGAAAGATGGCATAAAATATAGTTGGATTGAAAATGAAATTAATAAGTTGTTGGAAGATGATGGAAAATCAACAAATGCCAAAGGAAATCCAATAGGATTATTAGAAAAAAATAATATTAAATACATTAATCCCCAAAGTAATGCAAAGACCAAAATAATTAAAGAAGATGGTAAAGATAAAAATATTCTCATTTATGATTTGAAGTTAGGTGAAATGGAATTAACACTTACTAATTTAGATTGGGTTTATCAAGAGGCAAGTTGGCAAGACGATAATATTATGTCTTTAATTACAATGATAAAAATTCCAAAGCATTTAGAAAATGATTATTATCGAGTTATTACTTTTGGTGATTCCATATTGGATTCAGTAAATAAAGATGCTGTTAATATGATAACTGAAGATGGTAAGAAAAAAATTGACATTTTAAATGTGGGACATCATGGTGAAATATTACCAACAACTACTTATGCTCGAAAGTCATTATCAAATATTATAATGATCAATGGAACCTGTGTGTCATCGCTTTTAACTACTCAAAATGGCAATAATAGAATGCAAAATCAATGGGTACTAGAGCAATATACATGTGTTCATGAACAAAAGAAAAATAATAATGTTGTTTGCCATCTTGATGATGTAAATGATTCTGGTAATCAGTATTATCCAGAGACTGTAAAAAATAAAAAAGATTCAAATGATATTAAATTTTATTTTGTTAATAATGCTTCAAATGTGAATATGCAAGATAAGTATTCTAAAAATACAAATAGACTTGCTATTGTTGCAGATTTTAAAGATAAAACTATTGATGTTAAAGATGCAATTTTTACCAATAATAAAACTTTAAAAATGACATCAACTTTATCATTATCATCAAATGAAGTTAAAAAATATACTTTTTTAGATTCATCTAGTAAGAAGATAATAAATTTGTGTGGTTTCAATAAAAAATACACTGTACCAGAAGAAAAAAGAGGATAGTTATTATTAAACAAATAATAAAAAAAAGTATGAATAAATATAAAAGTAGTCATTATTTAATGATTACTTTTTTCTTGTTAATAATTACTAGTTTTATTGCAAAAAAGATTTAATTTATATATAATTATATATGATGGGATGGTAGTAATGAGCAAAAGAAAAAAATCCAAAGTTAAGAAATCTTATATTAGTGTTATATATGGAATATTCTTTATATTAATAGGAATTTCCGGTATTTTTTGTTATGGACCAGTAGGTAAAATATGTTGTAGTTTATCAGCATTCTTTTTTGGTGATTTATATTTAGTACCACTAGGTTTAATTGCTTTAATAGGTATTTATGTAATATTCTCACAAAAGTTTCCTGATTTTTGGTCTCCTAAATCATTAGGAATAACATTACTATTAATGGGACTTGTAATGTTATTACATAAAGATAATGCATCTCAAGTTAATAATGCTAAAGAATTTTTTAAAACAGCATGTGATAGAGCTATAGATGTTTTTAAATTAGTTGAGGGTACATCTAAAGAAGTTGCTTTCAAAGGTCTTGGTGGCGGTTTCTTAGGTGGTTTGTTGATGCTTTTATTTATGTCATTATTTGATTTTGAAGGAACAAAAATTATATACTGGGTATTTATTGTTGTAGGAGGAATTCTATTTACAGGTATTTCTGTTAAAGATTTAATTATGAACTTCTATACTCAAAGTAAAGAATTAGTTCCAAAACCAACTAAAGAAGATAAGAAGCGTATCGAAAAAGAAGAAATAATAAAAGAACAAGATAAGTTATTACCGGAAGGTGAAGTCTTAATTAACGATAATTCTAAGAGCAAATCTGATGATAATAAACGTGTTATTGAAAGACCTAAAGAGGTTAAAAAAGATGAAGTAGAAACTCCACAAATTACGGATACGGATAAATTTATTGATCATACTAATCATAATTATCAATTACCAACAATTGATATATTAGATAAACCAAAGAAGCAAAATGCTGATAATCAATCAGGAATCGAAGCTAATATTAAAAAACTTGAAGAAGTATTACAAGAGTTTGATATTATTGGTAAAGTAGTAGCTGTAACCGTAGGTCCTGCTTGTACTCAATATGAAATGGCACTAAAGCCTGGAACTAAATTATCAAGACTTACAAGTTTAAATAAAGAAATAAGTTTAGCTCTTGCTAAAAAAGATGTTCGTATTGAAGCTCCTATTCCTGGTAAGAATACAGTTGGTATTGAAATGGCTAATGATACACCAACAACAGTTTATATCAAAGAAATTATGGAAAGTATTCCTAATGACGAAAAAACAAATAGTAAGAAATTACTTGTTGCTTTAGGTAAAGATATTAAGGGTGAAACTAAATTCTGTGAAATTAATAAAACACCACACCTTTTAGTAGCAGGTTCTACTGGTTCAGGTAAATCTGTATGTATTAACTGTATTTTAGCAAGTATTTTGATGCGTACGAAACCAGATGAAGTTAAATTAATATTAGTAGATCCAAAGAAAGTAGAATTATCTATGTATAATGGAGTACCACATTTACTTCGTCCAGTTGTAACAGATCCAAAGAAAGCATCTGTTGCTCTTCAACTTGTTGTTCAAGAAATGGAACACCGTTATGATGTCTTTGAACAAAGTGGTGTTAAAAATATTGATACATATAATGAAAAAGTTGAAAAAGATAATAAAAAACGTAGTGAAGATGATCAAATTAAAAAGATGCCTTATATCGTTGTTATTGTCGATGAACTTGCTGATTTGATGATGGTTGCTGGAAAAGAAGTAGAAGCATCAATTATGCGTATTACCCAAATGGCTCGTGCTGCTGGTATTCACTTAATTATTGCAACTCAAAGACCTAGTACCGATGTAATTACGGGTGTTGTTAAAGCTAATATTCCATCACGTATTGCCTTCGCGGTAGCAAGTCAAATTGACTCTCGTACCATCTTAGATATGATGGGTGCTGAAAAACTACTTGGTCGTGGTGATATGTTATATTTACCACAAGGAGAAAATTCACCAACTCGTATTCAAGGAGCTTGGATTTGTGAAGATGAAATTCATCGTATTATTGATTTCGTATGTAATCAACAAAAAGCTCAATATGATGCAAGATTTGAAAACTTAGATGGTGAAAAAACAACTACAGGAGTAGGTGGCGAAACAGGAATTGACGCTAATCATGATGCTCCTGAAGAATATGATGATCCATTATATAATGAAATTGTTGATTTTGTTATTGAACAAGGTAAAGCATCAGCATCCCTTTTACAACGTCGTTTTAAACTTGGCTATAATAGAGCAGCTCGTGTTATCGATTTATTAGAAGAAAGAGGTATTATTGGACCAGCAACAGGTAATAGTAAACCTCGTGAAGTATTAGTTAAATATGGTAATGATGATGATGGAGAGTTATTATAATGAAAATAATTAAGGTCAATTCTAAAGATGGTGAAAAAGATGTTGCCATTTATGATGATAAAGAAAAAGATGTAGTAGAAGATTTATGTAAAACAGAAGATTATGGAAAGTTAGTTGATTTAGTGAATGAACAAGAAGAGAATAAATGATTTTTTAGAAAACATCGAGTATATGTATAATATTCGTTATGATACAGAATATAAGATGAATGATAATGAAATATACAGTTGGCTAGTTAGACTTGATGATTCATCTGATCATCGATTAATTAATAATTACTTCGCTGATTGGATTAACTATTTTAAAAATATTCCAAATATTACATGTTTTTGTGATAAAGATAATTGGCCTTTCTTTTGTCAATTTCAAAATGGTGAATGGAAAACTAATGATTATTCGATAAAACTATATATACCTATTAAATATAAATATATTAGAGAAGGTGTTATTGAACTATTTAGTTTTTTAGCTAAAAACAATATTACACATCATTCTAAAGTTGGTTCAGCTATGCGAAATGATAATGTTGTTGTAAGATTAAAAACTGTTCGTGATGTTAAAAAAGTAATTAATTATGTTCATGATGGTGAAATAAATAAATATTTGTTAGATACTAATCCTTTTATCTTTACTTACCAAAAAATTGGTTTAGCAATGGATAATAATTTATCTAACAATATTGAAATATCTAAATTAATTTATAATTATATATTATCTCGTAGATTATTTAAGCAAGCTGATAAACCAAATGAAGAAGAGTTTTGTAACTTTGTATATAATTGTTATAAAGATACAACTGATGATAGTTTAAAAATGATTTATGATTTATTATATTCTTCTTTTGATAAAAAATATCAGATAGATGATTTTTATGATAAGGTATCTCTTTATCAAGGTAATGTTACATTATTATTTGAAAGTCTTCTTGCAACAAGACGTAAATTTCATAATAATGAACAAGCTGTTAATTCATTACTTATGTTACTAAAAGGTAATTATGCTGGTATTACGAGAAAAAATAATTATCGTAAAAAATTATATGAGTATATGGATTCTGATTTAATTAGAAGAACAATATGTAATGTATCTGGCTTTCCTAAAGATAGCGTGATTACTCAAGAAATATTATTTTGTTTTTTGAAAGAACTTAATCGTTATAGTTTATCAGGAACTTTATCAAGAAGTATTGCGTATGCTACTAGAGTTACTTTAAGTAAGATTAATAAACTAAATGTAGATGAAGCAACATCTCTTGTTAAAACATATCTTGAAACAGGTAATCATTATTTAATAACAAGAGATAATGGTGCTCGTGAATTAATATTAAGTAAAACAAATAAAGAAGATTTAATTAATGATTTAAAAGGGGAATTTAATGAAGAATTAACAATCGATGAACTTACTCAATTGATTGTTTCTAAAATAGATTTTGAAGAGGAATGATATTATGAATACTAATTATTTATATAACGTACTTGATTTATACTTAGATAGTGAAAATGGAAAACATGCTATTTTAACTATTTCAAGAAATGATGATTATATCTTTTCTTTTAGTATGGATGATCCAAATAGTGATAAGACAAGAGTTGTTATAAGTGATGACGATACAACAATTGAATTATTACAAAGTGTAATTCGTAAATTTAAAGATGATAGTATATGTATCGAAGATAATTATGATTATAATGAAGAAAAAAAATTATGTAAGTATGAAGCAGAATTAAATAATGGTAGAAAATTAATCTTTAAAAATTTTACTTTAGAAGAAATAAATTTATTTAGGAATATTATTTATAATATTTCTATCTATGAAGACTCTATGAAAGTCGATTTAGAAGAAGAAAAAGAAATTAGTAAGATTCCATATAACGTTCGACTAAGACAAGCCGGTTTTTCAACCTACATTACAATATTTTTAGTACTTGTATGGCTTGCAGATATAATTGTAATTGCCTTATGGATCTTTAAACATATATCTAAATAAGAAGAAATGGGGAAAGTGTGATGAACGATAAAAGTGTTTTAACTGATGAAGAATTAAAAAAAGCTTATGAAGTTGTAGGAAATTTAAAAAAATATTATCAAGATCGAATTGTCGGTCAAGAATCTTTATGTGATTCTTTGATTATATCAATGATGGCTAATAGTCATTTATTAATAGAATCAGTTCCTGGTCTTGCTAAAACAACCGCTGCAAAGATTATTACTAATGCTGTTAATGGTAAGTTTTCACGTATTCAATGTACACCAGATTTACTTCCAAGTGATATTATTGGTGGCCAAATATTTAACTATGCAAATAGTTGTTTTGATACGAAATTAGGCCCTGTATTTGCAAATTTTATCCTTTTAGATGAAATTAACCGTTCTAGTGCTAAAACGCAAAGTGCGATGTTAGAAGCTATGCAAGAGCGTTCTGTAACAATTGGTGGTAGAACTTATAATCTTGAGGATGTTTTTGTCGTTATTGCAACGCAAAACCCAATTGAACAAGAAGGAACATATACTCTTGCTGAAGCTCAAGTAGATCGTTTCTTAATGAAAGAAAAGTTAATATATCCATCTGTTGATGAAGAAGTAATGGTTTTAAATAGACTTGAAAGTAATATTATTGATGAAAGTAATCCTATTTATAATTTGGATGCTGTATTATTTTTACAAACAGTTACAAAGAAAGTATATATTGACGAAAAGATTAAAAGATATATTGCTCAAATTATTGATGCAACTAGATATCCTAAAAAATATATTGATCCAAGAATAGCTGATTTTGTCGTAATGGGTGCAAGTCCTCGTGGAAGCATTGCTTTTATGGAAGCTAGTAAAGCTAATGCAATTATTAATGGTCGTAGTTATGTTACACCAGATGATATAAAAGTTGTTGCTAACCGTGTTTTAAGACATCGTATAACATTATCTTTTCAAGCTCTTGCAAGTAATGTTGAACCAGAATATATCATTGATGCTATAATGAAGGTTATTCCAACACCATGAAAATGGAACATATAAATCGCATTAAAGGTAATGTGTCTATTTACGCATCTCAAAAGACAAGAAATATTTTAGATGGTAGTTATAAATCTATCTTTAAAGGAAAAAGTCTTAACTTTGATGATTTGCGTGAATATGTTATAGGAGATAATGTTAAAGATATTGACTGGAAAGCTAGTGCTCGAAGTGACAATATCTTAGTTAAACAATATGTTGCTGAACGTAAACACAATATTTTATTTATTGTTGATTCCAGTATCAATATGCAAGGTGATACTCTTTTTCATGAATTAAAAAGTGAAGTAGCTTTGTATACAGCAGGTACAATTGCCACTCTTGCTAATAATAGTGGTGATATGTTTGCTTTTGTTTATGGTAAAGGTAGTGAAGTAAAATATTTTCCTTTTAAAGAAAAATTATCTAATATTGAAGTTGCTCTAACTTCATATGAAAATGATTGTAAGAATGAAAATAAACTTAATATTAACGATTTGTTAGATTATGTAATTAAATATATTAATAAAAGAATGGTTATTTTTATTATCACAGATTTATATGGTGTTAGTAATATTGATTTTGATAAAATAAAAACTTTATCTGTCCAAAATGATATTTTATTTTTCAATGTTTCTGATACTTTATTAACAGGTGATAAGATTTATAATTTGGATAATCAAAGATATTTATCTAAATTGTTTTTGAATGACAAAAAATTATGTGAAGAAGAAAAAAAAGAAAGAGATAGAGTATATCTATCAATGAAACAAGAATTATTAAAATATATGATTCAAATGGTTACAGTTGATAAATATGAAGATATTGTCATGAAATCAATTGAACTATTAGAAAGGCATCGTTATGCAAGATCCCGTTAAATTACAAGAACCATTTACTTATAATAGTACTATTATATTTGTTTTAATTATCTTGATAATAGGTCTTATTGTAGCCTTCTTTTATAAGAAAAAAGATCATTCTAATCAAGTAAAATTAGTTCATTATCCTAATTTATTAACTATTAAAAATAAGTGTTTACAAGAGTTAGATGCTCTTCTTTATAAAGTAGGTAATAATAATATTGATAATAGAGAAGCTTATTATGAATTAAGTAAGATTATTCGTAATTATGTATATTCAGCAACTAATATAAATGTTCTTGCATTATCTAAAGATGAAATAGATAATTATAAAATACCTTATCTTAAAGAACTTATGGAAGAATATTATTCTCCTGAATTTTCTTTATCAAATAAAGGTAATATTTTAGATTCAATTAAAAAGACAAAAGAGGTGGTTAATAAATGGAAATAAAATATCCAATAATCATTTTCTTATCTTTAGTATTGATTGGTGCAGCATACTTTATTAAAAAGAAAGATGTTAAATACGAAGATGGTATTAAGAAAGCTAATATATCTTTTCTAAATAATAATAGTTATTACAAAAAGAAAAAAATGATATATAAGTATATATCATTATCTTTAAAAGTAGGATGTATTATCTTAATTATTTTAGCATCTTTTCTAACATCGAGATTAGTTAAAGTTACGGTTACTGAAGATAAATTTTATAATCGTGATGTTGTTTTGTGTATGGATGTATCTTTATCTGTTAATGATCTTAATTTAGAAATCGTTAAATCTTTAAAAGAAACAGTTGAGAAATTAAATAAAGAAAGATATGGTATATCTGTATTTAATATTACATCAGTTACTTTAACACCATTAACGAGTGATTATAATTATATTTTAAGTATCCTTGATAATATTGTTAAGTCCATTGAATCAGGATATAAAGAAGGTTTTTATATTGCTAATTATCTAACTCAGGGAACAACATATTTGGAGGATTTTAAGATTCGTGGTGGTTCATCTTTTATTGGTGAAGGATTAGCAACTTGTGCTAAACATTTTGACAAAAAAGAAAAAGATCGAACAAAAGTAATTATTTTAACAACTGATAATGAAGTTCAAGGAACGCCTCTTATTACTTTAGAAGAAGCCGGTGATTATTGTAAACGTAATAATATTATTGTTTATGGTATTGGAACTAAAGGTATAAAAAGAGACTTACGTGAAGAATTTAAAAATGTTGTAGAAAAAACTGGTGGTAAATATTATGATATATCAAATAATTCTGCGTCTTCTATTATAGATGATATTGATAACTTACAAAAGACTTCGATAAATTCAAATAAAAAGGTTAATCGAACGGATATGCCACAAGTATTATTTTCTCTTGTATTAATCTTTTCTATAATGATTTTTATTATTGATTGGAGGATGAAAATATGATGACTAATCCAATTATTCCAATCACTATAATGATTTTAATAACAATTTTTTTGATAACTATTGTTATAATTAACAAAAAGCATTTAGTAACAAGAATTATCATTATCATTCTTTTATTTATAATTAATCTTCGACCAATGACTATTAATTATGAAAAAGAAACATTTAATACTAATTTAGATATATTATTTGTTGTTGATACAACGGTTAGTATGGATGCTGTTGATATGAATGGGACAAGATTAGCAAGAGTAATAAGTGATATTAAATATATAATGGATGAGTTTGTTGGTTCTAATTTTGCTTTAATTACTTTCAATAATACACCTGTTATTATTTCACCATTTACTTTTGATACTAAAAGAATTGAAACAGCGGTTAATAATCTTGAAACTGGTGATATTTTATACGCTAATGGAACAAGTATTGATAAACCAGTTGAGGCCATAAATATGCTATTATCAAATGCATCTAAAAGAGAGAATGAAGTTATTTTATTCTATATAACAGATGGTGAATTCAATAAAAATGATGATATGTCCCCTTATAACGAAATAGGTAAGTTAATATCTAGTGGAGCTGTACTTGGTTATGGAACAAAAGAAGGTGGAAAGATAAAGTTAAATCTTAAAAATAAAAGTTATTATTCTTATCGTGTTGATAGTGAAGGTTATCTACTAGATCGACAAAAATATCCTTATGTTCCTGCAATATCAAAATTAGGGGAAGATAATTTAAAGAAGTTATCATCAATATTATCAATTGATTATATCAATATGAAAGATCGAAATAATATCAATTCTAAAATAAGTGATATTAAAAATGGTATTAAATATAATAATAACTCTAAAACTAATGGTGGCGATGATACTTATTTCTATTTATCATTTTTCTTAATTCCCTTATTCTTATATGAATTTGTAATTTATAGGAGGGAGTTATGAAAAAAGAATATAAAAAATATATTTTAATTGGTATCATTGTTCTTTCCATTATATTAGTTAAATTAATTGTTAAAGTTACATTAAATAATAGTTTTATTAAACAATATGAAAAAGGTTTATATACAAGTAGTGGATTAGATATTAATTCAATTGTTAATATATATGAACCATATATTGTTAAATATAATTATGGTAATTATTTTTATAAAAATGGTGAATATGAAAAAGCCTATGAAAAATATGTTAGTGCCTTAAAACATCGTATTCCTGATGATCGCATTTGCAAAGTAAAAATTAATACCAGTCTATCTCTTGTTATGCAACTAGAGTCTAAAAAAACTCGTGATGAACAAAATGCCTTACTTGATAAAGCAGCATCTTATCTAGATGATGATTGTAACGATAAAGCTCCTCAAGAGGATCAAAAAACAGCTGAAGAATTACGTCAAATCATTGAAAAATTACGTAATAATCAAGGAAAAAAGGATGATGGAAAAGATGATGGTGGTGGCAAAGACGATAATGAAGATGATCCATTAGATGATAAATTAAATCAAATTGAGCGTGATAATGAAAATGCTGAAAGAAGAAGAGATGAAAGTCTTGAAACAAGTAGAGATTTAGATAATCGTTCAGATTTTTGTTATACAGATTGCTGGTAAAAAGTCATTTTTAATGACTTTTTTTCTTTTTAGACTTTATTCATAGACTTTTTAACTAAAAAATAGTAAAATTACATTGGTGAATATTAATGTTTAAAGTTATCAAAAATATTAGAATAAATTATAAATCTTATGGTGAAGGGCAAGATATTGTTCTTTTACATGGATGGGGTCAAAATATAGCGATGATGGAACCACTTGCTAAAAAAATAAATGGTAAATATCGTATAACGATAATTGATCTACCTGGTTTTGGTTTATCTAATGAACCGGATAAAGCTTATAGTGTATATGATTATGTTGACTTTTTATGTGAATTTTTTAGTGAACTTGAAATCAAGAATCCTATTTTAATAGGTCATTCTTTTGGTGGAAGATTAAGTATTATATATGGTTCTAAATATGAAACTAAAAAAATAGTTTTACTTGGAAGTCCATGTGTTCGTCATGAATATAAAAGTTTTAAACAAAGTTTATTAAAGTTTTTTAAGAAATTAAAGATTTTTAATCCTTTAGTTAACTATATTAAGAAACATTCTGGATCTGAAGATTATCGTAACGCAAGTCCAATAATGCGAGAAGTTTTAGTTAAAACAGTTAATGAAGATTTATCAGAATGTGCTAAAAAGGTTAAATGTGATTGCCTACTTATTTGGGGTGAATCTGATACAGCAGTACCTGTTGAACAGGCTCGTGAACTTGATGAGTTACTTGAAAATAGTGAATTAGTTGTATTACCAGGAACCCATTATTGTTATTTAGAAAATATTATAGAAGTTGGTAATTTAATTAATAATTTTATTAAGGAGGAAGAATGATTTTATTTATAATTGTATATTTAATTTATCTAATATATGCAAGTATGGAAGTTATGCATATGTTACAACAAAATTTATATAATGAGAATAATCGTTATTTAAAATGGATTAAGAATAATGCTAAAAAAGTTTTTTCATTATTTGATTTAGTTCCATTAATCTTTGTATGTGTTATTTTCTTTGTTACCGAAAAAGAAATGATTGATTTCTTATTAATTGCATCGATGTTTGTTTATTTATTTAACTTATATCGCGAAGTAGAAAATAATAAAGCTAGTCAAAATAAGATTCCTCTTAAAGCTACAGGACGTATTAAAAGATTATTTTTAACTAATATTTTAATATATGGTGTAGTTATCTTTTTTGCATATAAATATAGCATATCTCATGATTATAAAATAGAAGCTATCTTTTTAGTTGGTTTAGTTTTAATGATCTTCTTAAAATACTTTGTAATTTTTATTGCAAACTTATTAAATGCACCATTTAATTCATTAGTTTATTACTATTATTTCCGTAAAGCTAAAAAGAAATTAAAAGAACAAGCTGATTTACAAGTAGTTGGTATTACAGGAAGTTATGGTAAAACAAGTAGTAAAAATATTTTAAGTGATATTTTATCAAGTAAATATATTACTCGTGCTACACCAAAAAATTACAATACACCTTATGGACTTATGTTAACAATTAATAATCATCTAGATAAATTTGATGAAATTTTAATTGCTGAAATGGGAGCTTATACCAAGGGAAGAATTAAGAACCTTTGTGACTTTGTTCATCCTAAATATGGTATTTTAACAGTTATTGGGGAAGCTCATCTTGAAACATTTAAAACAAGAGAAAATATTCAAAAGACAAAATTTGAATTAATAGAAAGTTTACCAATGGACGGTGTTGCTATCCTTAATGGTGATGATCCATATCAAGTTAGTTACAATTTAAAGAATAAAGTTAAGGTTATATGGATTGGTATTGATAACGTTAAAGCTAATGTTTATGCAACAGGTGTTAAATTTGATAATAAAGGCATGAGTTTTGTATGTCATTATGGTGATAAAAAAGAAATAAAATTATCAACAAGGCTTTTAGGAAAACATAATGTTTATAATATCCTTGCAAGTGTTGCTTTAGCTCTTGAAATGGGAATTGATATTAATGATATTAAATCAAGTGTTTCATCCCTTCATTCAACAGAACATCGTCTAGAACTTAAAAAGATAGGTAATATTTATATGTTAGATGATGCTTATAATTCTAATCCAGTTGGAGCAAGTGGAGCTTTGGATGTACTTTCAACAATGCCAGGAGATAAGGTAATTGTAACTCCAGGTATGGTTGAGCTTGGTAAAAACGAAGAACAAGAAAATTATTCTTTAGGAGTTAGAATTAGTCATGTATGTGATTATGTTATTTTAGTTGGTAAAAAACAAACAAAAGATATATATAAAGCTTTAATCGATAATCATTATGATAAAGATAAAATCTTTATTATTAATAAAGTACTAGATGCTTATCAAATATGTGAAGCTCTAAAAGAAGATGGCAAAGATGTATATTGTTTATTTGAGAATGATTTACCTGATATATATATGGAAGGAGATAAGAAATAATGAGAGTTAAATTAGGAGTTATCTTTGGTGGTGTATCTGTTGAACATGAAGTAAGTATTATAACGGCTATTCAAGCAATGAATAGTATCGATACCGCTAAATATGATGTTGTACCAATTTATATTGCTAAAGATGGAATTTGGTATTCAGGAGCAATGTTAAAAGATATTAAGATTTATAATGATATGGATCTATTAAAACGTTATGCTCATGAAGTTGTTCTTTATAAAAAAGAAAATCGTTTTGTACTTCAAAGTAAAACCGGATTTATAAGACGTGAAATTGAAGAACTAGATATGTGTTTCCCAATTATGCATGGAACATATGGAGAAGATGGAGCCTTACAAGGTTATTTAGAAACAGTTGGTATTCCTTATGCAGAGTCTGATCATTATGCAGCAACTGTTGGACAAGACAAAGTCTTTATGAAACAAATATGGAAAGATAGTGGTGTTCCTGTTGTTAAATATGAATGGTTCTTTGATTATGATTATCAAGAAGATCCTGATAAAGTTATTGAAAAATGTGAAAAGTTAACTTATCCAATGATTGTTAAACCAGCTCGTCTTGGAAGTAGTGTAGGAATTAGTGTTGCCCATAATGAACAAGAGTTAAGAGAAGCTATTGATGACGCAGTATCATATGATACTAAGATTTTAGTAGAAGAAATGGTTCAAAATTTAGTTGAAGTTAACATAAGTGTTTTAGGTAATTATCGAAAACAAAAATTATCAGTTATTGAAGAAGTAGGAGGAAGCAAGGATTTCCTTACTTATGCTGATAAATATCAAAGTAGATCTAAATCTAAAGTTGCTACAGAGAATAAAGGTATGGCTAGTGCTAAAAGAATTATACCAGCTCGTATCTCTGAAGAATTAAAGAAGAAAGTTAATGATATTGCTATTAAAGCATTTAGAAGTCTAAATTCTAGTGGTGTAGTAAGAATTGATTTCTTAATTGATAAAAAAGAAAATAAAGTATACGCTAATGAAATAAATAGTATTCCTGGTAGTTTATCTTTCTATTTATGGGATAAAACGGAAAAGAATTATCAAGAATTATTAAGTAGTGTTTTAAATATAGGTATTCGTGATTATAAAGATAGAGTTAATAAAACTCATACTTTTGATACTAATATCTTATCTAATTTTGATGGAAAAGGACTTAAAGGAATCAAAGGAGTTAAGAAGTAATGAGACCTGTTTTATTAGTTGTAATGGATGGTGTAGGTTATCGTGAAGAAAGTATGGGTAATGCCGTATTAAACGCTAATACGCCAAATTTAGATAGATTATGGAAAACTTGTCCTCATAGATTAATTCATGCTCATGGAAGTTATGTAGGACTTCCAACTGATGAAGATATGGGAAATAGTGAAGTTGGTCATAACGCGTTAGGATGTGGTCAAATATATTCACAGGGTGCTAAACTTGTTAATGAAGCTATTAGTAATAATACAATGTATGAAAGTAATACATGGAAGAAGTTAGTTGATTATTGTAAAGAAAATGGAACAATGCATTTTATTGGACTTTTATCTGATGGTAATGTTCATTCACATATTAATCACTTATTATCCCTTCTTGAACAAAGTAAAAAGGAAGGCGTAAAAAAAGTAAGAGTTCATATCTTACTTGATGGACGAGATGTTCCACCTACAAGTGCCCTTGATTATGTTAAAATCTTAGAATCAAAAATGGATTCTTTAAATGATGAAAATTTTGATTCAAGAATTGCATCTGGTGGCGGTAGAATGTATATTACAATGGATCGTTATGAAGCAGATTGGCCAATGGTAGAACGTGGATGGCATACACATGTACTTGGTGATGCTAGACATTTCAAAAGTGCAATCGAAGCTATTGAAACATATCGAAGTGAAGGCCAAACAATGGACCAAGATATGCATAACTTTGTAATTGTTGATGATAATGATGTTCCTGTTGGAACTATTAATGATAATGATAGTGTTATCTTTTATAACTTTAGAGGTGATAGAGCTTTAGAAATATCAGAGTCATTTGATGATCTAGACTTCGATAAATATGATCGAATTAGATATCCTAAAGCCATGTATGCAGGAATGCTTCAGTATGATGCTGATAAACATATTCCAAAGATGTTCTTAACAGAACCTCCTAAGATTACTAATACATTAACTGAAGAGTTAAATAAAAATAATATCAAAGAATTCGCTATTTCAGAAACGCAAAAATATGGTCATGTAACGTATTTCTGGAATGGTAATAAATTGGGTAAGTTTAATGAAAATCTTGAAGATTATGTAGAAATACCTAGTAGCAAATTACCTTTTCCAGATCAACCTGAGATGAAAGCCAAAGAAATAACTGATGCACTTATACCTGCTATTTTAAGTAATAAATATGGTTTTCTTCGTGTTAATTATGCTAATGGTGATATGATTGGTCATACAGGTATCTATGAAAAAGCTGTTATTGCAATTGAAACAGTAGATAGAGAAATTGGAAGACTAATTGAAGCTATTGATAAAGTAAATGGTATTATGATTATTTTAGCTGATCATGGTAATTCTGAAATTATGTATCAATTAAAAGATATTGAAAAGAAAATACCTCATACATCTCATACAACAAGTCCAGTTCCCTTTATTATTTATGGAGAGAATGTTACTTTAAAAGATAATGATATGGGACTATCAAATGTTGCTAGTACAGTTTGTGATTTATTAAATATAAAACCAAATGAAAGTTGGAATGAAAGTATTATAAGAAAATAGGGTGATAAAATGGATAAAAAAAGTAGATATGTGATATTAACGGTTATGTTGGTGGTACCTTTATTTCTTATTGTTTATCATGGTCCAGAAAAAGAAATTCCACCAACAGGTGATAGTGGTTTTGATTCATCATACGATTCCGGTGGTGGTGGAGGTGGATCTAGTAGTTCATGGGATTCTTCTTCCGGTTCAGGAGGTAGTAGTGGACCAAGTGTTGCTGAAGAAGAAAGTGTAATTTATAAAAAATATTTTGATGATGGAATAACTTTTGATAGTTATTGGAGATTCTTTAAATCAGGCGACCATATCAAAATGTTTCTTATGGAATTATTCTTCCATTCATTTTTAACATTTTGTATATACGTTCTTTCTGGTAAACCAAGTTGGATGAAAAAATATTATATAATTGTAGCGGTAATTTTATTATTCGTGCCATCAGTATATATTTTCTTGGTTGAATTCTTAGGATCATTCATTTATGTATTTAGTAAAAATAAAAAAGAGAAAGTAGTTAATAATATTGATCCTAATATTAATTATGTTGAAATAGACTTAACTCCTTATGGAATTGATCCAGATACTATTCATCAAGAAATATATGATATATATGTACGTATTCAAGAAGCTTGGATGAATTATCGATTAGACGATGTTAGAGATTGTTTATCTGATGAATTATATAATCAATATGCTGTTCAATTAGATACTTTAATTGCTAAAAATGAACGTAATGTCATGAAAGACTTTAAGTATTTAATGTGTGCAATTACAAATATTGAAGAAAAAGATGGAACACAAATTCTTACAGTAACTCTTCGTGTTAAATGTCGTGATTATATAATAAATGATCAATCTAAGAAAGTTCTAAGAGGTAATAAAAACAAAATTCTTACTTATACATATGAATTACACTTCGAAAGAAGTAAAGAAACAACTGTTACCACTTGTCCAAATTGTGGCAGTAAGTTAGATCCTAAAGGAAATGGTGTTACATGTGATTACTGTCATGCTAAAATTGTAAGAAAGAGTAGTAACTTAGTATTACGTAAAAAAGAAATGTTACATCAAAATTAATAATGAAAAGTGGAACTTAAACCACTTTTTTTGCTATCATTTATAATATTGTATGATACAATAAAAATATAAAATAGAGGATGATATATGAAAAAAGTAATATCAAATCTTTCTTTAGTTGGATTAATTTTAGTTGTAGTAATTACATTGTGGATTACCCAATCCAAACCATCAAAACCAGATGATAATAAGAATGTAGAAACTAAAATAGAAGAAACTGAAGATCAAAATAAAATAGATAATCAAGAGTTAAAAAAAATAGAAGTTTCTTCTAATCATTTAACAATTAATGTTGGTAAAAGTGAAAAAATTAATGTTATAAATGAATCTAATATAAATTGGAGTAGTAAAGATATTAATATTGCAACTGTAGATAATAATGGAGTAGTAACAGGAATAAAAGCTGGTAAGACGCATATTATTGTGTCAAGTCCAAATAAACAAGAGACAATTATTGAAGTAACAGTTGTTGATGAGCCTATTAAAGTAACAGGTATTAAAGTAAAAAATAATAATATTGCTTTAAAAGTTGATGATAAAGCAATATTAGAATATGAAATTATTCCCAATGATGCTATCAATAAAAAAGTAATAATAACAAGTAGTAATAGAAATATTGTATCGTTAAATGGAATAGAAATTATTGCAAAAGGTGAAGGAGAAGCAACTATTACAATAACTACTGATGATGGAGGTTATAATGCACAAATTAGAGTAAAAGTAATGAAACCTTCATCAAATAACAATAATAACAATAACAGCAATAGTAATAATGATAGTAATAGTAATGAAAACATTCCCATTTTAAGTGGAAATATAGTTAATAATAGTTATTTTAAGATAACTCCTGGTAAAAATGTATCGAAGTCTGTTGCTGATCAAAATAGAATTGGAATCAATATGGCTATTGAATATGCTAAAGAAAAAAATATAAAGAATTTAAAATTAGCAAAAGATTATTATGTTATTAATATTAATGAAGAAAAAACGACTCATTATGGTATTGAAATAAGAAATTCTAACTTCAAGTTTGATTTAAATGGTTCAACAATAAAACTATATACTAATAATTATGGTAAATATCGAATGATAATGATTTCAGGAGCTCATAATGTTAAAGTATATAATGGAGAATTAATTGGTGATCTTCAAACTCATAAGTGTGGAGCTAATGGAGAGACTTTTAATTTAAATAGTTGTAAAAAGAACAAACAACCAAGTGATAAACTTCAAATGTGTGCTGATGGTACTACTCATCAAACGGGTTATGGAATTTTAGTTGCAAGTAATTGTAGAAATATAACCATTTCAGATATGAAAATTCATGAAATGATTGGTGATGGAGTTACGATTGCTGATACTGGTTGCAAATTAAAGAAGGTAAATGGTAGTCTTAAATTAGATGAAACAGATTGTCCAGCTAGAAGTAATAGTATTACTGTAAAGAATAGTGAAATTTATAATTGTAGACGTCAAGGAATATCAATTATATCTGCAAAGAATACTAAGATATTAAATA
This sequence comes from Caryophanales bacterium, assembly GCA_016291895.1. Next base: position 47,461 of record JAEEZO010000035.1, read on the forward strand.
ATAAAATTCATGATATATGTGGTACAGATCCTGGTGAAGCGATTGATATTGAACCAAATAATAAAAGCATAAGTAAATATAAAGCCGGAGATACTTATCAAATAGTTCGTGGAGTAAGAATTGATGGTAATGAGTTTTATAATACAGCTGCTGATTATCCATATACTATTAAATGTCGTGGTCATTGTAATGATGTTAAAGGAACAATTACCATAACAAATAATAAAATGGATATGGGTATTAATATATGTAAGTATAATAAAGATGATAGTCATGCGGTAGCGAATGGAACAAAAGCTGAACTTGTTATATCTGGTAATAAAAAAATAGGTGGGGGAAGTCTAAATAATAATTATAAATTTTGTTCTCGATCTCAATGGGAAAATTTAGATTAATATAAAAGGAACTAAGATATTTCTTTCTTAGTTCTTTTTCAATATATAATTGTTGATATCATTATTATTATGTGATAAAATCATAATGTTTAAAAAGAGGTCGAAATGAAAGAATTTTTATCTGAAGTAGTATTAGATGGGCTTATTGATGTATTAAAACTTATTCCTTTCTTATTTATTGCATTCTTAATCTTAGAATATATTGAACATAAAATGAGTAAGAAGAATAAAGATTTCTTATCAAAAAATAAGAAAGTTGGTCCGTTAGTAGGAAGTTTATTAGGAGCTTTTCCTCAATGTGGTTTTTCATCTCTTGCTACTAATTTATTTTCAAGTAGAGTAATAACTTTAGGTACTTTAATCGCTGTTTATTTATCAACAAGTGATGAAATGTTACCATTAATGATTGCAAATAAAATAAAGTTTTTAACAATAGTTGAAATTATAGGTACGAAGTTTATTATTGGTATATTATTTGGTTATATAATTGATCTTATATATCGCAAAAAACATAAAAAAGAAGAGAAGATTGATAGTCATATTCATGATTTATGTCATGATTGTCACTGTGAAGATGGTATTATAAAATCAAGTATTATTCATACTTTAAAGATATCATTATATATCTTTATTGCAACACTATTAATTGGAACATTAATTCATTATATTGGTGAAGATAATATTAAGAGTATTTTAAAGAATGGTAATATATTAACTTATTTTCTTGCTAGTTTAATTGGTTTAATCCCTAATTGTGCTAGTAGTGTTATTATTACAGAATTATATTTAAATAGTATGATTTCTCTTGGTACTTTATTATCAGGTACCCTAACAGGAGCTGGTGTTGGATTATTAATTTTATTTAAAGAGAATAAACATTTTAAAGAGAATTTAATGATTATATCAATAATTTATATTATTGGTGTATTATGTGGCTTCTTAATTGATTTAGTTGGAGTTGTCTTTTAATGAAAGTTGGTTTATTTGTAGGTAGTTTTAATCCTATTACTAAAGCTCATATTAATATTGCAAGACATATTTATAATAAAAAGGTTGTTAATAAAGTAATCTTTTTACCTGTCATAAATAATGATAAAAAGCTAGAAAAACTAGAAGATCGTATTAATATGATTAATTTAGTTATTGATAATAAACATTTAATTGTTAGTGATATTATGAATAACTATTCAAAGTTTAATTATCAAGTTATAGAGAATTTAAAAAAAGAATATAAAGATTTATATTTAATAATGGGGTTTGATTTAATAAAAAAGTTCAAATCTTTTGATAACTATTTAGATTTAATAAATAATTATCATTTAATAATTATTAATCGTAATTCTACATATAAAGAAATGTATAAATATATTCATAAAGAATATAGTGATTATTTATCAAAATTTATTTTAATTGATTATCATAGTCGTATATCTAGTTCTAAATGGAAAAAGCAAAATAATGATAATATTTTAAATAGTAAAGTATTAGATTATATTAAAAATAATAATTTATATAAATAGATGAGAGAACTCATCTATTTTTAGTTTACACTCTTTTTTTAGAATATCGTATTAAAGAACTAAAAAAACAATTATTTGTGTGATATATTATAATTAGGTGATAAAATGATAAACTTAAATATAAACTTTGAGAAAGCCGATCGTATTTCTAATGGCATTTCAGAAATTAA
>JAEEZO010000036.1 GCA_016291895.1 Caryophanales bacterium
TAAGATTTCTTTTTTATGTAAAAGAAGTTTTCTTGTTCTATCAGGATCATGATTAAAAATATTACCTTCTTTATATTCACTTATATGCATATTAAGAAGAAAACATTCATTATTACGGATAATTGCATAACTATCTTTAATATTAGCTTTACCTTCTCTAATTGACTTAATCTCGGTACCTGTTAAAACAATACCACATTCTATTTCTTCTTGTATAAAATAATTAAAACTTGCTTTACGATTTAATATTTCCATTATAATCCCCTTATTTGTACATCTTTACTATACGCAGTTAAATATTTCGTATATTGTTTATAAACATTTTTATAGTTAGATAAAATACTATTACTCATCTTACTAAATGGATAAACAACAAATCTTCCATAACTCCAATTCTTATTAGTATATAATAAATCAGCTCCAACATTAGAAAGTTCAATTGTTGTTTTACCATGATATACGGTTTTTTTGATATCAACATCAACAAAACCACCAATTAATTGATCAGTATTCGTTTGACTTGATACAAAGTTTCCTAAAGAATAGATAACTAAAGTATCATCAATAAACGTAATTGGTTGAACGGTATGAGAGTGACATCCAATAACAATATCAACATCAAGACTTGCTAAATACTTGGCAATATCTTTTTGTTCTTGTACAGGATAATGAACATATTCAATTCCCCAGTGCATTGCAACCATTAGTAAATCTACTTTATCACGATATTTTTCAATATCTTTTTTGACTTTATCTTTATCATAAACATTTACTGTATAACTTTTGCCACTTGGAACAGGTATTCCATTAGTCATTGTTGTATATGATAGAAGTGCATATTTAATACCATTTTTTTCACGGATGATAACTTGTTCTTGTTCTTCTTTTGATGTATAAGAGCCAGCTGCAATAAGATTTTCGTTTTCATCCATTTTGCTATTCCAATATTTACGACTATTAACAACGGTTTTTCCATTAGTCATATAATATTTATCTAGTGTATGGTTAGTTGCCATACTAACTAGATTAAAACCAGCATCCAAAAACCCATCTCCTACTTCTTGAGGTGAATTAAACTGTGGATAATTTGATAAACCAAGTGACTTACCACCAAGAATGGTTTCTTGATTATAATATGCTAAATCATATTCTTGAATAATTGGTTTTATATATTTAAACATTCCTGTAAAATCATATTTATTGCCACTCTTTTTATAAGCATTATAAACAGAATCATGAATTAAAGCATCTCCTACCATTGCAAGACGAAGACTATATTCTTTCTTTGTATCTACTGTATCATAGGAAACACTAAAGTGACTTAGCTCTCTATTTTGGATAAAATAACCAGCAAATACACCAGCTGCTATAACAGCAAAAAATAACAATATGGCAAAGATATTAAGAAATTTAATTCTCCTTCTCTTCTTTTTGGCCACTCTTATCACCTACCAATTCAAAGTCAATAATACGTTCTTCTTTACTAGCGCGTATTACTTTAACATCTACTTCACGACCAACAATATAAACCGTTTTACTTCTTTCGCTTATAATGGTGTCTGTGCTTTGATTATAATAGAATCCCGGAAGATTAGCAAGAGGAACAAGTCCTTCAATTAAATTATCTAATTGAACAAAGAAACCAAATGATGTAACGCTTGATATCATACCATGATATTCTTCACCAATATGATCTTCCATATATTCAGCCATTTTAAGTTCATCAACTTCTCTTTCGCATTCAACACTAGATCTTTCTTTCTCACTAGAGTGAGCTGCAATCTCAGGAAGAATTGAACCATAATGTCTAACTTTTTCATCCGTTACACCATCACTATCAAATAAATAGCGATGTAATAAGCGATGAATAGTTGTATCTGGATAACGTCTTATTGGTGATGTGAAATGCGTATAACACTTACTTGCAATACCAAAGTGACCAATATTATTAACATCATATATAGCTTTATCCATACAACTTAACATTTGGGTATTAAGAACTTTAAATGATGGATATTTCTTTAATTCATCTATTATATGTTGAATAACAAATGGACTCATCTTACGTATATCTTCTTTTATAGTAATTCCAAGTGTCTTAACTTCATTTAAGAATTTATATAATCTTTCTTCTGCTGGCTCACCATGTACACGATATAAACTTGGTAAATTCATATTAAATAAATGAGTTGCAACTGTCTCATTAGCAGCAATCATGAAGTCTTCAATAAGTTTTTCACCTACTCCTCGACTTCTTTTGGTAATCTCCGTTGGATGACCATCTTTATCAACAAGAATTTTTGCTTCATCAGTATCAAAATCGATAGAACCACGATTCTTCTTATATTCACGGAGAATACTTGATAAATCTCTCATCATATCAAGTTCTTTTGTAAATGGTTCATAATCTGGATCTACGATACCTCTTTCTAAATAATCATTTACTTTATTATAAGTCATTTGAATACGAGACTTAATTACACTTTCAAATATTTCATAATTAGTAACTAAACCTTTTTCATTAATATCCATAACACATGATACGGCAAGTCGATCAACATTAGGATTTAATGAACAAATACCATTTGATAATTGGTGAGGTATCATTGGAATAACACGATCTGTTAAATAAACACTTGTTCCACGATCTCTTGCTGCCAAGTCAAGAGGACTATCTTCATGAACATAATAACTTACATCAGCGATATGAACACCTAATGTATAACCATCTTTAGTATTTTCAATACTAATAGCATCATCAATATCTTTAGTATCATCACCATCAATTGTAAAAATTACTTGATCACGTAAATCACGTCTTCCTTTAATATCAACAGGTCTTACTTCTGTAGGAATACTTTCTAGTTCTTTAATAGCATCTTCTGGGAAATCTACATCGATACCATTCTCAGCAATAATCGATAAAATATCAATATCGGGATCATTAATATTACCTATTCTTTTTAAGAATTTAGCATATAAGTATTCTTGTCTATTTCTTATTGGATTAGATAGTGATACAACAACTTTATCGCCATCAACAAGTCTTGATAAAACACTATGTGGTCCATCTAAAATAATTAATCTTTTGAATTTCTTATCATCAAGTTGAACCATCATCTTACCTTGATAATGATATACTTCTCCTACTTTGGTTTTATCACTGTGACTAATTATTTTAACAACAATACCTTCTTCTTTTTTATCTCTTTTATTTTTAATAACTTTTACTAAAACGGTATCACCATCAATCGCTCCATTATTATTAGAACCATGTACAAAGATATCTTCTACTTCGCCAATATCAACAAAACCATAATCATTTTGGGTATCAGAGAATACTCCTTTTTTAAATTCTTTACTTAGTTCACTATTACTAAATAAAGTATATTTACCTTTTCTTGTACATATTATTTCATAATTATCCGTAAGACGATTAATTGTTTGCATAATTAAACTATCATTAGCCTCAGGAAGATTTATTTCCTTAATTATTTCTAAACTAGTACGATATTTATTATCACTTAATAAATCTAATATTTTTTGTTCCATTATCATTCTCCTATCTAATTATATAATAAATAATTATTTAAATAAAGAAAAAAGAATAATGTATTTAATACTTATTCTTCATCATAAACTTATATTATTAAACTTCTTTTTATCTCTTAAATATATTCCTGTATATGTTGAATAATATTCAGAAATAAAATCATCTATTTCATGAATAATACTTTCATCAGTTATTTCAAGTGATGTTATTTTTGATAAATCAATATCATTCAATAATTGTAATAATTTTATACTTTTAGGATTAAAAACATATCCTTCGGTATAACAATCCTTACAAATAACCCCACCATTTTTAATATCTAATGTATAAATATCAGGACTTCCACAAAGTGAACAACTATCAAGATTTAATGATACTCCTAATGAATCTAATAATTTCAATTCTACAATATTACTTATTAATTCAGGTGACATCTTATCATTAATTCTTATTAAGGCACTTGTAAGTAGCTTATACAAACTTTTATCATTATTTTCTTGTAAAACTTGTTTTACTAAATCCATTAAATAGAAAGCAAAACTAGCCATCTTAAAATCATTAAAAATATTCTTAAAAGAATTAATAATATTACCTTCAATTAATGTTGATAATCCATTTTCTTTATAACTAATAGTAAACTCCGCAAAAGCCATTTTACCACTTATACCACGAAGTTTATTTTTAATATTTCTTGATCCTTTAGACATAACACCAATAAGACCATAATCTTCTGTTAAAATATTTAAAATTTTACTTGATTCACCATAAGGAGTTTCTGTTAGGACTATACCTTTAGTTATTACATTTACTTTACTCATCAATATCGTCTTCTATTCCAAGAGATTTTATTAAAGCTTCTTTATCACGCCAATTTTTAATTACTTTAACATATAGTGATAAAAATACTTTCTTATTAAAATATTCTTCTAAGTCAATTCTTGCTTCAGTACCAATTTTCTTTAACATCGATCCATTTTTACCAATGATTATTTTCTTAATATTTTCTCTATCAATAATAATAACGACTCCAAGAGATAATAAATCTTTCTTTTCTTCATATGTTTCAAGAACACATGTTACCGTATGAGGGATTTCTTCATTAGTTAATTGTAATATTTTCTCTCTTACTCTTTCAGTAATAATCATACCTTTAGGTTGATTAGTAACATAATCTTCGTCATAATATTTAAAATCATTAGGAAGATATTTCTTTAATGTTTTAATTAAATCATTAACATTAATACCTTTAATTGCAGAAACTGGAATTATTTCAAGAAAATCATATAATTCTTTAACTTCATCAATTCTTTTTATTAATTCATCTGGCTTAATATTATCTATTTTATTAAGAATTAAAACAACTTTTGCTTGTTCATTCTTTAATCTTTCAAGAATAAAACTATCTCCTTTTCCAAAGCCTTTAGAGATATCAACAACAAATAATACGACATCAACACCACTTGTCATTAAATAAGCTTTTTTATTTAAGACAGTTCCAAGAGTATTAACAGGTTTATGAATACCTGGTGTATCAACAAAAACGATTTGTGAATCATCATCATTATAAACACCTAAAAGTAAATTTCTTGTTGTTCCACTTTTATCTGATATAATCGCAATCTTTTTATTTAATATTTTATTAAGTAGGGTACTTTTTCCAACATTAGGGCGACCTACAATACTTACAGTTCCACTTCTCATAGATTATCCTCATTAAAAGGATATGGACATAATTCTTCGACAGTTTTTGAAATCATATCATTCTTTGAATACATATATACATTCATGTCATTATCAAAGAATTCACTAAATACTTGACGGCATATAAAACATGGTGTTCCAATCTTATCACTATTTACCATAATATGTAATTCTTTAAAGTCACCTTTTTTATATCCTATAGATATTGCTTTAAAAATCGCTACACGTTCTGCACAAATAGTGGCTCCGTAACTTGCGTTTTCAATATTAACACCACCAATCATTTTTCCATCTTTCATAACACAAATCGCACTTACATTGTATTTAGAATAAGGTGCATAACTATTATTTAATAATTTAACTAACTCTTCTCTCATATAAACCTCTTAATGATATTATAACATATTATTTACGTTCTTCGATGGTACAAAATAGTTTTTTCTTGCAATAAACATAATCTTCATAACATGGTTCAAAATAGTCTATAAGATAATTTAAATACTCTTTTCTAAATTGGGTATTATATACATAAAATTCACTTATACATGTTAATATTCGACAAGTATCATACTTACATTCCTTCTTTAAATAACTTAGATAAGCTAAGTCATCTTTTCCCATATTACCACTATTCATATTATCATATTTCGTAAATGGTAAATTTTGATCATATTTAACTAAGTACGAATACCCTAACATAAAATGATAATCTTTATCTGGATTCTTATCAACATATCCTTTTATTCCTTTCAATAATTTTGATTGAATGGGATTATAAAAATTACGATAACCTATAAGTTTATAATCTTTAAAAGACTGATAACGAATTCCATATGTCGTAAAATAAAAAGAAGCAAGAAAGATGCATATAACATATGCTAACTTAATATTATCGTTCTTTTTTATTTTTATAAATGAATACGTAAGTAATGGCCATAAAGCTTCTACAAAATGATTATAATCACATATTGGATAACAAATCATCATAAAAGCTAGAAAGTAATAATAATTCTTATCTTTTGTTTTAACTATTTTATAGATGATATAAATTATTGTTAAACCTACTAAGAAATAACAACCTGTATCATGACGTGAATTAACATTTTTAAAATTACTAATACCAAGAATCGTTTGATCAAAGAAATCAAAGAAAGTATTAGATATTAACAAATAACATAATGTTATAAAAGGAATTATAGCTGAATACAAAAAAGCATTTAATTTATTTTTTGATGTAAAGAAGAAAACTAAGAAAATAAAAGCGCCAATATTAGCTTTTGTCATCATAATAGATCCCACTAATAAACCTATATATAAATCTTTTAACTTTATCTTACTTTCATTAAGTAAAAGAATAAGAACTAAACACATACATATAAAAATGTTATAAAAATATACTTCAAAAGAAATCATTACAAGAATAAGAAATAAACCTTTTTTTAATCCTATTTTCTCTACTACAAGATATAAAACAATACTATATAAAAAGGCATTAACAAGATGCCATGATAATAACGATTTTCCCAAAAACAACATAAAAAAGGCATTAAAGAAACTTTGAAAAGGAAAAATAACCATATTATAATCTCGATATGGTAATAGTCCATCTACGATATTTCTACTAAATCCATATGTCCATATTTCATCATTTGTTACAGGGATAACAAAATAATTAATACAGAAAATTAATAGAAATATTAATAAGAATGTTAATAGTCCTTTTTTATTTATTTTCTTCATATTTCTCCTATTGTTTAATTCACTTTAATTATATTAAATCACTCTTTTATTTTCAACGAACAGAAGTAAAAACAATGTCAATTTATTTTTTGTATATATTGACATTTGTTATTTAAATACATTATAAAAAAATATATAATGACTATGGTGATAATATGAAGGTGAAAACAAAAAACGTTAATAATACAATCTATTTAAAAGCAATACTATTTTTAATACCCATTATGTCTGTTCTTCTAAATTTTGGTTTAGATAATGACTTTTGGTTTACGATAAATCAAGGAAGATACATTTTAAATCATGGATTCCCTACAACTGTAATAAGTACTATTCATGAAGGACTAAGTTTTATATATCAAAGTTATGGAACAGGTGTAATTTTCTACCTTATATATAAATATTTTGGCGAAACAGGAATGATGATTTTATTAATTCTTATCGCCCAATTAATTGATTACTTCTTTTATAAAATTTGTTATATGATTTCAAATAATAGAACTATATCTTATATCATAACAATCTTTTTCATAACATTCTTCTCATTATTTTTCTTAGTTACAAGACCTCATATTTTTACAGTACTAAATTTAACAATAATCTTGTATTTATTAGAAAAATATATTAAAGAAAATAAAACAAAATATCTAATACCGATTCCTATTTTAGGATTATTAGAAGCTAATATGCATGGAATATATTTATTACCATTAATGATTATTATATGCCCATATATTATTAATAGTTTCAAATTTAAAATATTAAAAATTGAATCAAGTGGTTATAACAAAAAGCCATTGTTTATTGCTTATATCTTAACATTCTTAGTTAGCTTTATTAATCCATATACTTATAAAACAATTTTTTATGGATTAAAGTCATATACAAGTTTCATGAAAGCATTTATCGTTGAATTAGCATCTCCTAGTATTCATAATCTAACAGGAATAATTATCTTTGGATATATGTTTATATGTTTCCTTGTTTATTATATAAAGAAAGAAAAATTACCTTTAAGATATTATTTATTAATATTAGGTACAACATATATGGCATTAGATGCTATTAAATCAGCACCATTCTTTATGTTATGTGCAACTTTCCCATTAGCTTATTTATTTAAAACAGATAAACCAAATAATATTCCTGTAACAAAAAGACAAAAAATCACTGTTAGTTTTATAGTAATATTTACAACAATCCTTTTAGCTTTAAACATTCGTCATGTTGATAATAATAATCTAAATAATGTAGCTAATTATTTAGATAAAAATAATAAGATTGAAAGTCCAAAACTATATACTGATTTCTGGAATGGAAGTTATATGGAATATCGAGGTTATAATTGTTATATTGATCCAAGAGCAGAAGTATTTTTAAAAGCAAATAATAAAAAAGAAGATATCTTAATTGAATATTATGATTTACAAAATACTAGAAGTATCAATTCTAATGAATTTATAAAAAAATATGACTTTGATTATTTGTTACTTAATAAAGAAGGCGATGCTTTATATTACGATTTAAGAAATTATCCAAATGATTTATATGAAATTGTTTATGAAGATAAAGAATTTGAATTATGGCAAAAAAAGACTACTAGTTAATCTAACTAGTAGTTTTTTTATCCATTTCTTGTTATTAAGAAATATAAATATATTAAACCGATAGCAATTAATAATATTAAAATAATTGTACCAAGAAGACCTCTTTTTCTTCTTTCCCTTCTAATTCTTCTCATCTTTACTATTCTCCTTATATTCAAAAGTTATTTTATAATTATTATAATCTGGATTAGCTTTAATAAAGTTTTCAATAATTCTTTGACCATTTATATCAGCATTTTCTAATAATTTATTTTCCATACATTCCGTTTTAGCTTTTTCAATCATAGCAAGTCTTGCTTCATTTTGTTTATCAAGAGGTATTCTTGAAAATAGACTTTCATCATCTAAATACTTTTTAAAAGATTTCTCATCTAAATTAGCTTCTAAGATATGAGCTTTTGGCATCTTTATAACAATCTTTTTCTTACTTTTATCAACAGTATATTCAATTTGTTCAAAGTTAATAGAAGCATTAACATTAACAATATATGAATATATTTGTCTACTTTCAGTAAATGGAAAAACAATACCAAATAACTTTCTATTTTCTTTAGAGTCTTCTAAAATCTTAGCATTACAAGATTGAGTTACAAGTTCACCCATATTCTTTAATCCTAATTCTAAAGTATCTTCTTTATGGGTAAAAAGGTACGTTGATTCTCTACCAACGTAGAAAACAATAAGTAAAATAGTACAAATACCTACAATTCTTGGAATACTTAAATCAATCTTTCTCTTTTCTTTTTTTACTTTCTTTTCTTCTTCCATAGAAACTCCTATCCCATGGTATCAGTATTACTTGAAACAATATTAACCGTCTTAACACCACTTATTTTCTTTATTTCTTTAATAACTTTATTATTAATATCTCTCTTAAAACGAATATCATATATCAATTCCGTTTTACCTTCATCAAGATATTTACCTTTACATACAAATCCTTTTAATGATGTTTTTAAAATCTTTTCAACTGATTCAATTTCAATATTATTTCCTTTAACAATTAAAACATATTTATTCATAAAGGTAACGGTTCTTTTAAAGATAAATAATATTAAACATACGAATAACGATCCTACTATAACAATCGTATAGTTTTGAGTTCCACAGGCAAGACCGGATACCACTGACCAAAAGATAAAGGCTGTATCCCGTGGATCTTTAACCGCCGTTCTAAACCTAATTATTGATAAGGCACCAACCATACCAAGTGAAACGGAGATATTACTACCAATTACTACCATAACAATTGTTGTAACCATTGTTATCATAACAAGTGATACATTAAATCTTGGATTATATAATACACCTGAATAAGTATTTCGATATGTAAAATAAATAATTAACGCTACTAAAAAAGCAATTAACAATATCAAAGCTACTGTTCCAAATGACATTTTAACTTCCATTTTTGATAAAGCTTCAATAAATTTTTTCATAATTCTTCAACATTCCTTCCCATAACATATTTACTAACCGATTGTCCTCTTGAAACATATTTATCTAAAATATTAGCGATATATGGTTCTAAGAATCGATCAAACTTTACTTCTAAAACAACATCTTTTTTTGTAGTAACATCAAGATAATTAATTTCTTTATTAAAGAAACTATTTATATCACTACTTGTTTTAATATCCATATCAAAGGTGATCCTTGTTGTTGTTTTTCCTTTATACGCAATTCGCCTATATTCAATTATTTCTTTTGGTTGATAATAACTTTCTCTTAAAATAACATATAATCTTTTAGCTAAATCATCTTTATATTTTAATAAAACATCATAATTACCTTTTATTAATTCATTAGCATCACTTTTATTAATAATTAAAGATTCTTTGAGTTGATGATAATCATACTTAGCTTTCATCTCTAACTTTATTAATTTGCCAGTATATTCATATATTCGCATTCTAATCTTTTTACGATTTAACTCGCCACCTAATTTGTCATAATAATCAATATCATCAACAGAATCAAAATAGAGACTTCTAATCATATATCCATCATAATCTTGATCAATATCAAGAATCTTATTTAGTTTTTTTCTTAAAAATAACATTTCTTCATAGGGGATTACATATTTATATTCATGTCTAAATGTTTTTAATACACTCATTCAATATCACCTATTTTCTCATATCTTCTTGTATCATTCTTCGATCCTGGTGTTGGACTTGTGAAATAATACCATTTATCATCAATACGTCCATAACTAATATTATCGATTAATTCATTAACTTCAATCTCTTCAATGATTTCTTTGCCATTGGATAAGATAATATCATCACCATCAGATAATTTAAAGTTAGCGATTATTTCATCATTAATAAAGGTACTTATATCACTTAAAGATACTACTAAATAATTATTCTTATTAACAACTACATCTGGTAATTTATATTTTATTAAATTATTTTTATCATCTGATAAATAGATATTATGTAATTCTAAATCTTTATCACTATTATTATATAGTTCAATAAAATCATTATAATTACCAGATGATGTATAACTAACATTTTTATTATGAGTCATATATTCATTTATATAAATGTCTTTACTTGTTAACTTTGAATAAAGAAATTCTATACTATTCTTTTTACCCGGTGTTGGTTTATCAAGAAGTGTATATTTATCATCAATAAATCCGTATGAAATATCATTACTCATTTCTGGATAATCAAATTTATTTAATATATTACCAGTATCATCCGTTAATAATAATAATTCACCTTTACTACTTAATTTAAAACTTGTATGACATATTCTTTTTTCTTTATCATATATATCTTTACCAGATGCATAAATAATTAAATATTCTCCTGGTTTAATTGAAATATCAGGAAATGTCCATTTATCAAGATTAAATTCACTATCTGATATATGGTATCCTA
>JAEEZO010000037.1 GCA_016291895.1 Caryophanales bacterium
AATTGTAACATTAGCTCCATATTTATATGATTTAACTTCTGGAATATTTGGAGTTCCTGTAGGTAAAGTATCATTTGTATAACGATAAGTTACATTATGAACATTTCTCTTATAATATAGTTTTAATACTAAAGTACCATTTCCATTTATGATTCCTGATGGAATATTATTTTCATTATTTTCATCTATTACGATACCTTCATCATTTCTAATATCAGCAACTGCTAATGTATCTGTTGTACCTTCTAGATTATCTGTTTTAAATAATGAATAATTAGTATCATTTATATTTTCATAATAATGTTCTACTTTATAATTTGAATTAATTGCATTAAATGTTCCTTTAAGATTTACATTATTAGCTGGCATCTTAAATGTTTGAACAACGTTATTATCCATCATCCAACCATTAAATTCATAACCAGGTGCTGTAGCCTCATCTTCAACAGTTACTGTTTCTTCATACTTATATTCTTTATCTGTTGGAAGAGTTGATACACCATTTGGTAATGGATTATTTGTAAAACTATAAGTTACTTCATATTTATTTCTTTTATAATATAACTTTAATTCTAAACTGCCATCACCATTAATATTACCTGTTTTGATATTATTTTGATTATTAGTTTCAAAAGTAAATCCTGTATATTCTTTTTCTTGAGCTACTATATTTGTATCTGTAGTACCACTCTTATCTTCAGTTTCAAATAAAGTATACTCGTCATCATCTATATTTTCTCGATAATGAAGTACTTTATAAGGAGTATTTGTATTAGCTTCATAGATTGCTTTAATAACATAGTTAGTTTTAACTATAGTATCAACATTTACTTCGTTATTATTTTCATCTACCCATTTAACAAATGTATAACCAACTTTTTCTGGTGCTGTTAGTTCTTCTAAAGTCGAACCATATTTTTTAGATAGTGTAATAGGTTCTTCCCCACTATCTTTATCAATTGTTACATTGAAATAATCAAATTTACCTTTAACATAAATACTATTAAATTCAATTCCTACTTCAACTTTCTCTTGAGCAAAAATGATAGATGGAATTAATAAAACCATCATAACAATTAATGAAATACGAACTTTATTATTAATATGTAATTTACTTAAACAATATATGAATACAACAATTGATATAATCAAAGCAATTATATTTAAATGGATACTATCTCCTGTAATTGGAATAACAATATCTTCTTTTTCACCATCATCAGTTATTAATGTAATAGTTACTTTGACATTATCAAGTTTTACTTCTTCTACATTCTTTAATAGATTTTTATATGAGATTTTAATCTTAACATTGGATTTTTCATTTTTTGCTATCTCATCATTACTATAATCATATTCAAATAAAATGTTTTCATTTTCATTGTTATCACTAATTCCCACAATAGTATACTTTTTATTTTCTTGATTTATTAAGTCAAATTCAAATGTAACATAATCATCTACTTCATTAAAAATAATGTTACTAGTTACTTTATTATTATTTAAAATAGGATCACTAACTTCTATAGATCCATTTTTATTTAACAATTTAAAATCAGTTACTTTTAAATCTAAAGCTTTAACATCGATATTAAATAAAAATAAAAGTAATGGAATAATTAATAATAATACTTTTTTTCTTAAGCCTATTTTCATACAATCTCCAATTATGTAAATAGTATATCATTTTAAGAATTATTTTTCTACTATTTTCTTTTATTATATAAAAAAAGCCATATCATCTATGGCTTCTACTCGTAACTTCTAAACAAGATGCTATAACATCATCTTCTGACATTTGAAGATAAAGATCTGTTCCACAATAATTACATTGATTAACTTCAAAAAGATCACTAAAAACATTTGCTTGTTGACAAGCTGGGCAATTACAAAAAACATAGCCATTATTTCCATAAGTAAATCTTTTTCTCTTTGTAACTGGTAGTATTTCTATAGTATTTGTTTCAGGATTTAGAGAAGCAACTTTAATTCCACCACACTTTATGCATTTTGTTCCTTCATTATTTAAAGCTTGTTCTCTTGTTACAATAACATCACAATTACAGTAAGGACAATTACAAAAAGCTCTCTCTTCTCCAGGTTTATGTTGATATTTTTCAAAAAATTCTATTTCATTATTTTGATTTTCAGAAATAAAATATGTTTCCCCACATTTCATACATTTTAAGGCTCCATCAGATCCTATTTTATCTTTTGGTACTACTGTTTCTCCCCTACAATATGGGCAACTACAGTAAACATAACTATTATTTCCGGAATTAAATTTTCTTTTCTTTTTAGCAGGTAGTAATTCTATAGTATTAGTTTTAAGATTTAGACAAGCAACCTTAATTTCGCCACACTTTATGCATTTTGTTCCTTCATTATTTAAAGCTTGTTCTCTTGTTACAATAACATCACAATTACAGTAAGGACAATTACAAAAAGCTCTCTCTTCTCCTTGTTTATGATGATATTCTCTTGAAGTCTCTATTTCATTATTATCATTTACAGAAACAAAATATGTTTCGCCACAACTTTGACATTTTAAGGCTCCATCTTTATCTAATTTATCTTTTGTAATTACTCCATCTGCTCTACAATATGGGCAATTACACTTTCTAACTGTATCTTCCATAAAATATCCTCTCAAGATTATTACAATACTATTATACAACAAAAAAAGTTTTATTAAAACGTCAACGTATTGCATTTTACTAATAAAAATGTCATAATGATATTGGAAAGTAATAAGTCATATATGCCTAATAATATGGTTTAGGTGTTTCTACCTATTCACCTTAAATGAATGGACTATGACATCATACACACCACTATCCATGCCAACTTCATAGTCTTACATCCTTGGGGGAGTGTAAGATTTTTTATTTTCCAGAAATAATTTGGAGGTGATTATTTGAAAAACAACAAAGAAAAAGACAAAAAAACAACTGTTGATCGTACAAAAGAAAAAAAGAAAGAAGGAAAATTAGATAGGTTCTTTGAAATAACCAAAAGAAATTCTAGCAAAAAAACTGAAATATTTGCTGGTATAACAACATTCTTAGCAATGGCTTATATCTTAGTAGTTAACCCTAATAATATTTTATGGGGTGGTACTGCTGATCCAAGATGGACAACAGTCTTTATAGCTACTGCTATTGGTGCATTTATTGGAACTTTATTAATGGCCTTACTTGCAAAAATGCCTCTTGCTCAAGCTCCAGGTATGGGACTTAACGCTTTAGTTGGTTCAATCATTGGTGGTGCAATGGGATTTGCTTTCTCTTATGGAAATGCAATGGCCTTAGTATTCGTAAGTGGTATTATCTTCCTTCTTTTATCAATCATTCCTTGTGGAAGGAAAAAAGATGGAAGTCGAATGTCCTTGAGGGAAAAAATCTTTGATGGAGTACCGAAAGCTGTTAAATCAAGTATCTCCGTTGGTATTGGTTTATTTATAGCTTTCATTGGACTACAAAATGCTCATATCATTGTTGGTAATAAATTTACCTTAGTACAATTAATTGATTTTAATAATAGAGAATTATGGGCTTTAGGAGGAGAAGCATGTACTGCTATTGTTGCAATCTTCGGTTTATTTGTAATTACTGTTCTATCTCATTATAAAGTTAAAGGATCTGTAATTATTGGTATTGCTGCTGCAACTATTCTTGCTATTCCACTTAAAGTTGCTAACTTAGATATAATTGCTGGTAATACAGCTGGTATTACTTGGAAATTCTGGGAAAATATTAAAAATTTCTTTAGTACAGGAGAAAATTCTGTATTCTTATCTCTATTTAGAGGTGGATTTAAATTCCCAGATGGTTCTTTGATGACTGCTATAATGTTAACAGTATCATTTGCCATGATTGATATGTTCGATACAATGGGAACCGTTATTGGTTGTTGTAAAAATGCAAATTTAATGGATGAAGATGATAAACCAATTAACTATGGAAAAATGATGTATGCTGATAGTACAGCAACAATTGCTGGTTCACTTCTTGGAACTAGTACAGTAACAACTTTCGTAGAAAGTGGTACTGGTGTTGCTGCCGGTGGTAAAACTGGTTTAACAGCTTTATCAACAGCTGTCTTATTCTTATTATCAATCTTCTTATTACCATTATTTGCTTTCATTCCATCAGCTGCTGCTGCTTCAGCATTAATCTATGTTGGTGTATTAATGATGATGAATATTAAAGATATTGATTTCGTTAATATTAAAAATGCTGTACCAGCATTCATAACAATTATTGTTATGTTACTTGCATATTCAATCACTGATGGTATTGGAGCAGGTATTGTATCATACTGTATTATTGATTTAATTATTTGGATAATTGATTTAATTAGATATAAATTTGGAAAATTAAAAGAAAAACCTAGATTAGATATAACTTGGGTAACATTTATCATTTTAATTCTATTCTTAATTTATTTCTTAGTTCCAACAATAATATAAAAAAAGAATCACTTTTGTGATTCTTTTTTTTTATTGTAAAGAACTTGATAAAAGATTATAATCATCTTAGGAGGATAATATGTATAATGAATATAAGGGTGAGATTGTTGAAAAAAAGAAAAAGAATATATTACCATTTATTATAATAGGGTTAATTATTGTTCTTGTAGGTGGTTATTTCTTATTTACTAAAGTATTAAATAAAGAAGAAGAAAATAACATTAACGATAATAATACTAATAATGGTGGTAGTGATACTACTGAAAAATCAGAAAAAGTAACACCATTAATGTATGAGATTACTAAAGAAGGTAGTGATAACAAAATCTATTTGTTTGGAAGTATTCATTTTGCTAATATTGCTGATATGGAATTTCCAAAATATCTACTAGATGCATATAATGCAAGTACTCACTTAGCATGTGAATTTGATGTAGATGAATTTATGAAGAATGCTAATCAACAAGAATTAATTAATGACTATCTATATAGTGATGGAACATCATTAAAAGATCATTTATCTAAAGAAACTTATGATAAAGTTATTAAGTTTGCAAAAGATAACTATGAATATGATGAAATGGTGACAAATCAATTTAAACCAAGTTTTATTGAATCTTTAGTAACACAATTAGTTTTAAAGAAAACAGGTATTAGTACTTTAACAGGTATTGATAAATATTTCTTAGAAAAAGCTAAGGCTGATAAAAAGACAATATTAGAAGTAGAATCATATAAATTACAAATGGATATGGAAAATAAGATATCTGATAAATATTATGATTTATCTTTATCTGAATTAATTGGTGATATTGATAAAGCTGTTAACGATATGAAAGAATTATATGTTGCATGGAGTAATGGTGATGAAGAAAAGCTAATTAAATTAACGGAAGAAGAAGGAGATACTCCTGAAGAAAAAGTTCTTATTGCTGAATATAATAAATTACTATTATTTGATCGTAATATTGGAATGGCTAATAAGTTAAAAGAATATTTTAATGATAATAAGAAAGTCTTCTATATGGTTGGTGCTGCTCATTTAGTTGGTGATAAAGGTATTGCTAAATTACTAGAAAATGATGGCTATAATGTTAAGAAAGTAAATTAATTTTTACTTTCTTTTTTTTATGCTATAATACTTTTAAAAAGAAGGTTAATTATCATGAAAATTAAAAAGATCATTATCGCAAGTTTACTTCTCGCATCAACAATAGTTCTATCAAGAATATTATCTATTAGAACTCCTATTTTAACTATTGGTTTTTCGTTTGTACCAATTATGTTATCAGGAATTATTCTAGGTCCTAAATATACTATTTTTATATCAACTCTTGCTGATATTATAGGAGCTTTATTATTTCCTATAGGTAGTTTCTTTTATGGATTTACCATAACTGCCTTTTTAACAGGACTTGTTTATGGTATATTCTTATACAATAAAGATGAATTCAAATTAGATAAAAAGTTTATCATTAAATCTATTATTGCAATCTTAATAGTCACTATTATTCTAAATGGTGTTTTAAATACTATATGGATTAAAATGACAGTTAAAGACGCTAGTAAGATTATTATTGTTCCAAGAGTTATTAAACAATTAATAATGATACCTGTTAAATTCTTAGTATTAATGTCTATATCTAAGCTATTTGGTGAAAGGATTAATAAACTAAAGCATGATTAGTGTTAATAATTTAACTTTTAAATATGATAAACTTCTTTTTGATAATACTAGTTTTACCATTGATAGTAATAAAATAACATTTATTATTGGCAAAAATGGTAGTGGTAAAACAACCCTTGCGAATACTCTTTCAGGATTAAACTTTAAATATGATGGTGAAATAATTATTGATAATAATAAATTATCAAAAAAAATGAAAATTCGTGAATTAAGAAAATTAATAGGCATGATCTTTCAAAATCCAGATCATCAAATCGTTATGAATAATGTTTATGATGAACTTAATTTTACCATTAATAATCTAACGGGTAATAAAGATAATAAAGAAAAAATAGAAGAAGTTTTAAAAACGGTTGATTTAATCGATTTTATAAATAGTAATACTTATAATCTATCAGGTGGAGAGAAACAAAGACTTAATATTGCGTCTATTTTATCAATTAATCCTAAATATATTATTTTTGATGAAGCCACATCAATGTTAGATGATACCAATAGACTTAAAATATATAATTTAGTTAATGAATTAAAGAAGAAAGATCTAGGTATTATCTTTATAACTAATAATATGGAAGAATTATTCTATGCAGATGATATTCTAATAATAGATAATAAAAAAATTATTAAGTATTCTAAAAAAGAACTTCTTAATAATTTAGATTTATTAAAAAAATATGGATTTAATATACCAATTAATTTATTAACAATGAAGAAATTAATTGATAAAAAAATAAAGATTAATAATTATAATGATTTAATAAAAGGAATTGATAAACTATGAAAACATTATTCTTTTTATTATTTCTAATTTATAACTTCTTTTTATTCTATATAGAAAGTTATTATTTAATAATTATATCTTTGATATTAAGTATTATCTTAATCTTAATTAGTAAAAGAAAGTTTATTGATTATTTAAAGTTTATGAAAAAAAATATTCTTTTTATGATCTTTATCTTTTTATGTAACTTATTATTTACTAATTATTTAAATTCTTTATTTATAACAACAAGATTCTTATTATCAATTAATGCAACTTATATTCTTACTAGTTTCTTAACACCAAGTGATATCAGTAATAGTATATGTGTATTATTATATCCATTAAAGATCTTTAAAGTTGATATAAATAAGTTATCATTAATTATTAGTATTGCAATTACTTTTATTCCTATCTTAATTAATGAAGGGATTATAATCAAGAAATCATTGATTAATAAAGGATATAAGTTTAATCTTAAAAATGTTTTAACAAGACCACAAATCTTTATAACAACTTATCTTAATAACTTATTTAATAAAATAGATGAAATAGAAAAAGCTTTATCGATGAAAATCTTCGATTAAAGCTTTTTATTTACATACAATTACTAATTGATTATTAGTACCTTTAATACATGTTATTAAAATAAGACTATTTTTTGGTAATCGTTTTATTGACATAAATCCTTTCTTTTCAATAACGTACTTATTTACTACTTTATATTTATATTCTTTGTTTTGATAATTAATTATTACATCATCATCATTTCTTAATTCATAAAGGTTTTTAAAATAAGATATATTACTATCACCACTATGAGAAGCTAAAAACAAAATATAATCATCATTATTAGGCATAATAGAAGGTTTTAATACTTCAATACCATAATCAACATTATTTAATGGATTATCTTTACTATAGAAACCTACATCTAAATCAATCTTATTGATAGTTAAATGGCCTATATAATCACTTTTATTAGCTTCTATGATATCTATATCTAATTTATTAAAATCTTTCTTAGGAGCGATATTAAGAGGTAAATCAAAAGAGATTATAATAAGCATAAAACTAAAGAAGAATCTTCTTAATAAAAACATATAAGCCTCCTATTAAGTAAATAAAATAATTATTACCATCTTTATAAGTATCAGGAACAATAATCATATCATCAGTTAAAGTATCTTTAACTACTACCCCATTTTCTTTAATTTCAAAATAGTGTTTATCAGGATTCACATAATAACCTTCGGGGGCTTCTAGTTCTTTATAATAATAACTTCCGTAAGGAAGAGAATTTATTAAAATTTGACCATTAGAATCAGTTCTATCACGAAGAATTAAATTATCATTATTATCATAAAATTCCATTAAAGTATTAGGAAGAGCTTCACTTGTTGAAAAACTAGTTTTCGTAAATTCCATACTACCTTTTATTAAATAGTTTTTAATAACAATTTCTTTTTCTTCATTACTGTTTATTTCTAAATCATATTCTTTATCATCAATAAGATATCCTTCTTGTGGATTATCTTCTTTTAAGTAATATTTACCTATTATTAAATCATTAAATTGTAATTCTCCTGAATTATTAGTTATACCTTGTGATACTAATTCATTCTTTTTAAAAATTATTTTATTATTTAAAAGAATATCTTCTCTTGCGAATAAGGAAAATGATACATTAGCTAAGTTTTTATCTACATATGTATAACCATTATCTATTACTGGTTCTTCGCCTATTTTCTTTATTTTTATTTTACCTAGTATTCTTTCATCTTTCATGGTACTTTTAACAATTTCATCAGATTTTATTTCAAATTCCATTATATCTTCATTAACCATGTAGCCTCGGGGTGATTCTAGTTCTTTTAAATAATATTTGCCGAAAGGCAAATCAAAAATTTTAATTTTGCCATTATTATCAGTTCTTCCCTTAAATACAATATTTCCACTTATATCATATATTTCCATTAGGGTGTTAGGAAGTGGATCACTTGTAGATAAATCTAATTTGGTAAATTCTAAACTACCTTTAATCTCTTTATTATAAAAATCAATAATTATTAATTTATCTTTAACGTTATCATCTATTTTAAAAATAAGTGGTTCACTATTCCAATAATAATTATCT
>JAEEZO010000038.1 GCA_016291895.1 Caryophanales bacterium
CATGAATTATTAAGGAAAAAAGAAATTAAACCAATAGACTTGGTTAATGAAGCTTTAGAAAAAATAGAAAATAGTGATTTAAATAGTTTTATTTCTGTGGATAAAGAAGGAGCTATTAAAAAAGCTTTAGAATTAGAACAAGTAGATGTTCCTGATGATTTATTATTTGGAATACCAATTGCGATTAAAGATAATATTATGGTAAAGGATATAAAATGTACTTGTGCCTCTAAAATATTAGAAAACTTTATGGCAATATACGATGCTGATTGTATTGATTTAATTAAAAAAAATCAAATGATTATAATTGTTAAAACTAATATGGATGAATTTGCGATGGGAAGTACTTCTGAGACTAGTTACTATGGAACACCTATTAACCCATGGAATAAAGAAAGAGTTCCAGGTGGCTCTAGTGGTGGTTCTGCTGTTTCTGTAGCAGGACGTCTTGTACCATTGGCTTTAGGTAGTGATACAGGTGGATCAATAAGACAACCATCAAGTTTTAATGGTATTGTTGGTATGAAACCTAGTTATGGTAGAGTATCAAGATATGGTCTTGTTGCTTTCGCAAGTAGTTTAGATCAAATTGGTCCAATGACAAGAAATGTTTTAGAAAATGCTAACTTATTAAATGTTATTTGTGGTAAAGATGATCGTGATATGACGAGTGTTGAAACTAATGAAGATTTTACAAGACTTATTGGTAAACCACTTAAAGATTTTAAAGTAGCTATCCCTAATTATTTCTTATCAGATTTCGTTGATTCTGAAGTACGTAATAAAGTATTAGAAATAAAAGAAATGTTAGAAAAGCATAATGTTAAAGTTGATATGGTTGATATTAATCATATTGATATGGCGGTAATTCTTTATCAAATTATTGCTATGGGTGAAGCTAGTAGTAATCTTGCAAGATTCGATGGTATTCGTTATGGATGTAGTTATCCTGATCCAGAGAATCTAGAAGATTTATATTTAAAAACAAGACAATATGGTTTTGGTAATGAAGTTAAAAGAAGAATCATGGTAGGTAGTTATATCCTAAGTGGTGAGAATGCAAAAATTTACTATAGTAAAGCTATGCAAATTCGTGATGATTTACAAAAAAGTTTTAAAAAGATATTTAGCGAATATAATTTAATTGTTGGTCCAAGTGCTGCAAGATGTGCCTATCCACTTAATAGTGGTAAAGATGATCCATTACATTGCTTTATGGATGATATCTTAGTTATGCATGCTAATATGGGAGGATTCCCTTGTATATCTATTCCAATTGGTTTTAATAGTGAGAAATTACCTATTGGATTACAAATTCTTGGTAATAATTTTGATGAAGCTACAATTTATCAACTTGCTAGTTTCATTGAAAAAGAATTAAATCTAGATTTGGAAGGGGGAAAAGTAAGTGAGTAATTATAAAAAAACAATTGGTATTGAAGTTCACTGTGAACTAAAGACTAATAATAAAATATTTTCACCAGCCTTATCTAATTATGGTAGTATGGCTAATACTAATGTTAACGTTATTGACTTAGGTTATCCAGGAACTCTTCCAGTACTTAATATGGATGTTGTTAAATTAGCTCTTAAAGCTTGTAAAGTATTAAATCTTAATGTATCTCGTAAAATGCATTTTGATCGTAAGAATTATTTCTATCCAGATCTTCCAAAAGGATTTCAAATAACGCAAGCTCTAACTCCTATTGGAACTCATGGATATATCGAAGTTACCAAAAAAGATGGAACTAAAAAGAGAATTGATATTCTAGAGATGCATATTGAAGAAGATACTTGTAAAAGTGTTCATGGCGAAAAAAATAGTTTATTAGACTTTAACCGTGCTGGTGTTCCATTAATTGAAATTGTTACAGAACCTTGTATGGAAACTAGTGAAGAAGCTGTATTATATTTAACTAAACTTCGTGAATTACTTCTTTATGCAGGTGTATCAGACTGTAAGATTGAAGAAGGTTCTATGAGATGTGATACTAATGTATCAATATCTAAAACAGAAGAATGGGGTACTAAAGTAGAAACCAAAAATATAGGTTCTATTAGTAATGTTGGTGTTGCTATTGAATACGAAGCTAAACGTCAAGAAAAAATATTAGAGTCTGGAGGAAAGATTGTTCCTGAAACAAGAAGATTTGATGATAAGTCACTAAGTACAATTTCCATGCGTGTTAAAGAAGTTGGTAATGATTACCGTTACTTCCCTGAACCTGATATTCCTTATTTAAATATTGATGATAAGTTTATTGATGATAATACAAATGATTTAGTAAGAATGCCTGATGAAAGAAGAGAAAGTTATAAAGAAGCTGGTATTAATCCAATTAATATTGAAAAGATTATTGCTAATAAAGATATCTCTGATTATTTAGAAAAATTCTTAGATATTAATTTAGTTGTTGCTTCTAATCTTCTTTTAGGTGACATTGCAAGTTACTTAAATAAAAATGATGTAACTATTGATAAAACTCATCTTACTGATTCTAAATTCCGTGATTTAGTTAATCGTCTTGATAAGAATGAAATTAGTAATAAGATTTTTAAAGAAATTTTAGTTGATTTAATGGAAAATGATTTATCTATTGATGAGATTTTATCTAATAAAGGATTAAATCTTGTTAGTGATAAAGAAGAAATTAAAAAAACTGTAAGTGAAATTTTAGATAAATATTCAGATTTAGTTAATCAATATAAATCCGGTAATGAAAGAGCTTCAAAAGCTATTATGGGAATGATTATGAAAGAAACTCATGGTAGTCTATCTCCAGCTCTTGCTAATGAAGTTATGATGGAGCTTTTGAATGAGTAGAGTAGGCATCTTTGGAACAGGGGCCTTTGGTATATCTCTTGGAATAGTCGCTCATAGAAAAGATAATGAAGTTATCATGTGGACGAAGTTTAGGGAAGAAAGAGATTATATCCTAACTCATCATGAAAATAAGGTTTTACCAGGTGTTACAATTCCTAGTGATATCAAAATAACAAATGATTTATTAGAGTTTACTAATAATTGTGATATTATTGTTATTGTGCTTCCAGTACCTTATCTAAAAGAAAATATTAAAGAATTATCTATGTATGATTTATCTAATAAAACTTTTGTTTTAGCTAGTAAAGGTATCTTAGAAAAAGAATATTTAATGGTTTATCAAATATATAATTTATATATTAATAATCCTGATTTCTCCGTTATTTCTGGTCCTAGTTTTGCTATTGATTTAATTAATAATAATCCTATTAGTTTATCAATTTATGCAAATACAGATAATAGTTATAATCTTACTAATGATATTTTATCTAGTAGATATTTAACTCTTGAAAGAACTGATGATTTAGTTGGTCTTGAAATATCAGGTGCTATTAAAAATGTTATTGCCATTGCATCAGGTATTTTACATGGTCTTAATAAATCAGATTCCACAGTTGCTTTATTTATGGTACGGGCTATTCGTGATTTGGAAGGATTAATTGTTACCTTAGGAGGAGAAAAAAACAGTTTAATAACTCCTTGTGGTATTGGTGACTTAATTCTTACTTGTAATAGTAAAACAAGTCGTAATTACACTTATGGTGAATTAATTGCAACTGATCGTGATAAAGCTAATGAATATCTTAAAACACACACTGTAGAGGGCTATAATACCTTAAAAACGCTTGTTTACATGTTAGATGATAAGAACTTTGATATTCCTGTAATTAACTATACAAGACGTATTATTATTGATAATGAAGATCCTTCTATCATTAATGATTATATTTTAACAAGATAAAAAAGATTCAAGAAAACTTGAATCTTTTTAATTAACTGTTATTTTAATAACTTTATTTAATTCTTGATTAGATGTATTACGTACTTTAACAGTTGTATTTCCTGCTTTAACACCTGTAATTACTCCCATAGAATCAACGATAGCAATACCAGAATCACTACTTTCATAAACATATTTTAATGTTTGAGTATTATATGGTGGTTTGATATTAGTTATTTCAATCATTTTTCTTTCACCACGTTTAAGAGTAATTGATTCTTGAACTTCAAAATTTTCAAGAGGAATAATAGCTTTTGATTGAACAATATAAACGGTTATTGTTTTATTTATTTGTTCACCACCAATTTTTAGTTTAGTTTGTAAATATTGTTTATTTTCTTTAAATTCTTTTGCTTGAATAAAACCATTAGAGTTAACGGTTGCTATATTAGAATTATCAATAGTATATTTTGTTCTTGCAGTATCATTAGTTAATACTGGAATTTGCATTGATTCCCCACTTCTTAAAGAAATAGAATTAAATCCAACTGCTAATTCATATTTAGTACTAGATTTTGATATTATCGTAATTAAGAAAATAATAAGTGCAAGTCCACCAAGAGCTCCCATTATAATATATGCTGTTTTTTTATTAATAGCTGCTTCTGGTTTTTGTTCAATAATTACTGGTTCTTGATAATAATTAAACTCAAGTTCCCCATCATTTTTTCTATTATTAACAAATTCACTTGGTTTTTTATTTAACATTTGACTTACGGTTACTTTTTCAGGTTCTTTAGGAACAGGTTTACCATAATCTTTTATTTCTCTTTTTTTAACTAAATCATCTTTAACAACAGGTTCTTCTTGTTGATAAGCTCTTTGATAAAAATTATCAAATTCTTTTTCTTCTTTTTTTTCTTTCTTCTTACCACCAAATAGTCTTTTAAAGAAACCTTCTTTTTTATATGATTTATTGTAATCTATATATTCATTATCATCTTGATTTTCATCAAAATTGTTATTGTCATACATATTATCACCACAGTATAAATATATCATTTTATAAAAATATCGTCAATTAAAATGGATTTCAATTTTCATAATGTATACTTCTTTACAATTAAGTATTATTATTATAAACTAATTGTATTAAATGGAGACTATATATGCCAGAATTACCTGAAGTTGAAACTGTAAGAAGAGTATTAAAAAAGAAAATTATTGGTAAAACAATAAAGAAAATAGATGTTTATTATAAAGGAATTATTGAATCTAATTATAATGATTTTATAAATAATATTATTAATCAAAAATTTATTGATATTGATCGTCGTGGTAAGTATTTAATCTTTGAATTAAATGATTATTATTTAGTAAGTCATTTAAGAATGGAAGGTAAATTCTTCCTTAAAGATAAGAGTGAACCAGTAGAGAAGCATGAACATGTTATTTTTTATTTAGATGATATAACCCTACGTTATCATGATACAAGAAAATTCGGTAAAATGGATTTAGTTACTAAAGATAAATTATATACTGATACTCCTTTATGTAATATTGGAATTGATGCTAATAGTGATGAGTTAACAGTTGATTATTTGAAGAAGAAAATACTTCGTAATAAACCAATTAAATCATTATTACTTGAACAAGATATCATCGCAGGTATTGGTAATATTTATGCTGATGAAATTCTTTTTGCATCCCGTATTAATCCTGAAACCATTGGTTCTAAATTAAATGATAATGATTTAGAAAATATTATTATTAATTCTAAAAAAATTCTTGATAAATCAATTGAATTTGGTGGTACAACAATTCGTAGTTATACATCATCTTTGGGTGTTATTGGTCATAATCAAGATAATTTAATGGTACATAAACGTGAAGGAGAAGAATGTTTTATTTGTAAAAGTAAGATCATTAAAACTAAAGTAGGTGGACGTGGTACATATTATTGTCCAAAATGTCAGAAGGTGAAAAAATGATTGAAGGTATTTATAAAAAAACCATCTTTTCATCAGACAATGGATATATTGTAGGACTACTTAAAGTAACCGAATATGATGATAATACGTTATGTGGTAAAACCATAACTTTTACAGGTTATTTCACAGATATTAATTTAGAAGATAATTTAAAGTTAACTGGTGAGTTTATTGAACATCATAAATATGGTAGTCAATTTAATGTAACTAGTTATGAAATAATTATGCCAACAAGTGAAAATAGTATTATATCTTTTTTATCTAGTGGTATTTTTAAAGGAATAGGTGAAAGTAAAGCTAAAAGAATATATGATTCTTTAGGTGATGATGCCATTAATATGATTACAAATGATATTAATTCTCTTGTTGGTATTAAAGGTATAACTAAAAAGAATAGGGAAGATATCTATAACACACTTCTAGAATATCAAGATAGTATTGATATTATTGTTAAATTAAATGAATTCGGCTTTAATAATCGTGATAGTAATAGTTTATATAATAAATATAAAAAGAAAGTAATCGATGTTATTGAAAATAATATTTATGATGTAATCGATGATAATTTTCCTTTTAAAAAGATAGATAGTCTTGCTTTAAAACTTGATTATATAAAAGATGATAAAAGAAGAGTAGAAGCAAGTATTATTTATATTTTAAATGAAGTAATTAATACAATTGGTGATACTTATTTAACAAGTGATGAAATCTATAATTATTTAACAAGATTATTATCAATATATCTTGATGGCGATGTATATAGTGAAGTATTAAATAATCTTGTATTAACAAATAAATTAATATTAGATGATAATAAATATTATTTAAAGAAAATGTTTGATGCTGAAACTAATATCGCAAGAAGATTAACTTATCTTGAAACACTTCCTGATAATAAATATAAGAAGTTAGAAGATTTGTTAAAGAAAAACGAACTTGATAGTAAACTTGATTATAATATAGAACAAGAAGATGCGATAAGAAATAGTTTTATTAAAAATTTTTTAGTTATTACAGGTGGACCTGGTACAGGTAAAACAACGATTATTAAATCAATTGTTGATATTTATCGTGATTTATTTAAATTAAGTCATGAAGAGTTATGTGAAAAAGTAATTTTACTTGCACCAACAGGTCGAGCTAGCAAGCGAATAACGGAAACAGTTCATATGCCGGCATCAACAATTCACAGGTTTTTAAAATGGAATAAAGATAATAATTCCTTTGGAGTTAACGAAAAGAATAAAGTTGATTGTGAACTAGTTATTATTGATGAAGCTAGTATGATAGATACGTACCTTTTTGATAGTTTATTAAAAGGTCTTAAATTTAATACCAAAATTATTATGGTAGGTGATGTTAATCAATTACCATCTGTTTCCGCTGGTCAAGTCTTAAAAGATATTATTAATACGGATAAGTTTAAAGTGATCTATTTAAAAGAATTATATCGTCAACAAGAAAATAGTAATATTATTTCTCTTGCTTATAACATTAATAATGGTATTAATGAAGATATTTATAATAAGAGTGATGATTTAACTTTTATTGAATGTACTAACAATAAATTGATTAATAATTTTATAGAGTTATGTGAAACATATAAAGATTATAATTATAATGACTTTATTATTATGGCACCTTTATATAAAACAACATTTGGTATTGATAATTTAAATTTAATTGCAAGAGACATTTTTAATCCAAGTAAAAAGAATAAAAATGAAATAGTTATTGGTGATATAACTTATCGAGAAAATGACAAAGTCTTAGAACTTGTTAATATGCCAGATTATAATGTCTTTAATGGAGATTTAGGTATTATTACAAGAATCGATAATGTTAATAAAGAGATTACGGTTGATTATGATGGTAATATTGTGATCTATAATAAATCAAATTATACTAATTTTACTTTAGGATATGTTATTAGTATTCATAAATCTCAAGGTAGTGAGTATAAAGTTGTATTAATGGTACTATTAACCACTTTTAGGCGAATGTTATATCGAAAATTATTATATACAGGAGTAACTCGAGCTAAGAATAATTTATATATTTTAGGGGAGATGGAAGCTATTAATATGGCTATTCATAATAATGCATCTCTTGATCGTAAAACCGGATTAAAAGAAAAGATTATTGATCGATTTGAATACTAGTTATTAAAACTAGTATTTTTTATATTAGTTGATAGATTATAATAGATTTGATAAAATGAAAATAGAAGGGTAGAAATGAATGGAGAAGATAAAAAGAATGTCTTAATATCAATTTTTTTAGTAATAATTATTATTGGTTGTATATTTGGTATTATTTTTATTAATAAAAGTGATAAAAAAGAAGAAGATAAAGAAGAAAATATTCCTACAGAAACCATTAATCTTTCTTTAGAAAAAGATGAAGAATATCAATTAAATTTTAGTGAAAATAATTTAATTTATATTAGTGAAAATAATAATATAGCATCGGTATCTAATACTGGATTAATTAAAGCCATAAATGAAGGAAATACTATTATTAGAGGACAATATGATAATAAAGATCGTTATATTGTCAACGTTGAAGTAAAAGATACAAAAAAGATTGAAGAAATCGAAATAGACAAAATTGAATTAAATAAAGAGAATATAAGTTTATATGTATCGAATAAATATACTTTAAAAGTAACAATAACTCCTAGTAATGCTACTAATAAGAAAATAGAGTGGAATAGTTCTAATTCTAGTATTGCCACAGTTAATAATGGAGTTATTACTGGTAAAAAAGTAGGAAATACTACAATAACAGCAAAATCTAAAAATGGTAAGATTGCAACTTGCAAAGTCAAAGTTATAGATAAACCCAAAGAAGAAATATTAATAAAAAGCATATCACTTAATTTTAAAAAAATAAATGTCGCTAAAGGAACAAAAGTTAATCTTGTTCCAACAATTGAGCCATCTAATGCTACCAATAAGAAATTAACATGGACAAGTTCTAATGATAAGATAGCTACTGTAGATGAAAATGGAAAAGTAACAACTAAAAGTAAAGGTAATGTTATAATTACTGTTAAATCAGCAAATGGTATAAAAGCAACAACAACTATTAATGTTAAAAATAGTACATATAAAAAAACTGCCATTTTCTTTGGTGATTCAATAACATATGGTTCACGTGGAACCCCAAAAGGTTATTCATGGGCTAATTATATTGGTGATAAGTATGATTTGAAATCATCAACTAATGCTGGAAAATCAGGATGGCTTATTTCAAATGCTCTCAAAAAGAAATGGATTGTTGATAATGTTAAAACATATGCAGGTAAAAAATATGATTATGTTATTATGCATGGAGGAACAAATGATATTTCAAGAGGTGTCAAATTAGGAACATATAAAGCAAATGATTTCTCTGGAAATTATGATACAAATACTTTTTTGGGTGGTTTAGAATACTATATCTATACAGTAAAAAAACAATGGCCAAAGGCAAAAATAGGATATATAATTAATTATCAAACTCCTAATTCTAATCAAAATAGAGCTACTTTATCACCTAAATATTATAAAAAGATGAAAGAAGTATTAAAAAAATGGGATGTTAAATACATCGATTTATACTTTGGAAAAGCATCTAACGGAAAAACATATAGTGATATATTAAAAGTAAATACAAAAGTATATTTACCAGATAATCTTCATTTAAATGCTGATGGATATAAACTAATTTCACCATATATTTATAAATGGATGAATACTTTATAATAAAATAATAAATGGATATTCAAAACAGAATATCTTTTTATTATAAAGACCTGAAACTTGAAAAAAAACCCAATTTTATGATATAATATGCATGTTTTATTTCAAATAGGAGGATTTAATGAATAAAAACGAATTAAATCTAGATAAAGTATATATTGACTATATAAAGAAAAGATTAGATGGAATGGGGTATCATTTCATTTCTTTAATAATTGATAAAATGGTAAGTTTTATTGAATGTTCTTTCGTTGATATTCAAATAATATTAAATAGTAAAAGTATTAATGATGAAAAGATAACGAAAGACTTTATTGATATGTTAAGAGTAATGGAAAGAAAGTTTCTTCATATGTTACAAGTTATCGATATTGCTATTAATTTATCAGAAGTTAATCATTATGAATCATATAGACAAATTGCAAATATTTTAGTTGCTACTTTTCATGATTTTGGAAGAATATTAGAAATTCATAAAGTAGGAACAAAAATGGGTAGTAATAAAGTTAATCATACAACGTTAGGTTTGAGTTATTTATTTGATGATTCAATGGAAAGAGAAAGAATTAAAGAATATCTATCAGAAGAATTATATTTAATATATCGTGATCTTATATATACAGGAATTGAATATCATGGTACAAAAGATGTTCCTTATGGTATTTTATCTCCGCTTGCTACCTCCGTTGTAAAAGATATTCGTGATGCTGATAAGTTAGCGGTTATGTCATCATTTGTTGATCCTAATACCGATATGGATACGGTTTTTCATATGCCATTTGAAGAACTTGCGCAAATACCTATACATGATGTAACACTAAAAGAAATTATGAGTCATAAACAAATAGATCGTTCTAACAAAGATGTACCATATGATAAAATGAGACAATTTATATCTCATATCGGTTTTATATATGATATTAATTCACCATTATTATATGATTATTTATATTTAACACATTGGGTAGAAAGATATATTGGTCATGTAAGAAACTATTTAAGAGATGAAAATCAAGATAAAATGTATGAAATAGAAGCAGAATGTCTTGATTTCTTACGAAAAAAGCAGTCACATAACATTAATGCTGGGAAATTGGGATATAAAGTATTCCAAAAGAAATAATAGACAATATTTGACATATCTTTAAAAATATGATATAATGTGCACAGTTCAATGATGGTAAGTGGCAAAAAACATTGACATATAAAAAAAGATATGTTATAAGAAGATTTATATAATTTCTTTAGGGAGGATATGGTTATGAATAGTTTACAAATTAATGCTTTAAAACAAGCTGAATTTATTAACAATGTTTATAATGCTGCCATTAGTGGTGAGCCATTTAGAATTATCTGTATTGATATTGATAATACTATCGTTAACGAAAAACAAGTTAAAGATAGACAAATAATGACATTCGCCAAAGATGAATTTGATGAAGTAAATCGTCGTATCGAAGAAGCAAGAAATAGTTCTAATACGGATGATTCACGTATTGCACAGGAAGCTTATTTCGATTTAGTTGATCGTGTACTTGAAGAAGTAGATCCAAAATTTATGGGAAGAATTAATTATGATGAAATATATCAAACATGTAATTTCTTTCCAAGAAGTATTGACTACATTCGTGAGTTATTAAATACAAGAAGAAAGAATGACTTCGTTATTTTAGTATCACACTATAATGTAGATCGTGAATATGTAAGTAAAATTAATACAATGTTAAATGTATTTCCAAATATTGATGGTATTTTCTTACCAAAGTTCCATCAATTACAATATGGAATGCCTAATAGAAAAACTACAAGTAAGATTGAATTTATGAAAAATATTTTGGATGTTCCAAGTTTTTATCCTAGATTACTTGAAGTATGTCCAAATTTAATGAGTCATCTATATTTAATTGATGATAGTCAATCAGTTCTTAAAGATGCTGTTCTTCATGGAGCAAATATTATTCCATTCTTACCAGGATATGATCCAACAAAACTTGGTAAAACAAATTTATTTGATGGTGCTATATCATCAGCTGGATGCTTAATTGATCTACAAAGAAGAAGTGTTGAAGAAGCTATTCAATATCATAAAGAACATCCATCAATTTTAGATGTTATAAGAAGTAAAAAATAAATAATAAAACTCTAATTAATTATTAGAGTTTTTTATTTGTCAAAAAAATATATAAATGTTATAATAAAGAAGTTTTTTGGGGGTTATATGAAATTAATTGAATATAATTCTTTATATGGCTATTTGGGTGATAACATTGAAAAAAAAGTACAAAATATTATGTATTATATTGAATTTATTGATAATAGATATGTTGCTAAATTTGGAAAAGTAGACGTGTTATTTGATAAAGATGATTTAGCTTTATTGCATTCTTATTATAATAGTCAAGATAAATTAGATTATGTTGAGATTAACGATTCTGATGAATTAATTATCATGCAATCATTAAAAACAGTTTGTGCGTATTGTTTTGTTAATAATAGATTAAATGATTATGATAAATTAGCTTCCAATATTTTGGATAATATACAAGGTTTTTTAGATAGAGTAAGAGTATATGGTGGTTTTATTAATGATGGACAGCTTGATACATATAATTTAATTACTTTTGTACTTAATTATTTAGAAACCCACAAGGTCTTGGTAAAATAATATGAAGAATAGTATGAATAAAGTAAATTATTATTATAATTGTCTAATGGAATACGCTAACTTTCTTTTTCCTGATAAGAATATAAAATCATTATCATCTAATAAAACCCCAATAAAAAAGATTCTTTTAGAGATAATTGAAAATAATAATGAATATTTATTAACAAAGTCATATATGTATTATTTAATATTGGATTCAATGTGTATTTATAAAAATATATTTTATGATTATTTTAGGGATAATTTATATCAACTATTAGTTAATATAACTCTCGGTGAAAAGCATCTAATTAGAGATTTAATAAGTTATATCAATGTTATAGAGACTGGTTATCATTTATATTTTCGTTTTTCTGAAACAGAAACTAAGCGAGTTAGATATTTATTAGATAAAGACATTAACAAGATATTAAATGATTATCATAATAGTATAATAAGACTAGAAGTTAATTCTCATTTTGAGAGCGAAGATTATCGAATTGTAATAAATTCGTTTGAAATAATATGTGCAATATGTATCATAAATAAAAATTATGATGAGTATAACTCGATAGTAGAAAATATTTTTAATGATTTAGATAGCTTTTTAGAACGAATAAAATTAAATGGGGAATTTATTATTTTTCAAGAAATTAATCTTAATAAATTGATAATGAGTGTTAAATGTGTTCTTAATAATAAAAAAATATTAATAAAATAAAGATTATTATGAGAATAATAATTTTTTTTTTTAATAATTGTAAAGAATGTAACGTTAATTATAATGCTACAAGCCTGTGAATTATAGCTTTATTTTGTATTTATCTATGATATAATTAGTATGTATAAAGTAGGTGAAATAATGGAACAAAAATTTGTTAAAGTCAATATTGAAAGTTTAGTATCTACGAAAAAACTAATTGATGCTAGTTTTAGTGATTTGTTGTCATTGTTAAAAAGATACAAGAAGATGGTTGATAACACTAAAAAGATTTATAATACAGAAACTGGTGAATTATATCGTAAATATACAAATGCTTTTCTTGATTGCTTTGAAAAATATCTTAATAAGTATTTTAAAAGTCACGTTGATGAATTAAATTTTATTATTAAAGAATATGATGATACATATGAGTTTATTGAAGCTTCTACTACAGGAGGTAATAAATGAAAAAGATATATTTAGGAGAAATTGAACAAGCAGGTAATGATTTAATAAATTTTTCCAAAAATGATATTAATAATAAAATAGAAGAATTAAAAGAATTACCTAGGAAATTTGTTTGGGAAACACCTACATCAAATAGTTATATTGAGATGTATGAAAATATGATTAATAAAATTTCAAATATAAACAACGACTTAATTAAATTAGCAGAATTTTTATTGATGGCTGATAGCGATTATAGCGAATCGAATAATAAAATTACAAAAGCTTATGATGATTTTATAGAAAATTTTGAAGAGGAGAATAAATAATATGGGATGTAATAAAGATTATGATTGTCTAAAACTAGCAAATGAAACATATCCTTCTTTACAAAGCGAAATATTTTCATCATTATCAACTGTGTCATCACAAATAAATGGAATAGGTAGTAAACTAATGGGACTTTCGATTCCTAATGATTCTTTAGGTGAAAGAATTAAATCGCGAATTGGTGATATTTGTTCTTATCTAAATAATGATAATGAAATAATAGATAATTTAATTAATAGTGTAAATAAGTTCGTTGATGAAAAAGAAATTGAGCATAAGGATCATTACGACAAATGGAAGGCGCAACAACAACGTACTGATAAACCTGAGCCAGTAGATAATACAGCACCAGAAGAAGTGGTGAATTATGAATAATGGATGGGTTTGTTTTAAATGTGGCCACATTAATAAAGAAGGATTTTTTTGTGGCGGATGTGGAAGCGAAAGAGAATCTTCTTCTAGGGTTAATGATAATTTGTGGAACTGTCCAAAGTGTGGAAGAACCGGAAACACTGCTAAGTTTTGTGGAGGTTGTGGTTCATCAAGAGAAGATGCTATTACAGATTCACTAATGGATATTGAAACGTGGACATGTCCAAAGTGTGGAAGAACTGGAAACACTGCTAAGTTTTGTGGAGGCTGTGGTACACCAAGTGTCACTGTCTTAGGCACAAGTACAGGAAAATGGAACTGTCCAAAGTGTGGTCGAACTGATAATACAGGAAATTACTGTGGAGGTTGTGCAACCTCTAGAGAGGATGCTGTTACAGATTCACTAATGGATATTGAAACGTGGACATGCCCAAAGTGTGGAAGAACTGGAAACACTGCTAAGTTTTGTGGAGGTTGTGGTACACCAAGTGTCACTGTCTTAGGCACAAGTACAGGAAAATGGAACTGTCCAAAGTGTGGTCGAACTGATAATACAGGAAATTATTGTGGAGGTTGTGGTTCATCAAGAGAAGATGCTGTTACAGATTCACTAATGGATATTGAAACGTGGACATGCCCAAAGTGTGGAAGAACCGGAAACACTGCTAAGTTTTGTGGAGGCTGTGGTACACCAAGTGTCATTGTTTTAGGCAATAATGGAACAACATGGAATTGCCCTAATTGTGGTAAAAAAGATAATACAACTAGTTATTGCGGTAAATGTGGTATGTCGCGTGAAGAAGCTGCTAATGTATCTTTAACCAGTAGTACTTTATGGACATGTCCAAAGTGTGGTAAAGCAGATAACAATGGTAATTACTGTGGAAAATGTGGTGAATTTAGAAATAATGGTAGTACTCTTGAATATGAACCAACTGAAGACATTAGTTCATTCTTAGGTGGAGCTCGTATTAAATATGATGATGATGTTTATCGTGATATATTGAGAAAACTTGGTGAATTTGATAGTTCATATAAATCAATAATAAAAAGCAAATTAGCTAGTGCAATAAATGCTATATCGGAATTTCCTGATAGTTTTTCAAATGATAATGTTGGAAATCTTGATAAGAATATCATAAGACATGTTGAAATGATTAATTATCTTAGAAATATAATAGAGTATTCCTTAAAAGAATATGAAAATTGTGAGTCGGTTTTGAATAGAAGACTAAGATCAATTGCAGAAAAAATTGAATATATACAATAATTAATATCATAATATTTTGTTTTTATGTGTATTGAATATTTTCGAAAAACAAATATTAAGTAAATTATTTTTATAAAATAAAGATTATTATTATAAATAATAATCTTTTTTATTTACTTCGAAAAAATAATAAAAAATCTTGTTGACAAATAAAATATTCTTTGTTATGGTAAACTCAAGTTTAATGAAAGGAGTGAGAATAATGAATACAAATTTATATTTTGAAAATTTTAAAGTAAATGGTTTATGTGAGATTATTCTCGCGAATTTTTAACATACTTGCAATTTATATGATTACTGAAGTTAAAAGAACCATTTACTGGTTCTTTTTGAATGTATGGAGGTGATTATATGAAAAAGATTAAGACTTTTAAAGTACTTTTATATTATCTACATGATGATAAGTTCAAAATCTTTATATATATCTTATTAGTCTTAATGACTTATCTACCAGCTTTATTGGCAGCTTTTCTTTGGGGACATGCTGTTGAATTAATGTTAGGAGGTAGTTTTAAAGGCTTCTTGTTATATTTCTTTTTATGGGTACTTATATATATTATTTGTTACTCCGTATTACAAATACCAAGAGATAAGTTATATAACTATTTTGAAATTAAATTCATGAGAAATGTTTCGAATGATTTGTATCATAAAATAAACAATCTTCCTACAATAGCTTTTGAAGATATTGGTGTAGGAGAGTTTGTAAATAGGCTATATAATGATGCCGATCGTGTTATGTCATTATTGAACAGTCTCATTAAACTAGTTTGCAAATCTTTTGTTGTTATTATTGTTTTAGGTTTATCATTTTATATTTCTTGGATATTAGGATTAGAAATCTTATTATTTGCAGTTTCCATGGCCTTTATTTCATGGAAATTCTTTCCAAAGATTAAAGATACGCAAGAGAAAATAAAGAAAGAGTCAGATAACTATGTCAAAACGGTTACTGAAAATATTACTGGTATCCGTGAAATTAAATCATTAGGTATAAAGAAAAATATGGAATTAAATATCAAAAATCGACTTGATAATTTATTCTCTAATGAAAAGAAGATAAGAAATTATGAAGTATGGTATTATTCATTAAATAATCTTGCATATTTCATTCTTCAATTTAGTATTTTGGCAACAGCTGCATATTTCTTTATACATGGTAAAATTGTTTATGCACTATTCTCAATGTTAGATTCTTATATTTGGAGAATTGATGAAGTTGTTGAATCCTTATCAACATTTGGTGTTGACTATAATAAAGTTACGGTTTCTTTAAAAAGAATTGATGAATTATTAAATAATAAATTATATCAAGATGAGAAATTTGGTAATAAGAAAATAATTGATCCTAAAGGTATCATTGAGTTTAAAAATGTTTACTTTAAATATCGTAAAAATGAAGATTATGCTTTGCGTAACTTTAATTTATCAATTGATACTAATAAGAAAATTGCCATTGTAGGACGTAGTGGTAATGGTAAGTCAACATTATTTAACTTATTGTTAAGATACTTTGATGTAACTAAAGGATCTATCACCATTGATGGAATTAATATCAATGATTTATCAGAAGAAGAACTTAGAAAGAATATATCGATTATTCGTCAATCACCATTCCTTTTCAATATGAGTATTTTTGATAACTTCAAGCTAGTCAAGGATGATATCACATTAGATGAAGTTAGAGAAGCTTGTAAAAAGAGTTATATTGATGAATATATTATGTCACTTCCAAAAGGATATAATACGATAATAGGTGAGGGTGGTGTTAACTTATCTGGTGGTCAAAAACAAAGAATTGCGATTGCAAGAACCCTAGTTTTAAATACTAAGATTATATTATTTGATGAAGCTACTAGTGCCCTTGATAATGAAAGTCAAGAATATATTAAAATGACTATTGATAATTTAATATATGATCATACAATTGTTATTGTTGCTCATAGACTTTCAACTATTGTTGACGCGGATATTATTCATGTTGTTAATGAAGGTAGTCTAGAATCAAGTGGAACGCATAAAGAATTATTAGAAAAATCTAAAGTATATCAAAGATTATATGCAAACGAGAAAAAAGAGATTTAATCTCTTTTTTTATTGAATAAAATCTCAATTATAAGTATAATGATATTAGAATATGGAGTAGAGTATGAGTATAAATAAAAAAATATTAATCGCTTGTTCAATAATATTTAGCATTTTTATAGTATTAAGAGGAGAAACTAATAAATATTATCATTCTAAAGAAATAGTTGAATTAAATAATGAAATAACATCATTAGCAAATAATTGTAAGGATGGACAATATTATATTTCATCTAAAGGTTATTGTGCATCATGTCCTAGTGGATATAATCACAGTGATGGCGGAAGAAATATGAAATCAAATTGTTATCTTACTACAAAGCCTGGATATTTTGTCCCAAAACCTGAATCAAAGCCGATAGAATGTAGATTGGATACATATTCTGAAGGTAATGTTAAAGTTTATTATTATCAAACAAATTCTTGTACAATGTGTCCAGATGGTACAGGAACCAATTGGACTTGGGCTGCAACTGGTAAAGATAAATGTACCAAAGCAGGTTTTCGTGGACATGATAAATGTACTTGGTATGATTTTAACATCGGAGTAGGTCAAGTATTTGAAGATTGGTGTACATATAAATATGGTACTAAGACGGATATTAAATTAACTAATAGTAATCCTTCATCTTTATCTGCTGTTGTAACTAATGGTGATGATAAAACTAATGCAGTAATAACATATAAAGGTTTAAAACCAGGTAGAGCTACCATTTCTTATACTTTTAATGGTACGAAAGATACTTATACTATTAATGTATTATGTGAGGATGGTAAACTTTTAAGTTCTGATGGAAAATCATGTTTAACATCATGTCCATCTGGTGAAAAAGCAGATGAATATCGTGTTTGCATTAAAACGCTTACTTGCAAAGACGGTGAATATATAAAAGATTCAAAATGTGTATCTTGTCCTAGTGGATATAATCATAGTGATGGTGATAGAAAGAGTATTAATAATTGTTATTTAACGACTAAACCAGGTGAATTTGTTCCAGAACCAAAAACTGATTCACGAGTTTGTCCATATAGTACATATTCTGAAGGAAATGAAAAAGTATATTATGGAAAAAATAATTTTTGCAAAGTATGTCCAATAGGAACAAGTGCCAAATCATATGGAAATAAATCAAAAAGTGCATGTATTTCTGATA
The DNA here is from genome assembly GCA_016291895.1 of Caryophanales bacterium. The sequence continues at coordinate 18,507 of JAEEZO010000038.1, forward strand.
AAGATAGTAAATATAGTAATAGTAATTTCTGTATGGTTCCTGGATCCTTGGAACTTAATGGTTCTTGGAAAGGATATAAAGCATTATGTGTATATGAATATGGAAAAAATGTATCAGTAACGGTTACTTCAAGTAATACATCAGTTGTAAAAGTTACACCACATAATGGAACTAATACCCAAATTGCAAGTATTGAATTAGATCCTATTGCCCCAGGTTCATCAACAATAACTTATAAAATCAATGGTCAAACAAGAACTACTACATTGTATGTAAAATGTAATGATGGAAAATTATTAAGTTCAGATAATAAGAGTTGTGTTACAAGTTGCAAAAGTGGTGAAACTATTGATGATTATAAAATTAGGTGTATCGCCTCACAAACAACTACTTGTAAGGATGATGAAGAGTTTATAGATGGTAAATGTGTTAAGAAAACACCAACTACAACACCTGTTTGTGGTAGTGATGAAGAACTGGTAAATGGTAAATGCGTTAAGAAAGAAACACCACCCCCACCATCATGTGGTAGTGATGAAGAACTAGTAAATGGTAAATGCGTTAAGAAAGAAACACCACCTCCACCATCATGTGGTAGTGATGAAGAACTAATAAATGGTAAATGTGTTAAAAAGGATACTCAAACACCAACTAAATCTTGTAAGAAAGATGAAGTACTAGTTGATGGTAAATGTGTTTCTAAAAAAGAATATCCATGTAAACCTGATGAAAAACTAGTTAATAATAAATGTGTTAAAGTTGAAAAGAAGTGTTATAAAACTTGTGATGATGAGTATGTATGGGGAGATTATGAAAATCAAGCTTGTTATAATCCTGTAGAAGATATTACTTTAGAAGAAGATTGTCATGGAAATGAAGAAGTTAAACCGCCTGTTGTAAAAGAAGATGATGAATCTAATAAGACCCTTATCTTCATAATAGTATTCGTTGTTATTCTTATCATTGTAATGTTTATTAGTTCAAGTTTTTCTAATAAAAAACAAATTACTGTTTCTACAAGAAAAGTAAAAAAAGATGATGATGATTATAATGATTACTCCGATTATTATAAATAAAAATAAAAGAGACTAACGTCTCTTTTTCTTTATACTTGAAATATTCATAAATATTATCACAATTACGATAATTATGCATATTATTAATAATATTGTACTATAATCGATTGATGGTAAGTTATTTAAGTCTACTTTATATATTGCAATATTATCACATTTATCTTTTACATATATATTTTCATTAACAGTTTCGACATTATTAAAGATATTACTTTCTTGATAACTGGTTCCATCTATGGAGTATGAACTAATACCACATTCATTATCACTAGCTTCAATTTCAATATTATATGATGAGAAATTTCTTGTAATATTAACATTAGTTATCGTAGGTGGGATATTATCAATATTATTTATGGTAATACTTTTATTTGTTATGATACCTCTAGTAGTTTTTATCCAAAAGTAATACGTTCCATTAGATGTAATATTATATGTCATATTATTTGTATAACTATTAAAACTTGTTGGTTCTTGATTATTTCTTGTAACATTATATCCAATAATACCTTCAGTATCAGTAGCGTTAATTGTTACAATAAGATTTTTCGTGTATTCAGTACTATAATTTATATTAATTGTGGGAATTAAATCATTTGGTAAATTTAATATATATTCTGTAACATTATTAGCTGTATCTACAACTTTAATAGTATGTTCTCCAAAGGAAACATTACTAAATTTATTACTATCTTGATATTGTGAGTTATCAAGTGAATACATGATTTTATTTTTATCTATTGCAGTTATTTCAATATCAAAGTTATTAGTACTATAGTGATATTGATATGATACTTTTGTAATAACAGGTTTATCATCATCAATGTTACTTACAATAAATTCATATTTCGTTATTTGTCCTTTAGTGTCTTTAGCATATATATAGTATGTACCATTATCTTTAATAATTTCTTTTGTAGTATATGTTTTTAAGCGATTAATTGATTTATAACCTGTCGGGTTTGTTTGAGTTATTTGATATCCTGTAAGTCCCTTATCATCGGTCATTGTTATTGTTATTTCAAGTTGATTATCATGAAAATCTTTTTTAGTAATCTTTATTACAGGTTTATCATCTTTATCAGATAAATCTTCAGTTTTACCAGTATCTGGCCATTTTATTATCGTATTCGCTTTTTTGGTAGTTGGAATAACACCATCTTTAAGTCTTATAACCGATACTTTGTTATTAGGATATTTATCTTTTAGTTTAACAACTTCACTTCCTAAGTTGGAACCTTTTTGGATAGCTGATGAGGAGAAGTGAGCGATATTCCCATCACCAATATAAACCATAATATGCGAACCAACAATGATTACTAAGTCTCCTTTTTGCATGCGACTAAAATCAATAGATGATACTTTAACATTATTCATAATAAAATAGAAATAACGTTTACTATGAGCATCTTCAACAAATTTAGATACAACATAAGGATTTCCTGAACCATAAGTTGTATTAATTCCAAAACAATGATAATAAACGTAAGCTGCAAATGAAGAACAGTCAAAAGTCCATTTTCTAGCATTTATTTGATTTACACTTTGATAATCTCTACTCATATAAGATAATTGATTATTAAAGCCTTCTTTTCTTGTTCCTTGATTATATGCAAGAATACCAAAGGAACCTTGTCTGTGTTCATTTCCATTGCCTTTTAATATCATATTTTTCGAAAATGATGCAATATCATCCTGTTGTTCAGGTGTTAAATCAGCCCTTGGCAATAATGGAATTAATAAAATTAAGAACATAATTATTATTTTTTTCATATTATCACAATATTATTTTACCAAATTATTTCATTTTGTTGTATAATAAATAACTAGTTATTTTTATATATGTAAAGGAAATTGCGTTATGGGAAATAATTATGAAATATTTAATGAATTAAAACCTAATGAAAATACAATTATTTCTAATTATCAAGGTTATGATTTAGTTGATTTGTTAAGATTAATAAATGGTTATTATTTAGAATATCGCAATAGATTAACGTTCAAAAATAAAGCATCAATTGGATGTGAAATAGAGTATGAAGATCCCAAAAGAGAAGAATTTATTCCAATAAAAGATGATGAAGTTGAAATAAAACCAGGATGGCTTTTACATGAAGATGGTACTCTTGATAATGGAGGAGAGATAGTAAGTCCGATATTTTATAATAATCCGGAGTGTTGGAAAGATTTAGAAGAAACGTGTGAATTATTAACTGATAATGTAACAATTAATGATAATTGTGGGGCTCATGTTCATATTGGAGCTCATTTAATGGGTGATAAGCC
>JAEEZO010000039.1 GCA_016291895.1 Caryophanales bacterium
AGTATGGTGCGTGATATAAGAGATAAAATAAGTGTTGAAAAGAAATTTAAAACTAGTATATATCATGGTCTTAGAAGAGATGGTTCACAATTTATTGTTTTCTCTATAGGAACTTTTCAAAGAAATGGTGTTACATATTATAGTTACTTTTATCAACCAGTTATTAATGGTCGAAAAGGCCCAATATCTATCCTTTATGGAAAATACAATATTGCTCTATTATTAGATGATATTGTTTGGAGTAGAAATTATAATCGAAGTGAAAAAGACGCTGTTGATAACATTTTGTTCTCAGAAGCAAATATTAGACAATCTGATTATATTGGTGATGTAAGAGATCGATATGGCCATATAGTATCATCAATAGGAGAAATTCCTAAGAGTCAATATGAGCTTGATATGGTTAAAGGTATTTCTAAAAAAGCATATATGAGAAGTGATGGTAGTCGTTTTTGTATTAGACCAGCAGGACAAGTAAGATATTTTAATTCTAATGGTCGACAAATTCCAATCTACACTTATGTTATTTATGAAAGTCTTTATGAAAGAGGAGAAGAAGCCGTTAAAGTTAATACCGTATATTCAGAAATGGATTTATTTCATGATACTAGAGATAGTTTAATTGCAAATTTATTGACAAGATCATATCTTGATAGAAGAATAAGAGATGGTGGCGGCTATATCGGTTTTGTTGATTCTAATGGGGATGTTATTACTCATCCATTTATTGCTCAAAACTTTAATACAGGTACAAGAATTGATTCTACTAGTTATGGAAAATAATAAAAAATTAGTATAATATATACTAATTTTTTTTAATATGATAAAATGTATTATAGGTGATAATAGATGAACTATAAGACTCAAAAATGGCAAATATTTGGTAAAAGGTTAAACGTTCCAAAATATATAAGAAGGAGAGTTTATGAACATTCTTTAACATTTAAAGAATATGTTGAATATGGCCTTGATATTGATTCTAAAGTACCTATTGAATGTATTGAACCAAATGATCGAAAGATTGTTGAAAGATTTGGTGTTCAAAAATGTAAAGATCTTGATTGGGAATTACTTGATTTTGATATTTATCTTAAAGATATAAATATTCGTGACGTTTTATTAACAATAAGTCCTGATGTAGATGATATCAATCAAAAATTATATGAATTAATAGTTGATAGCATATCTCCTGAAAATTATTCTTCTAGAATGAAAAAAATATATACTGATCGTTTTATGGAACCAAATGACTATGAAAATGATTATGAGAAAAATATGGCTTATCGTTTTAATGAAGGAAGATTAGGATTAGATCAAATAATTAAAAACTGGGAGTTATTTAAAGATAAAAATTTAAGTCTTTGCCTATCAAAAGATTATAGAAATACGGCTCATATTACTAATGATGTTTTAAAAGAATTTGTATCATCATATGAATCTTTAATACCTTTAGTAATAGAAAGAGGTAATATTTATACATTCATTAGCGAAATAATGAATCTTGAGCCAGAAGAAAGATTAAATTATATTAAAACTTTTACAGATAATCTTTTGAATGATAAAGATAATAGTTTAACGAACGATGAATATCGAGAAATCTTTAAATATTCTTCAATGAGAGATTATTTTGTTGAAATAAATTCAGATCGTGACTTAGATAGACTATTTGAAGAGTTGGAAGAATTACCAGAAGATTATATCTATAATATTCCTTTTCCTATATCTGTTTTAGCGAATTATCACGTACTACGTTTTATTAATGAATATGGTTTAAAAAATATTGTTGATTTTGATAATGAATGTGGACAATTCTTTTCAAAGAATGATTGTGAGATGCTTAAATTAACATATAATATGTACTTGCATTATCATCATGGAATAGAAGGAAGTAGTCTTTTTATTAGAACTTCGACGATAGATGAAAATGGTAATTATATTGATTTCCCTTATACAAAAGATCAATTCTATGAAGTAATGAGAAGAATGATTTTATTTGGCCCAACAGATGGAACGATGAGAGATAAAGCTCCTGATTATCGAAGTATGGAAGGAGAATTCAGAACAAGAAATCAGGATCTATTTATAAGCCCCGATGCTCCAGAAGAATTACAGAAACTTTTTTATACTAAAGCTATAACACCAGGATTTATTACAGAGCATCCTGAGTATATTGAATATTTAAGAGGTAAATATTTAAGTTCATGTTTTGTACATAAAGAAATAGGAATATATAATGAAGCTGGTTATAAAGACTATGTTCTTTTCTATAAATATCTTGATGAAAAATTTGGCTTTGATGAAACAATGAAACTCATTGCCGAATATGGTGATATTTTAGATATTATTCATGATTGGAATATTATACAAAAATATAATTTAGATTTTGCTTTTCATGGTGATGATGATATTTCCGAGTTTAGAAAGAAATTTAATGAACTTTTTGTAAAAGTATTTGTAAAAGAGAATATTGATTTCCCAAGATCTATTCCTCAAGGTTTAAAAGATAATTATCCTATGTATTTCTTACCTGATACTGCACCAGAAGAAATTAGAAATAAATTCTATAAGCGAGAATTAACCGTTCAAGACTTTGAGAATAGTAAAATAATTGATTATTTTGATAAAACAAATATTGTATATGGTTTTCCTTCTGATTATTTTTGGATGCGTCCATTATTTGAAAACACAAATAATATGAAGTTAGCGAATTTAAATCGTTTGAAAATAATGATTTCTTATAGCAAAATTCAAGATATTGAATTACAAAATACTTTTAAAGAATACATCGTATCTGCTGGTGATGATATTGAAAAGATTGATTTTGATAATTTAGATTTTATAGCTACTGTTTTATCAAAATTATCATTATCTAATTCTAGTGAAATATATGCATTTAGAAAAGAACTTGCAACGCAAATATTAAATTCTGATAATCCTCTTGAAACACTATCAAAAATTGAAGATTTGTTTATAAGAAATAATATTCCTACTGTTGGAAAAATATATTCATGTTTTGAAATATTACATCCTGATTTTAAAGGTTTTAATTTTGAAAATTCAATGATATCACCAGTTTTAAAGAAATCATCAAGAGTATCTAAAAAAGTAGTTGTATTTTCAGATTTAATTAAAGCAACATTTGGTTCAAATAACAGATCAGTAAATGCATATTTAAATAATATTGAATTTGGTTCTAAATTGTATGAAAGAATAAGAACTGGTGAACTTAATTATGATGCTTTAAGTGAGATAGAGAAGAGAGAATTAATTCTTTTCAGTAAACATTTAATAACTTTGTATAATAATACCTTAATAGCTAAAAGATCTAATAATTTTTATGATTCCACTGGTGATGTAATTAAAGATATTTTAGAAGTTGCTAAGAGAATTTCTCCTAATGAAACTCTTGATTACAATATTGGTGATCGTATTATTAAAATGTTCTGCGGTTTTAGTGGTATTGAAACTCTTGAACAAGCTAAAGCTTATATTAGACAAAAAGTATCTATTGCTGATAAACGAAATAGAGAAGCAGGAACACATGACATGGTTTTAAAACAAGGGGATTATATCAAAGGTATTGGTAAGATTACTTATCTAAGAAATATCTTGCAAAATGGTAGTGTTGCCAAAGAATTCTTAGGTCCTAGTGCTGGTAGTGATGCTACACCTCTTGATACCGATTTATCAAAAGTATTAATCAGTGGTTCAACAAGTGAAATGCTTGATAGTGTAGAAGCTAAAGGTTATGGTCCTATATGGTTTGTCCTAAAAAATAATGATCGTTTTGTAACCACTAGAACAATCGATGATGATTTAGATGTTCCAAGAGATTTATCTAAATTAGAAATCTTTTATACAGGAGCAGTAGGTAAAGGTCATTATGGAATAAGAACAGGTTTTGCCTCAAGTGAAATTGACTATATTGTTATGGAAAGTTATGATCCTCGTGTTGGTCTTGAAATAGCGATTAATGGATTCTATATTCCCGTTGCCAATAAAGAAGGTAAAATTATATTTACTCCAAATGATTATGACATGTTAAGAGCTAAAATGAGTGGATTATCATATTATGGTGAAAATGAATATCAATATTCAGAAAGTTTAGTTACTCCTGAGACAGAATTAATTGCATCCCAAATAGAGCAAAGTAATTATGAAACAAATATGAAACGATCAAAAATTAATGAAATAATCCAAAAAGCTTTGGAAGAAGTAGGACTTAATTTAAAAACTTCCATTGATGGTGACTTAACTCCAGGTTATGTTGAATTAATAGATACAGGTTCAACAGGACGTGGTACTAATAAACCAGGAGATGGTGATTTTGATTTCATGATGCGTCTTGATCGGGCAATTATGTCAAATCCAGCAAAATTAGATGCTTTAAAGCGAACTTTATTAAGAAGTTTTGGTAAATCTGGAGCAGGTGAAATAACAGGTACTGGTGACTTTAGATTAAAAGGTGTTCAAATTGATGAAAAAACAGTTGTTGATATTGATATTACCTTTACAGAGAAAACAGATAAAGTAACCTATTCAACGGATATGGCTTTACAAGATCGTCTATTAACAATAAAAAGAAATGATCCAGAAAGATATAATTATGTTGTTGCCAATATTTTACTTGCTAAAAAAGTATTAAAAGCTGCTGGTGTTTATAAACCAAATCGAGGAGATACTCCTCAAGGTGGTTTAGGTGGTGTTGGTATCGAGAATTGGATATTACAAAATGGTGGATCATTTATTGATGCTGCAATAAGTTTCCTTGAAGCGAGTCAGGGAAGAAGCTTCCAAGAATTTCAGCAAGTATATCGTATATGGGATTTTGGCGAAAATCATTTAGCTGAAAGACGTGGACAGTATTCTCATGATAATTTTGTAACTGGTAATATGAGTGAAGAAGGTTATAAAAAGATGTGTGAAGTTTTAACAAATTATTTAAAGTTATCATATCAAGGAGAAGATAGACACTCCGTTTCAATGTAAAATAAAAAGCGATGAATTAATCATCGTTTTTTTACATTTGACAATAATAAAAAAATGTAAAATGCATGATTATTGTCCTATCTGTGATATTATTATAATAGGAAGGTATATGATGGATAAATTAATTGATTTAACAGGTTTAAATGGTTTCAGATTAGAAGCTGCGATTAAGAAAAATTTAGATATGCTTTTAAGAATAAATCTTCATGATTTTGTACTATATTTTAAAGAATTAATTACGGTAGATGTTAGTTATAGTCCTGAATATTCTAAATATGCAATGAACTATTATGGAGATGCAATTAAAGATTATGATTTTATATCAAAGTATCCAGATGTTATATTTGAATCTTCCTATTTCTTAATTAATTTTCGAAAAGATTTTACTGCTATGATGAAAAATGTTCCTATTGGACTTTATCAAGTAAATAAAAAAAAGTTTATGGATTTAGTAAAATCAGCAATAAATAGATGTGATAAATTATATTATGCAAAAGATATTCTTGATTATTTTTATCAGAATACAGGTGATATTTATTTTAGACAAATATATGAGTTAATTAAAAGTAAAGAGCCTCATGACTTATCACAACATATTTTCGCCTTATTTGATGATATTTCTAATTTAGAGGAAGTATCCAATAATTGGGAAAGATATTCTAAAGTTTATTTCACTAAGATTATAAATGGCAATGATATAAGAAAAACTAAAGAAGTTTTATGTTTAAAAATATATAACTGTAGTTTTGAGTCGATGAGTAAAAGATATTATCAATATATTATATCTAATCGTACAAGTGAACTTGATAATATGATACTTCTTTTCGAGAAAATTGTTGCTGCTCAAACGAAAGATGATTTATTGCAAATATATAATGATTCGGAACTATTAAGTGAAGAACAAAGAAAAGCAATTCAAGGTACGTTTGATGATATTGGAAACCAAATAGATATTGATTCAAAAAAAGGATTATCCGAGGTGTCAAGTTATCGTCCACCAGAAGAAACAAAGATTAAAACTGTTAATGGCGTAGGTGTGTTTGATATTAGTGAAACTGATTTTTCTTTAATAATTCACAATGTTTCAGCTGGATTAGGAAATAGTGAAATAACTGATGCAGCAAGTGTTGATTTATCTATATGGGAAAGCCTTGAAACAACTGGTAGTATAACAATTTCGAGTTCAGAAATATCTAATAGTTTTTTGGGTCATGTAACGCGAAAGCAAAATAATCGTACAGAAGTTATTTTTGCTTTTTCAGATATTCCTCCTGATGAGATATTAACTTCTGGAATACAGGATTTAGGCTTTAATACAGGAGTAGAAGATTATAGTAAAGTATCAAAAACTGATGGTTCTGGACAATGTTTTTTAGCTGAACAATTAATGACAAATTGTTTTGCGGACTATAATGAGATTATTATTAATCGATTCACCGATAAATCTAAAGTAAAAAAAAGATTACCAAATTATATAGTTTGTTATGATGAAATAAACGAATTAAGTATGAGATATGCTGAACACTTCCATATACCAATTTTGTTTATTGATACTAAAAAATGTGCGTATCGAAATGCAGCTATAATAAAACAAAAACTTGATAATACAGTCGATCCATATAGCTTACTTAATAATATTAATGGTTTCTTCTCTTTCATTTGTGGTTTAAAGCATAACAGTGTTGTATTTGAAATTGCTGATAAAATTGATTGGCAAGAAACAATGTTAAATGCAATTAATAATGTTATAAAACATGTTAAATCAATTAGTGATATGCGAAAACTACTGATGATTATAGATTATATATATGAAAATGTTCCAAAATATTTTCAAGGAATACTTAAGTCAACTAATAATTCTAATGAAAATTATAGTGCTATTACCGATAAGTTTGTAAATTTTCAACAAAAAATAGATATTGTTAGACGAAATATTCAAGCTAAATTAAAAGGTATTCCATTGGCTAATAATGATGTAATAGAAGAAAATAATGAAATAAGACGATAAATGATAATAGAAATGATAAAGTGATATGTAGAATTTTGTATAAAAAAATAATTGTATTACTTTAATCATTTTTATTTATTATCATATCTTGTAGTTATAATGGTTCTCGTATATAATACTCACTTGTGAGGTTTTGAATGAAAGAAATAATCGTTGACCGAAATGGTAAAAAGGGTATATTTTCTACATATTATGTAATGAATGATAACTTTTTATTTAGTACTAAAGATTTTAATATAGAAGACAATTTTGAAGAATGTTTTTACATAATAAAATTAGGATCAAATGTTCATCCTAGAATATACTATAGTGAAAAGAAAAATAATGAGTGGGTTAAGAATAAAGAATTTATTGGTGATTTTTATTCCCTTATGGATTTTATTGTTGATAACAAATCTAGTATCTTTTGTATAAGAGGTTTTAGTAGAGCAGTTATGGGAAGATTCATGCTTATTCTTAATAATCTAAAGGGTACAAATATTCAACCAATTAGATTTGCTAATGTTATGATAGAATCAAAAAATTAAATCAACAATTAGAACAAATGGATGAAACAACAACTGAAGATTATATGAGGACAGCAAATAGTGTTGTTGGTGAAGAAAGACATAAGACTCGTCAAAGAGTTATAAAAATGAAAAAAAGAGTTAAGTAAGAAAAGTAATTAATTAAAGAAAAAAGACGAGATAAATAAATCTCGTCTTTTTTACTAGATTTTTATAATAATATTTATAACAATAAAAAAACCTAACATTTGTTTTGTTAGGGTAAATATCAATGGAGCAGATGACGGGAATCGAACCCGCGTCCTAGCCTTGGCAAGGCCATATTCGAGCCACTAAACTACATCTGCATAATAATAATTAAAAAATGGAGGGGCCAGACGGATTTGAACCGCCGCTCAGGGAGTTGCAGTCCCATGCCTTACCGCTTGGCTATGACCCCATTCGCTTAATTAATTATAGCAAAGCATATATGTAAAATCAAGTGTTTTTTGTCAAAAAAAATCAATAAAAAAATACGCAAAAATTTCGTTGTAAATTATCATGTAAATTAATTGTTTTTTAATAGAGTGATACCTATAATAACGTCTTGTAACGAGAGGAGTGATATTATGTTAAAAACTAATCTACCTGTCTTGATATTACATGACGTAGTATTGTTCCCTCATGCCGAAGTAAAACTTGAATTTGATCGAAGTGAAGATAAGAAAATTATTTCATTATCTGAAAATTATTTTAATAATTATATTTTTATTATTTCTACAAAAGATGATATTTTAAAAACTAAAAAATTTCCGACAATTGGTGTTGTGGCTCAAGTTAAATTTAAAATAGATATGCCTAATGGTCTTATGAAAGTATCATTTAAAGGTATTAGTCGTGCTAAAGCTCATAATTATCATTATGATAATGATATATATGATGTTAATATTACAAATGTTGAAGTAGATAAAATAACTCCAACAGAAGAACTTGCTAATGCTCGTGTTTTAAAAAACCTTTTTGTTGAATATTTAGATAACAAGAGATCTTTAGGAAATAGTGTTATTTCACAAATAGAAGATATTAATAATATTGATGTTTTAACAGACTCTATTGTATCTTTTATGCCAATATCATTTGATAGACAATTAAGTTATATTAATGAATTAGTACCACTTTCACGTGTTACAATGCTTGTTGATGATCTTCATTACGAATTATCTCTTCTTGAATATGAATCAAGTCTTGATGATCGTGTAGAAGTAAATCTTGATAATAGTCAAAAAGAATTTATTTTACGTGAGAAGTTACGTATTATTAATGAAGAATTAGGAATTGAAGAAAATCCTGATGTTGCTAAGTTAAAAGATAAACTGGAACATCTTGATGCACCTCTTCATGTAAAAAATAGAATAAGTGAAGACTTAGAGCGATATAAACTCTGTAATGCGAATTCTCCAGAAGTTGGTATTTTAAGAAATTATCTTGATACACTTTTTGCTCTTCCTTGGAATAAAAGTACAAAAGATAATAACGATATCAAAAGTATTAAAGAAATATTAGAGAATAGTCATTATGGTCTTGATAATGCTAAAGAACGTGTTATTGAATACATTGCTACTAAAAAATATACTAAAAGTAAAAATAGTCCTATTATTTGTCTAGTTGGACCACCAGGTGTAGGTAAAACAAGTCTTGCTAAAGCTATTAGTTTAGCTCTTAAAAGAAAATGTGTAAAAATCTCTGTTGGTGGAATTAATGATGAAGCAGAAATAACTGGTCATAGAAGAGCCTATGTAGGTGCTGCACCAGGTAAAATAATAACAGGACTAAAACGGGTAGGTGTAAATAATCCTGTTTTTATTATCGATGAAATTGATAAAATGACTAAAGATATAAAGGGTGATCCTGCCTCCAGTTTATTAGAGATTCTTGATAAAGAACAAAATGATAAATTTGTTGATCATTTTATTGAAGAAGAGTTTGATTTATCTAATGTTATGTTTATTTTAACAGCGAATTATATTGATAAAATCCCTGATGAATTAAAAGATAGATTAGAAATAATTGAACTAACTAGTTATACGCTTTTAGAAAAAGTTAATATTGCAGAAAACTATTTATTAAAGAAATTATCTGAAGAATATAAAGTAACTAAAGATGAATTTAATCTTCGTCATGGAACAATTATTAAAATTATTAATAATTATACTCGAGAAAGTGGTGTTCGTGAACTTGAAAGATTAATAAGAATGTTATATCGAAAATTTATTTATTGTAAGTTAATTAATAATGAAATAATTGATGTAAATGATTTAACAAAATATTTAGGTCCTATTAAATATCCTCAAGATGAAAATTATGATAATACAATAGGTATGGTAAATGGTCTTTCTTATAATCCAATGGGTGGAGCTTTAGTTAAAATAGAGTCTGCAATGTATCCTGGTACTGGTATTATTACAGCATCATCATCACTTGGTGATATGATTAAAAATTCTATGGATTTAGCTTTTATTTATTTAAAAAGTCATGCCAAAGATTTTAAGATTGATTATAATCTTTTAAATGAAAATGATTTTTATCTTAATTTTCCTAATTTAAATCAAAAGAAAGATGGCCCATCAGCAGGAGTAAATATTGTAACATCTTTATTAAGTTTAATTAAGAAAGTTAAGATACCTAAAAATATATCTATGACTGGTGAAATAACTTTATCTGGTAAGATTATTCGTGTAGGTGGTCTTAAAGAAAAACTTACAGTTGCTTTATCAAATAATATTGACACCTTATATCTACCTTATGATAATAAAAATGATACGATTGACTTTGATGGTGAATATAAAGATAAACTAAAGATTATATTTGTTGATAATTATTTAGATATTTTTAAAAGTTTGTTTAAAAAATAACTATTTTACCTAAAATAGTTATTTTATTTTAGGAAATATGATATTCTATTAATAGGTGTTATATGAAAAAAATAGTTTTTATTGTATTATTACTATTAATAACTTATAATGTAAAAGCCTTAAGATGTGAATATAAGATTGATCACAATAATGTTGGTCTTATTATTACGGTTGGTAGTGATAAAGGTATTAATGCATCTTTAAGTGGAGGCGTTTACTTAATGCCTGGTAGGACTAACGATATTGGTGAATTTATTAAATTGACGCAAAATAGTTCATGTCCACCTAAGGCTTATTATGCTTGTAAGGCTAGTAAATACTGTAGAATAAATACGAACTATTTTGTGGATAATAACGCTGTATTATATGGTGTTTTGGAATTAAAAAGTCAATCTCAAGGTACCGTAATTGATGATGATGGAGATGGTGATGGTGGTGGTCACGCTACTGTTGTAACAGTTGTTGAAGATATTAAAAAAGGTGATGGCTGTGGAGCTATTCGTGGCCTTGAAGATTTAATTGAAACATCAATTAAGATGCCATTAATTATTTTAGGTGCTGTCTTATTTTTAGTATTTACAACTCTTGAATATGCTAAAGTTGTCTTTTCTGGGGAAGGTGGTTCTTTTAAAAAAGCCAATGAAAATACTATGAAAAGAGGACTTGGATTTGGTATTCTTGCCTTATCACCATTTATAATTCAATTATTATTAAGTATTGCTGAAATACCAGCATGTTAAAAAGGATGTGTTTTTATGAAAACAAGAATTATTAGTGCAATTATTATGACAATAATATTTTTGCCAATTTTAATATTAGGTGGTATTCCTTATATAGTAGCAGGAAGTATTCTTGCTCTTTTAGGGTTATATGAATTATTAAGACTCGAAAAAGTACCATTTTTAATGAAAATCATAAGTTATATTTTATGTTTATTTATTATTATAAGTGATTTTATTATTAAAGACTTTAATTCATTTAACTACTATTTAATTATGGGAATGTTCCTTCTATATAGTATTATTATGATTATTAATAGTGATTTAGAAAAATATGATTATAAAAAATGTTTATGGCTTCTAACTTCAACTATAATGATTGGTTTTATGTTCAAAAACTTTATTAATGTTCGTGTTGTAGAAAGTCTAAGTTTAAAAAATATTTCTAATTTATATACTGTTTTACATTTGTTTTTAATAACAATTACAACAGATAGTTTTGCACTATTTTGTGGAAAATTATTTGGAAAACACAAATTAATTCCAAAGGTATCACCTAATAAAACAATTGAAGGTAGTGTAGGTGGAACTATTTTTGGAACGATTATACCAGTATTATTTTTAATGATTGTGGGTTATGAAATTAATTTATTAATTGTTATCGAAACATTTGTTTTAACAATTATTTGTGCTTTCGGAGATTTATTCTTTTCAAGTATTAAAAGATTCTATAACGTTAAAGATTTTAGTAACTTAATTCCAGGTCATGGAGGTATATTAGATCGATTAGATAGTATACTATTTGTTATTAGTGCATATATTATAATGGTTAATATTTTATAGGAGGCATTATGATTTTATCAATTTTATATTTTTTACTAATTTTAGGAACAATTGTCCTTGTTCACGAATTTGGTCATTTCTTTTTTGCTAAATTATTTGGTGTCTATGTATATGAGTTCTCCATTGGTATGGGACCAAAATTATTTGGTAAAAAAGGGAAAAATGGAGAAACAGAATATTGTATTCGTGCAATACCAATAGGAGGATTTGTTCAATTAGCTGGTGAAGGGTTAGATGATGATAAATCTATTCCCAAGAAAAGATTATTGCAATCAAAACCGGTTTGGCAAAGATTTCTAATTATGTTCTTTGGAGCTGGAAATAACTTTATTTTAGCAATAGTAACGCTTTTTGTTTTAGCATTAATTGTTGGTGCTCCAAGTAACAGTAATATGATAAAAGGAGTTATTCCAGGTAGTCCTGCTGAAGTAGCGGGTATTAATAAAGGGGATTATATTGTTGAAGTAAATGGTAATAGTGTAAGTAATTTAGATGAATTACAATTATATTTAACTATTGAAACAATGAATATTAATGAACAAAGGGTAAAAGATAAAGCTGAAAATATTGAAAAGAAATACGATTTTGAAATAAAAGTTTTAAGAGGTAAAGAAACTTTATCGTTAAGACTCGAACCATTGGATGAAGAGACGGCTAAAGAAAAAGAATATAGTGTTGGTATAGAATTTGATAATACTAGAAAACATGGCTTCTTTGCAGCTATTTCATATTCTTTTAAGAAGACAGGATCTTTAATTAAACAAATGGTAATTACGATTAAAGAATTAATAACAGGAAATGTAAGTACAAAGAATTTATCAGGCCCTGTAGGAATACTTCGAGCTGTTGATCAAACACAAAAAGAATCAACTTCAACACTTGTTGATTTATTCTCACTTCTTGCTTTATTATCTTTAAATGTTGGCTTTATTAATTTAATACCATTCCCTGCCTTTGATGGTGGTAGAATACTATTCTTATTTATTGAGAAGATAAGAAGAAAACCAATTAAACCAGAAGTTGAAAATATGATTAATAATATAGGATTTGTTCTTTTACTACTATTGATTGTATATGTAACATTTGGTGATATAAGAAACTGGATAGGATTTTAGACTATCCAGTTTTTCTTTACATTTTACGTCAAGTGTGTTATAATATGACGTTAGATGAGGAGGAATACTTACTTTTAGGAGTCAAATTATTGACGTTAAATATAGTCAAATGCTATATTAATAATAGAAGTAGGTGAGTTTAATCATGACAGAAGATGAATTAAGAAGATTAGATGGGAATTTAGGTGCCCAAGTAAAATCTTTAGACGAAGAAATCAAAAAATTAGACGAAAAAATAGAAGAAATAGGTTTATTTAAGAGATTAGCTAATAGAACAATGACTCAACGTAGTAAAGAAAAATTAAGAGCCCAACGTGAAAAAATGGAACAATATCGTACGGCTATTCAATCTTTACAAACAGCTATTAGTGTTGCTGATCCAACAAAAAGAGCTAGTGTTGCAGAACAACAAGCTGCTTATAATAATCTATTAAAGTTAGAAGAAACAATAAATTATGATGATGCAGTGACACCACTTGCAGTATCAGGAGAGAAAGTAAGAAGTAGTTTAAGAAATACTTTCCAAACAATTTATAATAGACGTGTTAGTTCAAGTTATGGAAGAATTTTACTTAATGGTTTAATAGTAGCTGCTGGTGTAGTTGCTGCTCCTATTGCATTAAACTTTTTAGGATTACCAGCATTAGTAGGAGCTATTAGTCCTGTTATTTGGGGTGCTTTAGGTGTAACTGGTATACGTAGTATTACACATCTTGCAACTAAATTTTTAAGAAATAGAAATGTTAAGAGACAAGAACCACCTAGAAAATATGAAGAAATGTATCCAACACTTAAAAATGTTAAAGGATTTACTAATACTTTAAGTTACTTTAGAGGATTACGTCGTAGTGTAGGAAAAAGATTTGATGCTATGACAGATAGTGAATTATTTAAAAGATATAAAACAGCTGGTTTTGCTCCTATTGCTTCACTTGGTGATGATACAAAAGGTGACGGAAAAGACAAAGAAGATACTAAAAAAGATGGAAAATCATTTGAAGCTAGTATTGCAGCTATCGTAGCTCAAGTAGTAGCTTTAGAGGTTTCAAATAAAGATGAAGTTAATAAGTTCATTGATGAAGAATTTAGTGTAAAATATGCTGCTATTTCAGCAACACCAGGTGTTGAAATTAAAAATAGAGATTTATTAGAATTATGTAATTCATATTTAAAAATCGTTAAAGCTGCTCATGAAGGAGCTATTAATGAAACAGCTCTTGAAAGTTTCTTAAATATGGAAGGAACTAGTGAAAACTTTAAATCAGTACATGATCGTTTAGTAATGAAATTAGAATCTTTATTACAAGATATCTTTAAGGATACTTTATCTGATTCAGTTAAAGAAATGTTTGAAAAATACAAACATACTGCAAAAGAAAAATCAGGTGGAGCTGGTGGAGATAAACCAGATCCTGAAGATTTGGATGACGAAGATGAAAAGAAGAAAGATGGAGGAAAGAAAGATAAGAAAGATTCTGAAAGTCCAAAACCAGGACCAGGTCCAGAACCAGGTCCAGAACCTGGACCAAAACCAGATCCTACTGATGATTTAACTCCAGAAAAGGTTAAAGAAGAAATTGGTAAAATCATTGATAAGATGTCAAGAAGTACAACATCAGTTGATTTTGCAGAATGTTTAAAAGAATTAAATGAATTAATTAAAAATTCAAGAGAAAAAGGCGTTGCTGTTACTTATGATGAAGAAACAAAGATGATATTAACGTTGTTAAGATCATATACAAGTTTCTTAGAATCAATCCGTTCAGGTATTTATGATAACAAAGTATTCTATAATAACTTAAGAGATTTCTTAGATCCTGAAAAAGAAGTAGGAAGCGAACGTGTTAAAAACTTTAGATCAATCTTAATTAGACAATTAAATTCTCTAGTTAGAGATGAATTAAAGATTAATGATACTCGTTTAACTGGCTTAATTGATTACGGATTTTCAAAAAGAACAAGAGGTTCATTTGGAACAACAGCATCACAAGTTGCCTTAATTCAAAATCTAGAAAGATTTGATTTTAGAGATTTCAGTCCAGAAAATATTGCTTTAGCTCGTAATATGTTAGATGAGATGAGAGAAATCGAAAGAATGAAAACTCCAGAAAATGAATTCCATTTAGATAGTGGATTAACTGATACAGTAACTAGTCTTGAAATGTTTAGTTCAGTTGCTAGAGATAGAGAAAGATTAAGTGCTCAAATTAAAGCATGTCAATCAGTAATTAGTAACCCTGCTGGTTATGCTGAACCTGATGCAAGAGCTACAATTGAAAATTGTATTAGAACTTATTATCATATTATTGGTTTTGTAAATCATGTAGTAAGAAATGCATATTCAGGTTATACATATCAAGATAGAAGTGGTAATTCTAAAAATCATGCGTTTACTGACGGTGAAAGTGGTATTGAAGCTGCCATTGATTTAAAACTTTTAAGTGCAAGTCAAATTACTTCATTAAAGAAAATAATGGAATTCTATAAGAATTCTGAACTAAGAGCAACTACTGGTATGACTGCTCAAAGTGAACGTGTTGATGAGTATTTATCTGGATATAAAGCTCGTAGATAATAATAAAAAGATGATATTTTATCATCTTTTTTTGTATATAAAGTTGACAGTTTACACTTTTTGTATTAATGTATTCATGATTAAGCGACATTTTATTAAAAAAGGGAAAATATTTTATATAAATTCGTCACTTATGTGTTATAATTTTAATATAGGATATTATAGTTTATAAGGAATAAATTATTAAACTATTTTTGATATTAAAGGATGGAGTAAGTTTTATGATATTTTACATAGTAGTGTCATGGATTGATAGTTTAATTTATAAATTAATTGCAACTATTTTCAAAATAATATTATATCTTGCTGATATTCAAGTATTAAGAGAAGGCATAATAAATGATTTAACAAATAAAGTTTATGCATTCCTTGCAGTATTAATGTTCTTTAAAATAGCTATATCAACAATTCAATATATAGTAAACCCTGATGAATTATCAAATAGTGATAAGGGTATCGGTGGTATTTTAAAGAATTCGGCGATTGCCATTATTTTACTTGTTGTAGTACCTGAAATATTTGCTTTTGCTAGGTCAAAACAATCATATATTGCAAGTTATATACCAACAATAATATTAGATGTTGAATATACAGGTGAAGGATCTAGTAAGCATGTCGAGTTAGTAAGAAAAGAAGCTGATGAGATGGCAACGACAACTTTTAATGCATTTGTCCTCCAAAAATCGGGAAATGGTTTGGCACCGATTGGTAGAAGTTCACCTAATGGTACTTTCAATTGGGATGTAGCAAGAAGTGATGATGATAAAGAGCACAATGCTATTGAAGGAAGTATCTACTATGGTTGTAAAAAAGACTGTGTTGATGCGGTTTTATTCAAATTTTGTATTCCAAGTTTTAGCGATGCTGATTGTTCATATCGTTATATGATGGTTTGGTCAACAATATCTGGTGTTTTAATGGCCTTTGTTCTTGTTTCAATGGCGGTTGATGTTGCAATTCGTGCAATTAAATTATCCATTTTGGAAGTTATGGCACCAATACCTATTGTAAGTTACATTGATAAAGCCAAAGGTGGAGCTTTTGAAGCATGGTTAAAAGAATGTAAAGATGTTTATATAGATTTATTTATTCGATTAATAATTATTTATTTTGCGGTTTTCTTAATTCGTGAAATATCTGCTGATTTTGGAAGTATGACTAGTGGTATTTTCTCATCAATGCAAGGTGAAAATACAGAAATAAAAGCATTAGTATTCGTTTTCCTTATTATTGGTTTATTACTATTTGCTAAGAATGCCCCTAAATTTATAATGGATATTTTAGGTATTAAAGGTAATGATACTATAAGTGGTATGTTTAAACGTGCTGGCGGATTAATGGGTTCAGTATTAGGAACAGGAAAAAGTGGTATCGCTGGTGCTTATAATAAATATCAAAAGGCTAAAGCTGCTAATGGTGGTGAATGGAAACCTGGTGATAGAAAGAAACGTAATCAAGCCTTACGTCAAGCTGCATTATCTGGACTTAGAAGTACAAGATCAGCTGCTTGGGCTGGAACTCGTTCAGCTTTATCTGGTAAAGGATTTAAAGAAACAAGAGATGCAGCTAGTCGTGCTGCTGATAGAACATTCGATTTATATGAAGCAAGAAAAGATGCTCATGTTAAATGGAGAGATTATCAAAAAGAACTTATTAAGAGACGTATTGGTATAAGACAAGATTTGGAAGCTTTAAATGCTGAACTTAAAGCTGCTCAAGAATCTAGTGATAAAGCTAAGGCAGCTCTAGATTATGTACATAGTAATATGGGTGCTAAGTTTGCTGATGTAAGATTTGCTACTGATTATTTAACACGTATGGCTGGCAAAATAAAAGGAACAAAACTTGAAGGAGATCCTTCTAATGGTGGTAAGTTTGTTGTAGGTTATACAAAAGATGGTGTACCTATTCAAGTTAGTATGGCTGATATGGCTGAAGGTGGTAAATTCTCTATTAACGGTGTTATGAATCAGCTTCAAAAAACAATGAAAGATGAAGATGGTTCAATGCTTGCTGGTTTAACAGCTAGAATGAAAGCTGATGCTCGTAAAAGCATTATGCAAAAATATGAGCAAGACAAAGCTAAAATTGATCAAGATTTATATGATGCTGATGCTCAAATCGATGCAGATATTGCTGCTGGTAAAATAGATAGTACTGAAGGAGCTAAAAGGAAAAAAGCCGCTCTTGATAAAGCTACTGCTGATGCTGAAGCATTAAAGAAAGCAAGAGATGGTAGTATTGCCAAAGCAGAAGAAGATGCTAGTGTTGCTGCTAATGATGAAATGTTACGAATTCAATCTGAAGCTCAAGCTATGTTAGATCAATTACAAGGATTTGCTGATTCCTTCGTTGTTAGTACAGCTGGTAGAACTGATATGACTGAAGCTGAAAAACTTAGTAGATATGGCTTTACTGAAAATCCTGCGTTCTCAAGAATTATTGAGGAAGCTAAATCAGCAATTAAAATGAATAGTTCATCTAACTTTGGAGTAGAAACTCAAAGAGAAGGTCAAACTAGTGGTATGGTAGATGCTCATGGTGATGCCTTAGACGGTATGCTTGGTGATTGGTTAGGATTAAACAAGAAAGCTGGTCAAAAAGCACAAACACAAAGTTTATCTACGCAAACAAGCGATCCAAAAGTTGCTGCACAAGCTGCTGCTAAGAAGATTGCCGATCAATATGATAAAAAGAGTTAAAAAATGGGATGTGATAAATAGTGAATCAATATTTTATTCCTGCAAATACAAAACGTGGACAATTAATATTTAATTTATTTAAACCACTTGATTTAGGTATTGTTATTTCTGGTGTTGTTACAACAATAGTATTGTTAATAATAGTAAATCAATTTGAGAATGCTCATTGGGTATTTAGTGTACTTTCTACAATGCCAGGCTTACTTGCTGTAGGCTTGGTATTCCCAATACCTAATTACCATAATGTTCGTGTTCTCTTGGGTGAAATAAAAATATTTTATAATAATCCACGTAATTATAAATGGAGAGGTTGGTGTAGTGTATATGAGTCAAGCCGCAAACGTTAAAAAGGCTCCTCAAAAGGTTGTTCCTACTAGTCCATATACTGAAAACTGGGTAAATGTTCGAGGTATTAAAGACGGAATGATTTTCTTGAAGAATAAAGAATTAGTTTCTGGGGTTAAAGTTGAGCCTCGTAATATCTTTATACTAGAGCAAAATCAACAAGATAATATCATCAATGCTTTAAAGAATTGTTATAATACATTTAACTTTGAGTGGTGGTTAGTTGTTGCTGATAAACCGGTTGATATTTCAATATATCAATCACAACTTGAACTTTTATTAACACAACAAACTGATCCACGTCGAAGAAAAATCGTATCACAAGATATAGCAAAAGCTAAGATGTTTATTGATAATCAAATTGTTGATATTGAATTCTATATATTATTTAAAGAGAAAAATCCAGATATGGTACAAGAAAGAATTCGTACAATGATTAATGGTTTCGCTGGAGCATCTCTTGTAGCTAGTCAAGTTTCTAATGACGATTTACGTATTGTTTTAGATAATTTCTTAAATGGGGGAGTAAGAACTGATTTTAGAACGGTGGTGGTTAAAAAATGAGTATCTTTGCTTCAGAAATTGCCCCAAAGGGTATGCAATTTAATCCTGGTGACTTTATAATCAGTGATAAATATTGTACAATTCTAACCGTTATTTCTTACCCACAAATTATTACAGCTGGTTATTTATCCGGACTTACTAGTATGACCGGTGTTAAGATTGTTATTAAACATATTCCAATTCCTTTTGATGTTATTAGAAAAATGCTTAATAAACAATTAGCTGATTTAAAAACAAGATTTGAGGAAGAAAAAGATCGTACACGTCAAGAACAAATTAGACAAGATAATGAATCTATTGAAAACTTTATTCAACAAATGGTTGCTAATCAAGATTTAATTTTTGATTTCCAATTACATGTTTTAGTTTCTGCTAATTCTAAAGAAGAACTTGAACTTCGTAAAACAAATGTTAAAAACTATTTAGATTCAATGGAACTTCGTGCTAAAGCTCTTCGTTTCGAACAAGAAACAATCTTTAAATCAATGGTTCCAATATTTCCAAAACAAAGAGTAGAAGAGCGTATTGGTACACCAATACCATCTGCTTCTGTTGCAGCAATGTATCCATTTGTTTTCGATTCAATTAAAGACCCTGGTCTATCAACATTATTTGGAGTTGATGCCTCAGGTGGTGTAATTCTATTCAATCAATTTTTATATAAAATTCGTAAAGAGAATAATCGTAATAATGCCAATATGGTTATCCTTGGTGGTTCTGGTAGTGGTAAAAGTACAGCTGCTAAACTATTAATGAGAAGTCATATTCGTAACAATTGTCAAATTGTTGCTATTGACCCTGAAAACGAGCTTTATGATATGTGTCAATTATATGGAGGAGATTCCATTGACCTTGGTAAAGGTGGAGACTATGGATTAATTAACCCTCTTGAAATTGTTATGGACTTTGATGAGGAAGAAGTATTTGAAGGTCTTGCTAGTACATTGATTACCCAAAACTTGAACTCATTAAAAGCCTTCATGAGATATTATTATCCTGATATTGAAGATGATGTCTTAACATTATTTAGTGAAGTTGTTCAAGATACTTATGCTCGTTTTGGTATAAGACCTGATACAAATTTCTTTAATATGACAAGTGATGATTTCCCTACATTTAGTAATGTATATGAAACTGTACGTCATAGATTAACAGGAACAACTGAGAAAACTCATGAACGTGATGTCCTAGAACGTCTTGAATTAAAACTTCGTCCATTTATTCGTGAACTTAAATACTTATTTGATGGACATACATCAATTCCATCAAGTTCTGATTTCATCGTATTTAATATTCGTGAATTAATGAATACAGATACTAATATTCGTAATGCTTTATTCTTCAACGTACTTAAGTATGCATGGGGATTATGTCTTGATAGACGTCGTGATACTGTCTTAATGGTTGATGAAGCTCACGTATTATTATCTGGTAATAACATTTTAGGAGCTAACTTCCTTGAACAAGTTCAACGTCGTGCAAGAAAATATAATACAGGTACCATTATTATTACACAACAACCATCTGACTTTACAAATGAAAGTGTTATTACACAAGCTAAAGCAATCTTTGGTAACGCATCATATTATTTGATAATGTTACTTAATAAACAATCTGTTGAAGATTTAGCTAAGCTTGTAGATTTAAATGATAATGAAAAAGATGTAATAAAACGATTTACACAAGGACAAGCCCTATTTGTATGTGGTAATAAACGATTACAAATGGATGTTATTGTAACAGCTGAAGAACTTGATTCCTTCGGTGATCGTGGTGGTTTATAAAAAGTCTTAATTATAAGACTTTTTTTATAAATAAAATAACTATAAAAAAATATAAATATGATATAATGATAATATAGGTGATTTTATGAAATTAAAAATGCGTTTTGAGAAAAAAGACATGCAACGTTTTGGTATATATGCTATTCTTTTATTCATTGTAGTAGTTTTAGTAATGTCTAATATAAGAGCTGTTAGTAGTGGTAGACCTTTAGGATTAACTTTTATTGCTCTTGAAGGTGAAGCTATAGCGGGAACTCTTGTTGTATATTTATTTACGCTATTCGGTTTAGTATGGAGCTGTAAATCATATTTCTTTGAATTTGAAAAAGGATGGGGATTTACAACAGAGAAGAAAATGGATGGTTATAGTAAATGGGCTGATAAAAAAGCTATGCAAAAAGAGTTAAAGCCTATTATTTCTTCTGAATATAATACTAAATATGCGGGTATTCCATTAATTAATGATGGTAAAACATTATGGGTTGATGATGGAGAATACCATAATTTAATTATTGGTTCTACTGGTTCAGGTAAAACACAAACAATTATTTTTCCACTTGTAGAAGTGTTAGCAAAACATAATGAATCAATGGTTATCACAGACCCTAAAGGTGAAATTTATCAAAAGAAAGCAGCAATGCTAAAAAAACGTGGATATAAAATTGTTTTATTAAATTTCCGTTCACCTGGACAAGGTAATGCTTGGAACCCACTTACGATTCCGTATAAATTATGGAAAGAAGGTAATCAAGATAAATCATGTGAGCTTCTAGATGACCTTGCGGCAAATATTTTGTATGATGAAGGTAATAAAAATGCTGACCCATTCTGGGAAAAAACTTCTGCTGGATATTTCTCAGGTTTAGCTCTAGGTTTATTTGAAGATGCTACAGAAGATCAAGTTAATATTAATAGTATAAGTTTAATGTCAACAGTCGGTGAAGAAAGATTTGGACCTAGTACTTATATTAAGGAATACTTTAATGCTAAAGATCCTAATAGTGCTGCTTATGTTAATGCATCAAGTACTATAATGTCTCCTAATGAGACTAAAGGTAGTATCTTAGCGGTATTTAAAGAGAAAATTAAATTATTTGCATCTCGTGCTAATTTATCAGAGATGTTATCTCATAGTGATTTTTCAATAGCTGATATTGGTAGACAAAAAACAGCCGTTTTCATTGTAATTCAAGATGAAAAGAAAACATATCACTCATTAGCAACAATCTTTGTAAAACAAGTATATGAAACATTAATTGATGTTGCTTATCAAAATAATGGTAGACTTCCAGTAAGAACAAATTTCTTACTAGATGAGTTTGCAAACATGCCACCTCTTAAGGATGTTACAACAATGATTACGGCAGCGCGTTCTCGTGGTATGAGATTTACGCTTATTATCCAGAACTTCGCTCAGTTAAATGAAGTTTATGGTGAGCAAAATGCTGAAACAATTAAAGGTAACTGTGGTAATATGGTATACCTTATCAGTACCGAACTAAAAGCTTTGGAAGAAATTAGTAAAATGTGTGGTGAAGTTAAATCAAAGAAAGATGATAAAACAACATCAACACCTCTAGTTACAATAAGTGACCTTCAACAAATGAAACAATTCGAGGTAATTGTTCGTCGTCTTCGTATGCCACCATTTAAAACATATTTAACTCCAGAGTTTAAAATGAATTGGGGTAGAAAATATCCTGAACTTCCAGTATATGAAATACCTGAAAGACCTCGTGAAGAAGTTAAAACATTTGATGTACGTGACTTCGTAAAAGCTCATCGTGAAGATAAACAAAATAATCTTCTAGGTGGCGGTGGTGGTCCTATGGGATTACCATTTATGGGAGGAGGTATGGGTGGAAGTCCATTCTCACCAATGGGTGGAGGAAGTCCTTTTGGAGGAGCTAGCCCATTTGGTGGAGGAGATTCTTTAGGAAGTCCATTTGCAAGTCTTCCACCATCTCCAAGTAATAATAAGAAAAATGATATTTTATCTGATGATGATTTTGACTTAGATGCTTTAACTAAATCAATTGATGAAGAGATCGCTCGTCTTGAAAAAGAAGAGAAAGAGAATGCTCTTAAGGAAAAAGAAAACAAAGTTGAGACTAAAGTATCTAATGAAGATATTGATTTATCTGATATTGTTAATGATAAAGAATTACAAGAAGATAATGTTGAAGCTCTTGATAAGTTATTTAAAACTAATGAAGATGAGTCAAAAGAAGAACCAAAAATTGAAAAGAAAGATTCATCTAAAAAAGATGATGATAATAACTTTGATGTATTCTGGAATTAAGGACCTATTGGTCCTTTTTTTGTCGCCTTGGTTGAAAATAGTAGGCTTAAATGGTATAATTAAACATAATGAAGGTGTATTGATGAGGATAAAGAAAATACTAATTATATTTCTTTTATTGTTTAATATAAATGTATTAGCGAGCAATGAAACAGATATTACAAATGTAAAAATAAATGGAGAATCGATTACATGTAATAATTTAATATGTAGTGGTACCGTAAATGATACAAAAGTAAAAATTGAATATCAAATGGTTGATCCAGCTGCAACAAGTAGTGGATTTAAGTCAGGAGAAACTTTTGATATTCCAGGGGAATCTATAACTAAAAAGTTAACTGTTAGTAAAACGATGGAAGGACTTGAAACACCTCTTTCTAGTGAATATACATTTAATATTACAAAACATTTAACAAGTAATGATACTTCTTTAAAAAAATTAACAATTAATGATCGAACTATTAAAGTATCTAAAGATGTTTTTGTATATAATGTTGAAGTAAAATATGATGTTGAAGAATTAAAAGTTGAAATTGTTCCTAATAGTTCATATGCTAAATATGAAATAACATCAAGTTTATCTTTCCCTCTTGAAGAGAGTAGTAAAGCTTTTGATTTTATTGTAAGAAGTGAACAAGGTAAAGAAAAAGAATATCGTGTTATTATAAAAAGAGAAGATGGACCAGATGTTACTTTAAAGAAATTGCGTATTTCAAGTGGTGAAGTTAAATTAGAACGTGGAGTAACTGATTATCAAATAAATGTCCCATATGATGTTAATACTTTAGATTTAGAAGTAGAAACAAATGATCCTAATGCAACATATGAGTTATCTAAAAATGATAATGATTTAATTATCGGTGATAATAAAATTTCCATTACGGTTCATAATAAAGATATAGAACAAGTTTATAATTTGACAATAACTAGATTTGAAAACACAGGTGAAGGTGTCGTTAATTTATCAAATTTAGAAATAGCTGAATATGAAGATTTTAACTTTAAAGTTGGAAATACAGAATATGATTTATATTTTGAAAAAATACCACTTCATTTAACGATTAAAACAGAACGAGCTAATAAAGAAAGTGAAGTTGAAATTGAAGGTAATAGTAATCTTAAAGATGGTAGTGAAATAAAAATCAAAGTTATTCAAAAAAGATTAAATATGTCTAAAGAATATTTATTACATATTCATAAAGGTACAGAAAAAAAGAAAAGTAGTACTTTAATGACAATCTTAATTATACTTGCTATTATTGTATTAATAGGTATTATAATAACATTGTTGATACTAAAAAAACGTAAGAATAAAAATCCTAAAAAGAATAAAGTAGATAAAATAAAAAAAGAAGAAAAGAAAAAGAATAGAAAAGAAGTAGTCGAAGAGGAAAAGAAAAAAGAAAAAGAAATAAAGAAAACTAAAGAAGTTAATTTATCTAATCCTAATGATGACGATTTAGAAGTAATATAGAGGGGTAATATGATAAGTGAGTTTTTTAGTAAAAGATATAATGATTTTAAAAGAATGGATAAAGTATTATTAATATGTTCTATGATTCTTTTTGCATTAGGTCTTGTAATGGTTTTTTCTGCAAGTAATGTTTCTAGTTCTTTTAAACTTAATGATCAAACATATTTCTTTAGACATCAATTAATGTTTTTAAGTGCAGGTTTACTTATATCAATTTTTGTTATTTTCATTAATACAAAGATTTATGGACCAGTGAGTTGTTTTGGTATGGTTGCCTTAATCGTTTTTCTTGTGTTAGTACTATTTGTTAGCCCTGAGATAAATCAAGCTCATAGCTGGTTACCTATAACGAAAAATTTTCGATTTCAACCAAGTGAATTTGTAAAAGTAGCATCGATTGTATGGATGTCGTATATATGTTGTAGTATCCCTAATCTTAAATTATGGGTAAGATATGTATTACTATTTGTTTTTGTAGGAGCGATTGTTACCTTAATTGCTATTCAACCAGATTTAGGTACAGCTGGTATTTACTTTGGAATAATTTTCTTTATGTTTTTATCATTAATTAAGACACCAAAAACTAGAAAGTATTTATTAATTGGTAGTGGGGTAGTAGCTGTTCTTGCAATAGGGTTCTTATTTACAAGTACAGGAAAAGGTTTAGTTGATCGTCTTGTATCACGACTTGATTTTACGAATCCTTGTAGTGAAGAAAAGTTTTATACAACAGGAACCCAATTATGTAATGGATATATTGCCTTTAATAATGGTGGGGCTTTAGGTGTAGGACTTGGTAATAGTACTCAAAAGTATTTATACTTACCTGAAGCTTATACGGACTTTATTTTTGCAATTGTTGTTGAGGAATTAGGATTTATTCCATCAGTGTTTATATTAGGTTTAATGTTTGTATGTGTATGGCGAATATATATTATTGGTAAAAGAGCTAATAGTGCCTATAAACGATTAATGTGTTATGGTGTATTTTTATATTTATTAATCCATATTCTAATTAATCTATTAGGCGTTACAGGTCTTATGCCATTAACGGGAGTACCACTTCCATTCTTGTCTTATGGAGGTAGTTTCCTAATATGTTTAATTGTTTCTCTTGCTTTTGTTCAAAGAGTTAATATTGAAACAATGTATGAAAAAAATAAGTGATTATATGATATTTATATAATCACTTATTTTATTATAAACATTTTTACTTATAGCTTTGATGTTATCGGTTGCATTAGAAACACATGATCCATGATAGTCTTTAATCATCTCATAATCGTTATCAGCATCTCCAATAACATGAATATCTTTCATTTTTATTTTTAGTTTTTTCTTTAAATAATCAATACTTTTTGATTTGGAAACACCTTTTTTCTTAATACATAGATAATATATAGGATCATGTAGATAAGATAGAAAACTATAATTAGGATATTTTTCTTTTAAATATTGATATTTTTTATCTAACTCTTTTGTATAGTTATCTTTATGAACAACTAAATTAAAACTAGATATGGATTTTGTTAAATCAATATAATTTTCATAACCATGAGTGTATGATACTTGTATTTTTTCTAAGATTGTATCTTTAACTAAATAGTTCATTAATAAATCAATAATTTCGTTATTCATTTTATACTCTTTAACTAAATTATAATTATTATCATATATTAGAGAACCATCAGCACAAGATAAGTAATCAAAAGGTATATTATGCTTTTCTACTTCTTCTTTAATAGATGGAAGACTTCTTCCTGTTGCAATAACAATCTTGGTATCTCTTTCTTGTAATTTTTTTAAATCTTTATTAGTTTTTTTGATTTCAATATCATCAATATATAAGGTATTATCATAGTCTGTAACGAATAATTTCATATCTACACTCCACGGGGCTTTTATTATATCAAAAAAAGTTTATCTTGACAATATATTTTTTTTATGGTATTATAGAAAACGTTAGTTTATAGGAGGATGTATGAACGAATTAGGGAATTTAAGGGGAT
The DNA here is from genome assembly GCA_016291895.1 of Caryophanales bacterium. The sequence goes on from JAEEZO010000039.1 coordinate 26,827, forward strand.
TCAATCTATTCATCGACCTTGATGATGTATTAATATCATCTCACAACGAAATGAATGATGACTTAAAGAGTAGATATCCTAAACTAGATTGGGCAATCGGAGCTGATTTATTAACAATTGTTAATGAAAATTCAAAAGCCTTAAAAGAAATGCCAGATGAAAGAGCAAAAAGAGCATATGATGCTTATATAGAATTACGTGCTGATGTTCAAAGAGATGGAATGCGTTATGATGAAATGGAAAGACGTTTCGAAATGATGCATCAATATCAATTTGATTGTACACATACAACAGAAGAAAATGATGTTTTCCATTATATTATTCAAAGGCTTGAAAAGAGTTTTATTGAAAGAGAAAGATTCTTAGATCTTCGTGATACAAGATTATATCTTGATAATAAAGAAGATGTTGATAAAGCTGCTGTTCATTATGAAAATTATTATACAAGAGAAAGATTAATGTCTTCAGAAAGAGATCGTAAGATTCCAGAAGAAGTTGCTAAATTAGCAAAAGAACAAATCTTTACTCAACCATTAAAAGTATTATCTCATATGAATGGTAAAAATGAAGTAGCTGCTAAAACAGCCTTCTTAAAAGAAAATTATCCAGATACATTATTTACACCATTATTTTTCCATGAGAATAACAATTTTGATCCAGATTTTAGAAGACCTCGTTATTCAAAAGCTAAATATGTAATGAATGAATTAGGTATGGATATTACTTCATCAATTTTAATTGATGATAGTATTGAAAATATTACTAACTGGGTAATGAATGGTGGTATTGGTATTATCTATGATGTTAAAAATAGATTTGTTGATACTGAAGATTATTATGTAATTCATGAATTTACACACGAAGCAATTATGGGTGTAATGAGAAGAATTTCTGAAGATAAAAAAGGTAAAAAATTAATTAAAACAAATAATTAAAAATAAAAACTTGCTTTCTTGTAAAGATTTGTAAAGCAAGTTTTTTTTATGTAAATAAAGTGCTCTAATTATAGTATACTTTTATTAGTAGGAGGAGTATATGTATTTACTTACTAAAGTTGTTTTAGCAGTAATGTTAGGTTTTATATCATCAGCTTTATTAGGCCTTGTTGTAATACCAGTTTTTAAGCATTTTCGTATCGGCCAAAAGATAAATATATATACTAGTCATGGAGAAAAAGAAGGTACTCCTACAATGGGTGGAATAATTTTTATTATGTCAACTCTTTTGGTAACAACCTTCTTATTATTAACTCATAAAATTGATTTTTCGAATGAGTTAAAAATTGTTATGTTTGTCTTTATTAGTTATGCAACAATTGGTTTTTTAGATGATTATTTAAGTCTGAAAAAAGGTAAGAATGAAGGATTAACGGTTATCCAAAAGTTATTATTACAACTTGTTGTTGCGATCATTTTCTTCTATTTATATATGAATAATAATGGACAAACTACTTTGGAAATTGCAACTTTAGGTATTCGAATAGAGATGAAATGGTTATATGGATTGTTTATTCTCTTAATTTTAGTTGGTAGTAGTAATGCTGTTAATTTAACCGATGGATTAGATGGACTTGCTGCTGGACTTTCTGGTATTGCGATGATTGCCTTCAGTTTGATAAGTTTAACTGTTGGTTATACAGATATGGGTATTTTTACCCTTATTCTAACAGGATCATTAGTTGGCTTTTTAGTATATAATGGGTTCCCGGCAAAAATCTTTATGGGTGATACCGGTAGTCTTGCTTTAGGTGCTGTTATGGGAGCTATTGCAATTATTACCCATCGTGAATTAACTTTATTTATTGTTGCTTTTGTATTTGTGCTTGAAACATTAAGTGTTATTTTACAAGTATTCTGGTATAAAACATTTAAAAAGAGAATATTCTTAATGACACCAATTCATCATCATTTTGAAAAACTTGGTTGGCATGAAATTGAAATAGTAAGATTCTTCTGGGTATTTGGATTTATTTTTGCTATGGCCGGAATTATCTTTGGTGTATGGATTTAGAGTAATTTATTACTCTTTTTTTATAGGAGGAATTATGATTATTAAAGAAAGATTAGGAGCTTATGCTGTAATTATTAAAGATAATAAAATAGCATTAGTTATGAAAAAGAATGGTGGTTATAAAGGTAAATATGATTTACCAGGTGGTGGTAATAAACATCATGAATCATTAATAGAAACTTTAAAAAGAGAAGTTAATGAAGAAATAGGTGCTAATGTTATTAGTTATGAATTATTAAACGTTTATACTTATAATATTAAATGGACAATGGATGATGGTAATGTTGAAGACTTACATCATGTTGGCGTTATTTATAAAACTGTTATTGATAAAGAAGAAATAGTTAGTGATCTTATCCATGATACATTATTTGCAAAATGGATTAATCTTGATGATATAAATGAATATATGGTAACACCATTTGCTTGGTATTCTTTAAAGGAATTAGATTTAAAATAGTTTACGTTAATAATTTAATTTATTTGAATAATATTATATAATGAATTTGGAGATGGTTATGGATTATAATCGTATTCAAAGATTATTCATTAAACTATTTAAACCAGTAATTAGTTTAAGTGAAGAACCAGATAAAAATAAGAGATATATTCTTGTTGGAAATCATATTGGTAAATATGATCCTGTTTTAATATCGCTTATTAATGGTAATATAAAATTTCTTTTACAAGAAGATAGTTTTTTCTATCGTGATTTAAATAAGACGATAATTGATTTATCAAATAACAATATTGAAAATTTAAGAAAAGCTTTTGTTGAAACTGTTGATAGTAATATATCTTGTGTTTTTCCTCTTAATAAAGACAATGAAATAGAGAAGAATAATTATTATGAATTATTACTCCGTAGTCAAAAATATATTATTCCTTTTGCTATAAAAGGATCATATAAAATAGATGATGATCTTATTCTTAAACTAGGTCAAAGTTTTTTAGCTAGTGATTATAATGTTGATTTACAACAAAAAATAAATTCTGAAGTAAAAAAATTAATTAGATAGTGGGGCAATTATGG
>JAEEZO010000040.1 GCA_016291895.1 Caryophanales bacterium
CCTTGGAGTAATTAATCACTTGTATCGTGCAATTGCAGGACATGAAGAAGGAATTATTACGCATATTGGTTTAGGTACATTTGCTGATCCACGTGTTGAAGGATGTTGTGCAAATGAAAAAGCAAAAAAACTTGATCCCTTCGTCGAACTAATTAATATTAATGGTAAAGAAAATCTTTTCTATCACTCATTTAAGATAAATGTAGCTTTATTAAAAGCAAGTTATGCTGACAAAAACGGTAATATTTCATTTCAAGAAGAAGGAATTATTGGAGAACAATATAATATGGCCATTGCTACTCATAATAGTGGTGGTATTGTAATAGTCGAAGTAAAAGATATCAAACCTGCTAATTCTTTTAGAGCAAGAGATGTTTTAATTCATTCATCAATCGTTGATTATGTTGTTGTAAATAAGCCAAATGATAGTTTAGGAGAATATAATATTCCATTCTATAGACCTGAAATAACAGGTGATAAACGAATTAAACTAGAAGATATTAAGATTAGACCACTTGATGAAAGAAAAGTATGTGGTCGTCGTAGTGCGATGGAAATAAAGAAAAATGATGTAATTAATCTAGGTGTTGGTATGCCTGATTCTGTTGCTAACGCTTGTGCCGAAGAAGGAATTAGTGATTATATTTATTTATCAGTTGAATCAGGTCCAACTGGTGGTGTTCCAATAGGAGGTATTGTCTTTGGAGCATCAGTTAACCCTGATTCGGTAATCCCAACTGCCGAACAATTTGATGCCTATAATGGTGGTAGTCTTGATATGGGAATTGTTGGCCTTGCGGAAGTAGATAAAGATGGTAACGTTAATGTATCTAAATTTGGTACTCGTGTAACAGGTCCAGGTGGCTTTATTAATATTACGCAATCAACTAAAAAAATAATCTTTATGGGTACTTTTACTGCTGTAAACTTAACTGAAGAAGTTAAAGACGGAAAACTTAATATTCTTCATGAAGGAGAGAAGAGTAAGTTCGTTGATAGTGTACAACAAATTACCTTCTCAGGGCGTGAAGCTATTAAAAATAATCAAGAAGTATTATATGTTACTGAGCGAGCGGTCTTTCAATTAACAAAAGATGGAATCATGTTAACTGAAATCGCTCCTGGTGTTGATCTTGAAAAAGATATCATAAGTCAAATGGCATTCAAACCATTAATCTCTAGTGATTTAAAATTAATGGATGAAAGAATCTTTAAAGATGAAAAAATGAATATTAAAGAAGAATTTTTAAGAAAGGAATAACATGAAAGTATTAATAATAAATTCAAGTCCACATGATAATGAATGTACAGCATATGCCTTAAAAGTCGTTGAAAATGAACTAAATAACGAAGGTATTGATACTGTAACCTTAAATATTGGAAGTATGAATATAAGAGGTTGTCTTGATTGTGACTTTTGTAAAGAAAATAAAAGATGTGTAATCGATGATGTTGTTAATAAAGCAGCATCTATATTCGCTGAAAGTGATGGTATTTTAATTGGAACACCTGTTTATTATGGAAGTTCAAATGGTTCTTTAATATCATTTTTGGATCGTTTATTTCATAGTAGTTACATTGGTAAAACAATGAAGGTAGGAGCCTGTGTTGTATCATCAAGAAGAGCAGGAAGTACGTCAACTCTTGATGAAGTATATAGATATTTCCAATTATCAGGTATGCCTATTGTATCAAGTACTTATTTTAATGAAGTTCATGGTTTTACTAAAGAAGATGTAATAAAAGATAAAGAAGGACTTCAAACGATGCGTAATTTAGGAAGAAATATGGCTTTTCTTATGAAATCAATCGCATTAGGTAAGGGAAAATATGGTCTTCCTAAAAAAGATCGTGGTGAATGGACTCACTTTATAAATAAATAAAAAAAGACAGAAATGTCTTTTTTTATTATGTTTTCTTGCAAAAATTATTCATTTATGATATAATATCCAACTTGTCGAAAGGGGTATATTATGGAGAATATCGACTTAGAAAATCTATCTAATGAAGAACTATTAGATTTATTAAATACTTTAAATGGTATGCAAGATGAATTATCAGAAATTGAGGGTGAAATAAATGAATAAGATGGAAAGAAATGATTTACGTATTGAAAAAATCATTAATGAAAGAAAAAACTTATTAGATTTAGTTAAAGCAAATATTATTAAAGATCAAAATGAATATTTAAGAGATGATATTGTTAACATCGTTACAGTTTTAGTTAAAGATGAAGAACATGTTAAAAGTTATAAAGCTGTTATTAAAGCTCAAGCTTTAATTGAAGATTTAACTAAACAAATCGTTGAAGCTAAAACGGTTGAAGAAATAGCAAAGATTCGTAATAAATTAAATTACTATATTAATAAAATTAAAAAAGAAGCTATTAGTCGTGGTATTTCCGAAGAAGATTGTAATAAGTATTATGAACATGCATCTATCTTAAGAAAAGATATCGCTAAATATATAAGATTCTTAAAGAAAGAACAAAGAATTGAAGAATTAAAAGAAACAAATAGTAATTATGAAGAGTTATCTATAGAAGATAAAAAGAAATTATCACATGATTTATCTAACGAACGAAGTTATAATACTCGTGTTATGAAAAAGCCTATTGAATCAACATATACACCAAGAAAGAAACATGAAGAAACTGATCCTGAACTTGAAGAAAGTGAAGAAATAGAAGAAAATCCAATAGAGAGAAAATTAAGTTTCTTCTCTGAATTATCAAGAATACCAAAAAGAATGGAAACTTTTGAAGATGATGCTGATTATGTATCTACAAAAGTAGGAGATTTCGATCATAGATATAGAATTATTACACCACATCCATATAAAAGATCAATTCCTGTTAATATGATTAATTATTTAAGAAATATACGTATTTATGCTGTAAATAAAGCTAGTATTCGTAAGATGATATGGGATTTCCAAAACTATTATAGTGGAGCTGATTTCTATTCATATATTGAATATAATAGAGCTAATAACTCTTTCCGTGAAGGATTAAGAAGTGTCTTTAAGAAATCATCTTTATATAATAATGAAAATATTCATTTAAATAATCATCAAAGATGTATTGAATGGATTCTTGAATTTATTAAAACAAAAAATATTAAATTTAATTATGAACCAAAAGAAAAGACTGTTTAAAGTCTTTTTTTGTTGAATAAAATCGCGTTTTATGATATAATATAGCGCATTAAGGGGTTAATATGGAAAGTGAAATAATGGCATTATTTCTAGACTATTGTAATAAGAAAAAGTTTATTGATACTTATTTTATTAATCAAGTATTTTTAATTATTACAAAGTATATTGATACTAATGGTTACCTAAAAAATGTTATTGTTAATAATAAAGATAAACGTAATGGTAGTTTTTATAATACAATTGATCAAGTAATATCATTTAATTTAAAACTAGAACATGATAAATTCTTTATGAAAAAACTTGATTATGATGATTATGTATATTGGTACAATTTATTTGTTTTAAGAACAATATTCCATGAATTTAAGCATGTTAAACAAGAAGAACATAAATTTGAATATAAATTTGATATTGAACAAAAATTAATTGTTTTAAATGATTTAAGAACAAAGTTATCTCTAGATACATTAAAAGATCGAATTAAAAGTTTCATAGTGTCATATAAGTATCATCATTATTATATGAAACATCATGATTTATCACCATCAGAACGTATGGCAAATATAGAAGCTAGTAAAAGAATTAATGCTTTTTGTGATCAATTAGAAATTGAAAATGAAGGTATTAGAACCTTCCGTATTTTTGAAGAATTTGAAATGTTAAATGAAATACGAAATGGCTATCATTTAGTAAATAGTTTAACTAATAGTCCATCAATCGATTTTATAAAAGGTATACATGATAAAGCTAAAGATCAAGTTATCAATATCGATAAAATGTTATCAGATATGTCTTTATCTTTTGATAAAAGATTATATTATGGACTATATTTAACAAGTGATGAATATCAAATGATACAAGATGATAATTATCTAAAAGAATTTGTAAAGAGGGTTTAGTATGAAATTATATGATTTTTTAGATTCAAAGATTAATGTGGGTGGTTATATTATGCCATCTTATAGACAAAAAGATATTATTTATCTTGAAAAGAAACTTGAAAAGAAAAAGATTAATTTAAATTATGAAACATATGATTATATCTTTTATTGTTTTAGTGATTTAAATCAATTTTTAAGAATCATTACATGTTTATATCTTCCAGAAGAATTAAAAAGTGATCGCTTTTATGATCAATCATATTATTCTATCTTCTTTGCTCTTCAGTATTTTTATAACGAAGAAATACCTATTGATAATGATTTAAGAGATATCATAAATGTCTTTGTAAAAAATAAAATAGAATATTTTGAAGATGAAATTAATAAATGTATTTATTATGTTATAACACGTTATTATTGGGTTAATCGTGATAAATTATCAATAGATGGTTTAGATAATTTAATTAGTAAATTAAAGAATAATAACTATCGTGATGCTTTTATTATGAATGGTATTATTGATGGTAATGGAAGACCTTTGATATCACAAGAAAACTACTATTATTTTATTGACACGTTATTAAAACAAAAAAATAAAATGATTGTTAAATAAATGTTATAATATAATTGGAGTTTATAATGGAGAAAATATCAGATAATAAAAGAAGAAATATTGATAAAGCTAGAGCTTTTGCTCTTAAATGTATTAGTGGTAAAACCAATTCTTATTCAATTGATGATTATTATACATTACAAATATCAAAATTCTTATTATTAAAAGAATCAATAATTAAGAAAAATCCACAAACAAATACTATCCATTTTAATTATTCATTGAATAATAATTATCTTAGAATAATTAAAAGAATTGTTAAGTTATTTGATAATGATAAACTTGTATTAAATAATATTAATGTATCTATTGAACCAAAAAGATATGAAACTGAAGAATTAAAAAGAGTATTATTAATCTTTAATAAAATAAGAGACGCTCTTGCTCATGGAGCTTATGAAATAGATATAAATAGACAAGAAATTGTTATTTATAATCATAGTGATGAATTAGGTAATAGTTATCATATTGAAGGAAGACTTCCAATCTCTTTACTTGAAGAATTTTCATATTCAGGTTTATCACCAGATATTATTAATATAATCTTAAACGGTGAGAAAAAATTATTTAATGTTAATGTCAATCGTGATGCTTTTATAAAGAAAAAAGAATATGAATTAAAGACTGAAAGTCAACTATATAACGAGATATATCGAAATGTGAATTTTATTAATGAAGAAGATATTCTTGAAAATCACGATGATAAAAAACTATTTGATAATACTAATATTAATTATAAAAGTGCTTTAAAAGTAGTAAAAACCTTATTAACGTTTATTAGTGATTCTAAAGATATTGCTGATGATACTAAAAGAATAGCTTATGAATTAGCAGAAAAAGTATTAAATAATCCAAAATATAAAGATGCTCTTGAAGGTATTGATAAAGACTTAGCAAAATATAAAAAGATTAGAGAACTAATTAATGAGTTATGTAGACTCTTAGATACTGGTAAAAATGAAATAGGTATAAAGAATGTAGCAATTTATAATTATATTCAAATGTATCTATCTAATTGTTTAGAATTAAATGAAGAACAAAAAAAGAAAATGAGATATCTTAGACTTCGAGAATTAAAATGTAACTTTATAAGAAATAATGATATTGATATTCAAATAAAAGGAACTGTTAAATTAATACTTAAACAGTATCGTAAAAGATTAAAACAATGTGTTAATAATCCTGATCCTAGTAGCTTTTATAAAGTACTTGCTGATTTTCATGATGCAACTCTTAATATGTTATTACCATTATTTCAAAGTCGTAATGTTTCTATAATAACGAATATTCGTAATGCTGTTGATCATGGTAATATAACTTTTGATGGTGAAAATGTTACATTAACTGATTCTAATGACTTAGAAAGTGATAAATTTACTTGTTCTTGTACATCAGATCAATTATTTAGTGTTATAAATGATTTAGATACAACTAAAGAAGAAGATTTAGAATATGATGAATTAAGTATCATTTGTAGTGAACTAGAACCAATTTTAAGTGATGACGAATCATTATATAAAGAGTTTTATGAAGCTGTTAGATTCTATTATCGAAATCGTGTTATTAAACAATTAGAAGAAATAAAAGCAAAAAAGTAGGTGGGTTATGGATAATTTTGATTATGATAAATTTAATAAAAGGTATGATAAGTTTAAAGATAATAACTTACCAACACCATTTTTTGATGATGAAAGACAAGTTTTTGAATATGTATCATTTAATGAAAACTTATTTGTTGATAGTGATTTAGTCTATCCACTAGGTGATATTTCATGGGCTTATCTAGTATATCCATATTACATTAAAGATTATGCAAGACTTGAAAATGATACTAAAGCTAAACTACAATTATTTCATTCACATAGTCATAATTTTAAAGATGTCGTTCATGACTTATATATGCATCCTGAAAGTTTTAAAATAAGTGATGAAGATATGGAATATTATAGTAATCAAGAATTAGATTATCTTTATAAAATTCAAAAGTTTTTAAATCTTATAAAACTTAAAGATATATATAAAGGTAAAAAGAATCGTTATAATAATTCTTTATATGAAAAATATAGAGATGCCCATTATATAAGATTAGATAATGATATTATTAATTTAATGATTGATAATAAACTTAATTATATTGTTTCAAGTATAAATTATGATATTGGTAAAACCTTTTTAATACTTGATAAAAATAATAATTATAAATTATTTATAAAAACAACTAATAAAGAAAAATGTTTATATAAAGATATTGATAATTATTATCCAAATGATATTTGTAAAGAAGATACTAAGTTAAATAAATATACTTTTGAAATAGTAGAATATTTAGATAAATAATGACAAGTTTTTCTTGTCTTTTTTTATTAATTTTTATATCATTATTATTGTAGTAAAGGAGAGATAAAATGATTAAAAAAGCAGCTAAATCATTAAGAGAATATAAAAAATATGCGATTCTTACACCAATATGTGTTTTAATCGAAGTAATCCTTGAAGTATTAATACCATTTCTAATGAGTAGATTAATTGATGATGGTATTAAAAATAGTAATATGAGTGTTGTATACGAAGTAGGTATTATTTTAATTATATGTGCAGCTATATCATTATTCTTTGGTATTGCAAGTGGTGTTTTATCAAGTAAAGCAAGTAATGGATTTGCTAAAAATTTAAGAAGAGATTTATATCTAAAAGTACAAAGCTTTTCTTTTCATAATATTGATAAGTTTCAAACAAGTAGTTTAATTACAAGATTAACAACTGATGTATCAAATATTCAATTTGCCTTTCAAATGATTATTAGAATAGCAGCAAGAGCCCCTTTAATGCTTATTGTAAGTATTATTTTTGCTATGAGGATAAATCCAAATGTTGCTATTATTTATTTGATCGTAGGACCATTATTAGGCTTTATCTTAATAACAATTGCAAGAAGAGCTCATCCTATTATGAAAAATGTCTTTGAAACATATGATGACTTAAATAAAGTAGTAGAAGAAAATGTAAGTGGTATTCGTGTTGTTAAATCATTTACTTTAGAAGAAAAAGAAAATAAGAAGTTTCATAAAGTATCAGAGAAAATATATAAATTATTTGTTAAAGGCGAAAGAATGATAGCCCTTAATGGACCATTTATGCAAATATCAATGTATACATGTATGATCTTTATATGTTGGGTAGGAGCTCATTTAATTGTAAGTAGTGGTGAGACAACTTTAACAACAGGTAACTTAATGACTTTATTTACTTATACAACGCAAATCTTAGGTAGTTTGATGATGTTATCAATTGTCTTTGTAATATCAACAATATCTCGTGGATCATTAGAACGTATTTGTGAAGTATTAGATGAAAAAGTTGATGTAACAAACCCCGATAAGCCTATCTATAATGTCTTTGATGGTAGTATCAAATTCAATAATGTATCTTTTAGTTATATTGGTGATAAGAACAAAGAAGCTTTGAAGAATATTAATATTGATATTAAAAGTGGTGAAACTGTAGGTATTATTGGTGGAACAGGTTCTGGTAAAACAAGTTTAGTTAACCTTCTTCCAAGACTATATGATGTTACTGAAGGCGAACTATTAATTGGTGGTGTTGATGTCCGTAATTATGATCTTAAAACCCTTCGTGATAGTGTTGCTTGTGTTCTACAGAAGAATGTCTTATTTACTGGAACTATTCTTGATAACTTAAAATGGGGTAAAGATAAAATAACGCTTGAAGATGCAAGACACGCTTGTAAACTTGCTCAAATTGATGAATTTATTATGAGTTTACCTGATAAATATGATACTTATTTAGAAGAGGGGGGAGTAAACCTATCAGGTGGTCAAAAACAGAGACTATGTATCGCTCGTGCCTTACTTAAAAATCCTAATATTTTAATTCTTGATGATAGTACTAGTGCTGTAGATACAAGAACTGATAAATTAATTCAAGATGCTTTTATGAAAGATATTCCTAATACCACGAAAATAATTATTGCACAAAGAGTTAATAGTGTTATGGATGCTGATAAGATTATTGTTCTTGATAATGGTAAAATAAATGGTATTGGTACACATAAAGAATTATTAAAGAATAATAAAATATATCAAGAAGTATATTCTTCTCAAATGAAGGGAAGTGATAATAATGAATAATAATAGTAAACCAAAGATTAATAAAGGCACTATTAAAAGATTATTATCATATCTTGGTAATTATAAAAAAAGATTAATTGTTGTCTTTATATGCATTTTAATTTCATCAGTAACAGGTGTTCTTGGTGCCTTATTCTTAAAGAGTTTAGTAGATGATTATATTAGTCCAATGCTTCTTAATAACTCTACTGATTATGCACCTCTTTTGAAAGCTTTAATTACCATATCAGGTATTTACTTATTTGGTGTAATTGCTAACTATATTTATAACATTACAATGAGTAAAGTATCCCAAGGTATACTTCGTGACGTTCGTGACGAAATGTTTGGTAAGATGGAATCATTACCAATAAGATATTTTGATAGTAACAAGCATGGTGATATCATGAGTAGATATACGAATGATACAGACTCTCTTCGTCAAATGATAAGTCAAAGTATACCTAACTTAGTATCTAGTTTAATGACAATTCTAGCTGTCCTTGTATCAATGTTTACCTTGAATGTATACTTAACTCTATTTGTTTTAGTATTTACAGTAATTACTTTCTTTATTACAAGATATTTTGCTAAAAATAGTGCTAAATTCTTTATTAAAGAAAGAGCTGCTTTGGGTAAAGTTAATGCTTATATTGAAGAGATGCTTAATGGTCAAAAAGTTGTTAAAGTCTTTAATCATGAAGAGATTGCTATTCATGAATTTGATAAACTTAATGAAGAATTAAATAGAGTATCCTTTAATGGTGATAAGAATGCTACTGTTGTTATGCCAATTGCAGGTAACCTGGGATACCTTGAATATGCCCTTGTAGCTTTAATTGGAACATATTTAGTTATTAATGGATATTCAGTTATTACTGTAGGAACAATAATAAGTTTTTTAAACTTAACTCGTAGTTTTCAACAACCTGTTAATCAAGTAACTAATCAATTAAATTCTATTATTATGGCTTTAGCAGGAGCTAGTCGTATCTTTGATTTAATGGACTCTGAACCTGAAGTTGATGATGGTTATGTAACATTAACTAAAGTTATAGAAAAAGATGGTAAATATATTGAAGATAAAAATGGCTTTTATGCATGGCGTCATCCACATCATGATGGAACATTAACGTTTGTTCCGCTTAAAGGTCATATTGAACTACTTGATGTTGATTTCTCATACGAAAAAGATAAACAAGTCTTATTTGATATTAGTATTTATGCTAAACCTGGTCAAAAGATTGCCCTTGTTGGTGCTACAGGAGCAGGTAAAACTACGATAACTAACTTATTAAATCGTTTCTATGATTTAGAAGATGGTAAGATTCGTTATGATGGTATTAATATCAATAAGATTAAAAAGAAAGATTTACGTAATTCCTTAGGTATGGTACTTCAAGACGTATACTTGTTTACAGGTACAATTAAAGACAATATTAAATATGGTAAACCAGATGCAACTGATGAAGAAGTTATTGAAGCATGTAAACTTGCTAATGCTCATGATTTTATTATGCGTCTTCCCAAAGGATATGATACAGAGTTAACTGGTAATGGCCAAGAATTATCGCAAGGTCAAAAACAATTACTTTCAATTGCGAGAGTTGCCATATCTGATCCACCCGTTATGATTCTTGATGAAGCAACTAGTAGTATTGATACTAGAACCGAGAAAATTGTTAATGATGGCATGGATAAGTTAATGGAAGGTCGTACGGTCTTTGTTATTGCCCATCGCTTGTCAACAATTAGAAATAGTAAAGCTATTATGGTAATGGATCATGGACGTATCATTGAACGTGGCAATCATGAAGAATTATTAAAATTAAAAGGTGAATATTACAAACTTTATACAGGTTTATTTGAACTTGAATAAAAAAGTGATTTTCACTTTTTTTATTTATTCAATTATGCTATATTAATAATAGGTGATAGTATGATAAATATAAATTTTGATAAAGCAGCACAAATAACAAGTAGTTTTTCAGAACTTGCTTCAGAGGCTTCACAAATAGCAACTGGTGCTAAAGGTATTGATGCTGGAGTATTTAGTTCTTATTCACCAAGTACCCCAAGTAATAATAGTGCAATTCAAGAAGGTATTGGCGAAATTGTCGAAAGTATTAATGACTTTGGAACAAGTTTTAATGAAAGTATAAGATTATATAAAGAAGCTTATGATGAATCAAAAGCTCAAGTTGATATTGAAAACCCTTCTGCATCAACTGAGGAAATTCCTACTTTATCTCCAGATGTAGAAAGTGAACTAAGAGCAACTATTGACTTTGTTTTTGCATATCCTAAACAATCTGCTAATATGAAAAAAATTAGTGATACGAAAATAGCTGATCTTCTTACCAAAAATGGAGCTAAATCTATTGGTGATAATACTTATGAATTAACAATAGATGGTAAAACATATCAATATAATGTCAAATCTCATGAAATTAAAATACCAAGTGGTAATGGTTATAAAGAAGGGAAAGTATATTGTAGTTTCTGGGCTAAAGATGGTGTAAGCTTTAGTTCGATTACATCAACAATGACCCTTCTTGCTGGATCTAGTGAAAGAAGTGATCCAACACAATCAAGTGCCTTCGGAAGTGGTAATTTAGGTGTTGGCTCTAATGTAATTCTTGCTATACCTTATCTATCAGGTACAACTTATGAGGTTCCTTATAAAATTGGTGGAGCTACAAGAATAGCTGATTTTATGATTGGTGGTAAAACACGCAGTAATATAACAAATAATATTGTTGGTTACTCTTTAGGTGGTATGGGAGCATATGCTGCTGTTTCTGCTAATAAAGGATTATATAAGAATATGGCCATTGTTAATGGTGGTCCAAAGAACGTTGAAAAATTTGGTAGTTATGCTAATTTCAAAAATGTAAATATCTATATCTTTGAAGGAAATGGCGATAGTTTTATTGATTCCAATGTAACATTACTTAAGAATTTAAAGAGTGCTGGTGTATCAATGAGTAGAGTTCATATTTATACAACTGATGGTTCTTTATATCGATATGGTCAAAAATATGGAGCTTATTGTGAAAATCTTGATGCCATGAGAAAATTTGCTATTAATAAAAATCATAAAGGATGGAGTGGTCACTCTCATGGATATCGTATGCTAGAAGATTCTGGTATTTATAGCTACTTTTCAAAACTATAGGAGGATATATGACATTACAAGAAACGAAAAATAAAATTAATGAAGTACAATCAACTACTAAGGATTATCAAGATGCTATTAATGGTGTTCAAACTAAATTAATGTCATTAATTGATGATGTTAATAGTGTTAAAAGTTCAATCGCAAGTGATATTAAAGAAGAAAGTATTGTCTCTCATAGTAAAACAAAAGGTAAAGAAATTAATTCCAAAATAAAAAAGACATTAGGTAAATCAAGAACAGCTCTTGATACTTTATCTGTTGATGCTACTAAATATATAAGAAAGATTGTAGATGAATATAATGGTAGTTTAGAAGAAGATAGTGAAGCAGAAAGACTTTCTTATGTCGAAATTAAATTATCTAGTGTAAGTGGATGTCCTAGTGAAAGCGATAGTGACAGTAATGGTGACTATAGTGGCGATTGGAGCGGAGGTAATGATGATCCTGGTACAACATTAAATATCGATTATTACTTAGATTTATTAAAATATGATAACGTATATAGTAGAGATATTGAAAATTGGGAAACTTATGTTAACAACTTCCTAGTTGCTAATAACTTGCAAAAAGTTATTGAAACAATTATTATTGAAGGTAAAAAGATTAAAGTTAGATTAAAAAATGGTAAAGAATATACTTTCGAAAATATTACATCTACTATTGATTTATTAAAAGCTTTATATGAAGCTATTGAAAAGGATGCTGGAAATAATGAATAATCAAAATTTTGGTATAATTAATATAAGTCGTATTAAACAATTCTTTGGTGTAGCAATAAGTTTCAATATAATTATTGATAATGTCCCTATGGGTGAAATATCAAGTGATATGAATTTGTCATTCACAGTTCCATATGGACATCACAATGTAACACTAAAAAAAGTAAATCATAGTGTTCCTATTGAAATAGATCTAAGTGAAAGTCAAAGAAATGTTGATATTGTATGTAAAGCTGGATGGGGTGCTTTAGTTGCTCGTCCTAAATTAGTTAGTGTTAATTATCGTTAAAAAAAGAATAAATCATTTTTTTGATTTATTCTTTTTCATACTAAGTAACATTATAATAATGATAATACTTACAATAATGATTGCGAGTATTAAATATATTTCAATATTATTATCTTTCTTATCAGGAGGAACAACAACTGGTCCAACTTCTTCTAATACAGTAATGTTAATACTATCAGATAAATCTTCATTAGGAGTGCTAACTTTAATCGTAGCATTTCCTTTTTTTAATCCTTTAATAACACCTACATTATTAATAGATACAATATTTGGATCACTACTAGTAAAGTTAAGAGTTACTTCAGCATCACTTGGTTGAATATTAACATTAAGTTTCTTTGTTTCATTTTCTCTTAATTCAAGTTCATGAATATCAAAATATATTCTTTCTAATTTAGATTTAACAGTAACATTAATATTTTTTCTAAAACCACTTTCTTTTGATGTTATAGTAATTGTTCCAGTGCCAACTTTATTTGTTGATTTTATAATACCATCATTTGATACTTTTAATAAAGTTTCATCATTAGATGTAAAAGTTACTTCTTTATCAATAGCGTTCTCTGGCAATATCGAATATTCAATTTTTTTTGATTCATTTTTAAATAATGTTATATTATCATCAGTCTTAATATCATATACTTCAGGAATAGCGGTAACCGTTATCGAATCAGATAAATTACCATCTTTAATAGTAATAGTTGCTGTACCGCTTTTTAAGGCTGTTATCGTGCCATTTGTTACTGATATGACACTTGGATAGTTACTTTCCCATTTAGGGTCTATTTTGGCATCTATGGGCGTTACCGTGTATGTTAACTTTTCTTTATCACTAACATGCATCTTAATATCATTTTCATTTATTTTAATTGATGTTGGATTAACGGGTTCTCCTCTTGTAACAGTGATTGTATAATCTCTCGAATCACCTTGGGTTGTTGTTACATTGATTACTAACTTGTTATTTCCAACATTAAGTTTTCTTACACCATCACCTTTAATGGTACTTGTTGGCCAATTTGGTTCTGCTTCAATAACGATTTCATCAGTACTATAAGGTACTTTTAAAGTATAATCCATTGTTCCATTATAAAACTCTGGACTTATTTTATATCCTTTTACTGATAGCTTTTTTAGTCCCCATTCGGACAATTTAAAATAAACAGTTTTACCAAGAGATGATATACCATCACAAAGGCAATTACTTTTTACAGATACTCTTATTGATGCATTACCAAATTTATGTGGTTGAAATTGAAAATTAGAGCCACTTACACGTACTGCTACAATATCACTTTTACTAATTTCAAAACAATCACTTGAAGGAAGTGACCCTTTATAAGTAAAATTACCATTAGGTAACCACATATTTTGATGTCCATTAACTCTATATGTTTTACCAGTAACATTTAGTCCTGTAACACATGATTCTGCGGAGACATTAATATATATAAATAAAAGCAAAAATATTATTAAATATCTTTTTTTCATATGACCTCTATATTATGAGTATATCATAAATAATTAAATTAATAATGACAAATTAAGTCATTTTTATTATATAAAGAAAAATATATGTTATTTTATAAAAAAGGTGTTTATGATTACAATTAATGATTTATCAGAAAACTTAGTTAATAATAGTAATAGTATCTTTATAACTATTATTATTGACTTTATTAATGATTTTATAGAAACTTTTAATATTTTATCGAAAGAAGAAATCTTAAAAAGAATTAATCGATTAGAATATATAGGTGTAGAAAAAGATCAATATAAAGTATTTGATGCAGATGCTACTTTTGGATCAGGTATCTATTTTTATATTGCCTTAAATTCGAAATATCAAGATTCTCCTTTTAGTACAATTAAATCATTTATGTATCATGAACTTATTCATTGTTTATCTTCTCATTATGAAGATAATGAATTAAAAGAAGGTTTATGTTTAGGGGTTAATAATGGAACATTATTTGATGAAATAATGACTGATTATTATGCCCAACTATTATTATTTAGACGAAAAATATATAATTATCGAAGAGATATTATTACAATTAAACCTGATTATCAAGAATATATTGATTCTTATCGAATAGGTTATAATATCTTTTCATCTTTAGGTAAAACATATGATTATATTTTTAGAAAAGATTTAATGGAAGCTAAATTTATTGATTCAAGACCATTTATTAATAAATTTAATAGTTTAATTAAAGAACTTAATATTAATTCATTTGATTATAATAGTTTTATTAATGAAAAAGATTTTCATAAACGTTTATTTAATATAAGCGAAATCTTTGTAAAATATTTAATAAGTTCTTATGAAAATAATAATATTGATAAAATCGAAATAATGTATGATCAAAAAATAAATTGTTTTATAAATATGTTATCTAAAGAGAAGCATCAAAATATTGTTGTTCCTAATCAACAACTAACTTTTTATATATATAATGAACTATATAAATTCGTTTACAAAGAGAATAAATTATTTATAAGATAAACTTGATTTTAACTATTATTAGTTTTAAAATTAAGAGTAGAGAGGTGAATATGAATAAAAAGAGTGAAGTATTAATTCCAATAATAGTTATTGTAATTGGATTATTATGCTTTGGACTATCATTTGTTTTTAAAGATAAAATAGATGATAAGGGTGGTAATGGTGGAAATAACGATGGTAATAATGATACAACTTATGTAGGAAACTACAATTCAAATTTAATTAAAGCCGTACATGAAGATAAAAAAGGAATTAATTATTTATTAAGTCCATATTCAATTGAAATAGCTTTAGATTTACTTAAAGAAGGAGCTAATAATGATACATTAAAAGAACTTAATAAAGCTGTTCCTGAACGTACTTTTAAAGATTTGAATAGTACTAATGTAAGAATTAGTAATGCAACATTTATAAATGAAAGATATAAAGGTGTTGTTGAAAAGACATTTACTGATAATTTAACTAATAAATATCATGCAGAAGCAATCGTTGATAACATTACACCTGAAATTATTAATGGTTGGGCTAAAGAAAAAACAAATGGTATGATTGATAAAGTAGTTGATCAAATAACACCAGATTTTGTCTTCGGTGTTGTTAATGCTGTTGCTCTTGACTTGAAGTTCCAATATCAATTTGAATGTAATAGAACAAGAGAAGTAGAATTTACAAAAGTAGATAATACAACAATGAAAGTTCCAATGATGAATGCAACATATGAAAGAAATATTAAATATGTTGTTAATGATGAATATTCAAGTATTGCCCTTCCTTATAAGAGTGAAGGAGAATATAACTATGAATTAGTAGCTATTCTTCCAAAAGATTTAGATGGATTCATTGATAGTTTAAATGATGAAAAAATTAATAATGTTATGAAAGATGCCAAAGAAGCAAATGATAAAACGAATGTATATCTAAGTCTTCCACAATTTAATTATGATTTTAAATTAGAAGATAGTGACTTTATAAAAGTATTAAATAAACTTGGAATTAATTTAGCATTTGATGCTGTAAAAGCTGATTTCTCAAGATTTATTACAAGAGAAAATATGGAAAAAGTTAATATACCTAATATGTCAGTTACTAAGGCTGTACACAAAACATTTATTGATTTAAATGAAGTAGGTACAAAAGCAGCTGCTGTTACATATTTTGGTGTAGATAAAAATGAAGCTGTACTTGAGCAACCTGAAGTTGTTCGTATTAACTTTAATAAACCATTCGTATATATGATTAGAGAAACTGGAACAAATGAAATTTTATTCTTTGGTATCGTTTATGAACCAAAAGAATGGACAGGTTCTACTTGTGCTAGTATAGATAGGGAGTTATAAAATGAAAGATGGACAAAATTTAGTAAAAGGATATGTAGAAAGAAGACAAATCAAAAACAATTATTTAAGTTGGTATATTGATTTTATCAATGAATATGGTGAACTAGGTAGAACTCTTTTAAGAGGTAACCAATATTTTGATAAGGATATTGAATTAACTGATGAAATGAAAGAACATTTAGGAGATGTATACTTTAATATCTTAGCTTTTACTAACGAACTAGGTGCCGATGCTGAAGAATGTCTTGCTAAAGCATTAGCAAAATATGAAAGAAAATTTAATGGAACAAATAATTAGACCTTAGGGTCTTTTTATTT
Source organism: Caryophanales bacterium (assembly GCA_016291895.1). Next base: position 17,131 of record JAEEZO010000040.1, read on the forward strand.
TAGTTGAATTATTCTAAAAAAGCTTTATAATATATAAATTAATTGAGGATATTATGGAAAGTAAAGAACTTACAAAAGAAGAAATATATCATATTTTATTCTTTCTTGAAGAGATCGACCGAGGAAGTTATGGTATCGTTAAAAAGGTTAATAATGATACTTGTATAAAAATATATTATAAAGATATCTTTAATACTTATGCTAAAAGAGACATTAATGCCTTAGATGAGGATATTAATCTATTAATAAAAGTTTATGAAGATACATCAAGTGATAAAAATACACAAGAAATAAGAGAAAACGAAAGAAAAAAATTAGAATATTTACATAAAATAGGTTTAGTAAAACGAGTATTAACATATAAAGGATATATGATTGGTATAGAAATGAATTATTATGACGATTATATTCCATTAAATAAAGCAAGAAATTTCTTAGAAAAAGAAGATTATAAAGAAATCTTATATCGTATTAGAACGAAACTTGATGAATTTTTAAAAAATAATATTTTCCCTCAAGATTTAAGTCGAAGTAATATCTTAATTAATATTAAAACATTAGATATTGTCTTTATTGATTTAGATGATTGTTATACAAGATATGAAGATGATGATTATCTAGCTAAAAAGCCTCTTGTAAAACAAAGTTTATTTGACCGTTGTAATCAAAAATATCGTGAGATAGAACGAAATATTAATAAGTAGTAAAAGGCCGTATTAATTGACAATACGGTCTTTTTATGATACAATTAGAAAGTTTTTTTAAGGGGGAAATTATTTATGCAAAATAAACAATTTGAATTTGTTCATTATAGTGATTCTTTATTAGAAGAATATCAAAACGCTAGAGGATATACAGGAATAAATCCTAATAATCCCGTAATTATGGAAGATATAGAAAAATTTATTAAAGAACGTAAACGTAGTAATGATCTATATGGTGAATTACTAGATTGTTTAATGTTAGATTGTCGTGATTGTGATACAATCGAAAATATTAATGCTAAAGAGTTTTTAATATCACGTACATGTGATTATGATACGACTGTAGCAACATCTGATAGAAAAATATATGATGATGTTCGAAGAGATCGTGTTATGATTGGTAATATCAAAGTATTTGATGGTATTCCTGAACTTGTAACAAAAAAAGATGGTACAATGGTTTTCACTAGTCTAGATTCATTTAAAACAATTATGGTTACAAATCCTAGAGTTAAAGCTATGAGATATTTTTCTGAAATATTTAAAGTAGGTAAATATAATTTAATAATGGGTATTAATGGAATGGATCATGATTATGATCGTAAACAAAAAGTTAATACAATGAATAAAATAGCAGATACTTTTGGTAATAGCATTATTGCTCGTTCAATATATGATCCATCTACTGATGATTATGCTTATGTAATCGCTACAAGAAATTTTAGAAAATAATAATATTACTTGAAATAACCTATAAAATAGGTTATTTTTATTTAGGAGGCTTTTATGATTAGATATATAGATGGAAAAAGAATTGTAGCAAGAGCAATTACTTTTATTGATAACAAAGTATTATTAATAGAAAGATTTAGAAGAGAAGGGGAAGAGTTATTACATTATTTCACAATACCAGGTGGCGGTGTTGAAGATGATGAGGATTATTCAGAAACCGCAATACGTGAAACTAAAGAAGAAACATGTTGTGATATTGAAATTGTTAAAGAATTACCTGTTGAAGATTATGGATCAGGAATATGTCACTGGTTTTTAGGAAAATATATATCTGGAACACCAACATTAGGTGGCGAAGAAAAAGAAAGAAATAATCCTGATAATAGTTTTAAAGTTGTCTTAATACCATTTGAAGAAATTGATAATACCAATATTTTAGGTATGGGTAAAAAGTTAGTTAAAGAATATATAGAAGAGGCTACAAAGTAGTCTTTTTTTCTTTACGTATATTTACTTATAAATATATACTACCTATATAACTACTATATAAAATATGGTATAATTATGTTAAGATAAATAATTAGAGGACAAAATGAATGATTATATAAACGATTTTATAGATTATTTAGTTATTGAAAAAGGATTAAGTATTAATACGCAAGATAGTTATCGTTTTGATATGCAAGAATTTACTAATTATTTAAATAAAAAAAAGATTAATAATTTAGAAGATATTAAAGAACAAGATTTAATTAATTATCTTGAATATTTAAAAAATGAAAAGAAGTTACAACCAAGAAGTATTGAAAGACATTTAACAACACTTAGAAGCCTATATAAATACCTTGTAAAGAACGAAATAGTTAAAAGTGATATAACACTCAATATTGATAATATGAAGTTAGGAAGGCATTTACCAGACGTATTAAGTATTGAAGAAGTAGATAATCTATTAAATATTGAAATAAAAAGTCCTTATGATATAAGAACAAAAGCAATGTTAGAGATTATGTATTCATCAGGATTACGTGTATCTGAACTTGTTAATTTAGAA
>JAEEZO010000004.1 GCA_016291895.1 Caryophanales bacterium
GGAGAGTTTGGTTTAATTGATGCTGGATATGACTCTCAAAATGAAACTGATCCTGAATATGCATATTATTACATTGGTAATATCTTAAATGGTAGAAAATTAAAATTTGTTATGTTAACTCATTGGCATAGTGATCATGTAGGTGGACTATATGATATTATTAGCGAAGGATATGTTGATAAAAATACGAAGTTTTATTTTAATAAACCAGCAGAACTAACAAAAAATAATTCTGCTTATAAAAAACTATATTGCGACATGTTAGTAAATATGAGAGATACGATTGGTAATGATAATAACATGATTTATGTAACCAATAAGAAAGATGATATAAAGATTAAAATAGGTGATATGGAAGTACTAATCTTAGAAAATAAATTTCCAGACGGATATTATTCAGATGAATCTAAAGAAAAAAAATTAACTGATGAAAATAGAAATTCGATAGGAGCATTAATCACATATAAAGGAAAGAGAGTATTAATTACTGGTGATATGGGGGAAGGTGATGAATATCGAATTGCTGAGAAATTATCGAAAAAAGGTATTTCTACAATCGATGTATATAAAATGGGACATCATGGTGCAACCCCAGCTGCATATACACCATTTATTGATTATATAGAACCAAAAAATGTTGTAATATCAAATACTTATGATAGTGTTAGACCACATGGAAATGAGAATCTAAGCGCTATGTGTTATATGCAATATTATTATGATTCTAAACTTTATTTGACTGGTAATGCAAGAATAGAGAATTATGGAAATTTAATAGCTGATAATAATGGTAAAATAGCTAAAATAAAAGGTTCTATTGTATATGATTTCAATAAAAACAATTTTTATGATAGTGATACGTCAAATGTCATGAAACCAAATCAAAGACCAGTTGATTTATGCAAAAAAGGGGATAAGAATGGTGTTAAAACTATTAGGTTTACAAATGCTACAGATGAATATGAAAATAAAATTTGTGATCTATATTTTGAATATGGCACTTTTATCTCCGGAAAAAGAAATGGCGTAAATTATAAAGAAGCTGGTACTCCAACGAAAGATTATTATCGTGCACCAGGAAGAGTATGTAGATAAAAAAATCAAAATGTTATAAAAAAGTAGATGCAAAAGGACGTAATCTACTTTTTTGTTATGGTATAATATAAGAGAGTATATGAGGTATAATATGAAAAAATATTTATTTGATTACATAAAAGAGATTGATAATTTATTAAATAACAAAGAAAAGTTTGATGAAGATGAAATAAAAAAACATCTCATTAAGATCCAATTTTTTCAACATGAAAGATTAATTCATTTATTAGTAACATTATTTTATGCTTTATTATTTATTATTTTTATGTCATTTGGATTTATTTATTATATATTTTTTGCAATCGCTTTAATTATTGTAATATTCTTAATCTTTTATGTTGTTCATTATTTTAGACTTGAAAATGGTGTTCAATATTTATATAAACAATATGATAAAATGTTAGAAAGAAAATAAAGACTAGAGAAATCTAGTTTTTTTTTGTTATAAAAATAATCTATAGTGTTTATAAAAAAATAGTATTGGATAAATTTAAGTATATTAAATATATTAAAATTGTAATTTATTCGTTTTGGAGGGAAGTATGGCTTATTTAGCTCAATGGGATGTTAATAACCAATGTAATTTAAATTGTAAGCATTGCAGAGTATGGAAAAAGAATGATCTTACGCAACTATCTTTAAAAGAAGGAAAAGAATTAATATCGCAATTAAAATATTTAGGAGTAAAACAATTAATATTATCAGGTGGAGAACCCTTTATTAGAAAAGATATTTTTGAATTAATAGATTATGCAAAATCATTTAAAAAACTTGTTATAACCACAAATGGAACTTTGTTAACAGAAGAAAAATGCAAAATATTAAAGAAATATAAAAATCTTATTTTATCAATTAGTTTAGATGGAATGAAAAAGGTTCATGATGAGTTTAGACAAGTTCCTGGTACATTTGATAAAGTTATGGAAACATTAGATATGTTAAAAGCAAATAAGATTAAATTTGCCATTAAATATACTTTATCAAATGAAACAAAAGAAGATATATATGATGTTATAAAAACAGTTGCGAAAAAAGGTGCAAGTGAATTCAATGTTCGAAGAGTAATTGTTTTTGGTAATGCTAAAGAAAAAATGTTACTTTCAAATGAAGAATATCGAGAAATCATAAAAAATGTTATAAATGTTTGTAAAGAAAATAACATTATTTTTAAAACAGGAGATCCTTGCTTAATTCCAATATTCCCCGAAATCTTTGGAATTGATCTAGAGAATGATGATTTAAAAAGGATTTATGCTGGTTGCCAAGCAGGAGATGAAAATATTTATATTAACTATTTAGGATTTGTAGGAGCTTGTTCATATATACCAGTCACAGCAGATAATATAAAAGCAAAAGCTTTAGATGATATTTTAAAAAATGAGTTCTTTACCAATATAAGAAATTATAAAGATAATTTAAAAGGTAAATGCTCAAAATGTGCTTATAAATATATTTGTGGTGGATGTCGAGGTTCAGCATTAGCATTAAAAAAATCATTATACGAAGAAGATCCTTTATGTTTACTTGATGATTAATTAAGGTTTGAATTATCTAATTATCGATAATTAGATAATTTAAATAAATAATATGAAAGGAGAAAAGTATCAATGAAAAATACTAAAAAAGTAGTAAAAGAAGTTAAAAAGAATAAGAAACTTCTAACTTGCTGCATGTGTGGTTAATTAATTTAAGTTAGATAGTTCTTCTATCTAACTTACTTTATTATAAGGAGGAGATTTATATGTCAATATTTCCAAGAAAAGTTTGTAATGGTGAATATGTAATATTTCATATGGGATTTAAAGGAATACTAGATAATCATAAGAATATTTCTTATTGTTTAGAATTATTTAATCCAAATAATGAATTGATTTTAGAACTTAAAAATAATCTTTTAATAAGAGGTAATAATAAGCTTTATGAAAAAGATTTATATTATCCAATATTAATTGATGATTCATTTATACCAGGTAAATATGTAGTTAATTTCTATCTAATAGATGATGGTAAAATAATAAAATCTTCTACTAAAGATAATGATATTTTTCTTGTTGAGAAAGTTAATTATTTTATTGAAAATTTAAATAATAAAAAAATAATAGTATTAGAAAATAAATCAAGTGAAGAAGTAACATTAGAATTATATTTAGAAGGAAAGAGAAGAACTAAAAAAGAAATTACTTTGTTACCATATATGAAAAAAGAAATAGAAACTAAATCTTTATATGCATATATTGAGTATGGTAATAATGATTTTAAAATAATTAGTTAGGAATAATAATATGAAAAAGATAGAAGGATTAAAGTTTTTAAATGATAATTTTTATGATTATTCAATTAATTCTACTTTTATTGAAAATGATAGTGATTTACGATTGATATATGAGAAATATAAAGATGTTGATTGTTTATTTCGTGTTCGTGGTTGTAATAAATATGGTAGTGAATTAAATTTACCAATGGCAACAATTACGAAAATAGAAGATGTAATTAGTTATATAATAAATGAGAAAAAGAAAAATAATTTACTTGATTTTGTAGTACATAGTGTTGATAATTCATATTTTAACCCTGTGTATATTGGTACAATTGCTGTATATAATAGTTATGATAAACCAAGTATTAAAATTGAAATTCAGAAAGTTACAAAAGAGTTAGTAGCTAAAATGAATATATTAAGACCACGTGATTGGCCAGTATCTTTATCACTTGAATATGATTTTTTAAGTAAAGTACCAATAATTCATAATTTTCAAAATATCAAAATAGATGAAATAAGAGATGCCATTTATCAATTATTTAAAATAGGAAAAGGTATTTATAACATATATGATGAAAATAAAATTGAAATTGATACATATACAAGATTTAATATTTATGAAAATAATAGTATTATATTAGATGATCATCGAAGTGTAGACTCATTTATATTTCAAAAGAGGAAATAATATATGGAAAAAAGAGATTTATATGATGAAAATAAAGAAATAACAAATGAATGGATTTATAAAAATGATAATATTCCCAATAATCGCTTTATATTAGTCGTTACTTTATTTTTGTTAAAAGATAATGAAGTATTAATCGAGAAAAGAAGTAAAGATAAAGGTGGTAAATATGCGTTTATTACTGGACATCCTAAAAAAGGAGAAAGTAGTATAGAAGGAATAGTATCTGAAACGTATGAAGAGATAGGATTAAAGATAGAAAGACCAAAGTTAATAAAAACGATAAAAGGTAATAATACATTTTTTGATTATTATGTTTATGGATGTAATAATGATAAATTATCTTTAAAACTTCAAATTGAAGAAGTTGATGAAGTTAAGTGGGTTAAAATAAATGAAATAGAAGATATGATTAAAAATAATATTTTCTTTGAAAAACACATTGATGTTCTTCCAATATTAAAAGAATATTTAAATAGTTCATTTTGACTATTATCCCATTTTATGATATAATTTATATTGCATTGATGAAGAAAAGTAACTAAATTAGTTATTCGAGTGAGTTAGGTATAGTGTGAACTAATAATAACGTTTAGTGAAAGAACACTTCTGAGCAGACTACCGAAAAGAAATGAGTAGACTAGTCCGGATAGGAATCCGTTATCTTATTCCTAGGTTTGTTAGAACTGAATAAAGAGATTACGAAACAAACCATTTATTTATATAAATGGTTTTTATGTAATAAATTAAGGTGGCACCAAGGATACCCGTATTCGTCCTTATTGTAGGATGATACGGGTATTTTTATATATAGTGAGGTGATTTATATGGAAGATGATAATAATGGTAATAATAAATTAGACAAATTATAAAGTAGATATTTTATATTTCATTTTATATCTATTTTATAAACATAAATAAAATAGAGACTACCTACAATAATCTATTTATTTATAAAAAATAAATAAAGAAAGAAGGTAATTAAAATGAAAAAAGAATTAAGTTATTTAGAAACAATTAAAATAATTGATGAAATCAAAAAATATTTTGAAAAACAATTAGAAGTAAGATTATCACTTACTAAAGTGCAATCCCCATTATTTGTAAGAAGTGATACGGGGTTACAAGATGAATTATCAGGTAAAGAAAAAAGTGTAAGTTTTATTAAAGAAGGTGAAAAGTTTGAAATAGTACATTCTCTTGCTAAATGGAAAAGGGATGCCCTAGGTCGTTATCAATTTCCAATTCATACAGGGCTTCTTACAGATATGAAAGCAATTAGACGAGATGAAGATATTGATTCCATTCATTCAATGTATGTAGAACAATGGGACTGGGAAAAAGTAATAAGTAAGGAAGATCGAACAATTGATTACTTATGTGAAACTGTAAAAAAGATATATAAATCTTTAAGACAAACATTATTATATTTAAAAAAGAAATATAAGTTTATTTCGCTAGATTTACCAAAAAGTATTTATTTTATTACTAGTCAAGAACTTGAAGATAAGTATCCTGATAAAACTTCAAAAGAAAGAGAAGAATTAATTACTAAAGAAAAAGGAGCTGTCTTCATAATAGGAATAGGTGATAAATTAAAATCCGGTTTTGTTCATGATTTACGAAGCCCTGATTATGATGATTGGAGCCTTGATGGTGACTGGCTAGTATATGATAAAGCTATTGATAAAGCAATGGAATTAACTTCAATGGGTATTAGAGTAGATAAAGATTCATTAATTAGTCAATTAGAGAAATCAGGATGTCAAGATAGAATAAGTTTACCGTATCATCAAAGTATTATTAAAGAAGAAATACCATATAGTATTGGTGGTGGTATAGGTATAACAAGAATTCTTATGTTATTACTTGGAAAGAAACATTTATCTGAAGTTCAAGCTTCTAGTTGGGATTCTAAAACTTTAAAAGAATTAAAAGATAAAAAAATATTATAAACAAGAAAAGATTAAGTTAAACTTAATCTTTTTAAATGTAAATTAAATTGATTTTAATATTGAATAATGTATAATTGAAAATGGAGGATGTCATGGTAGAATTTACATTTATATTACCTTGTTTGAATGAAGAAAAAACATTACCGTTTTGTATAAACGAAATAAAAGATTATATAAAAAAACATAAGTTAAATGCGGAAATATTAGTATCTGATAATAATAGTGAAGATGATAGTGTTAAGGTTGCTAAATCTTTAGGAGCAAGAGTTTCTATTTGCAAAGATAGAGGTTATGGAAACGCACTAATTAATGGAACAAAACATGCTAAAGGAAAATATTGTGTCATGGGAGACTGTGATGGAAGTTATGATTTTAGTAACTTAGAAGATTTTATCGAAAAAGTTAGAGATGGTTATGATTTAGTTGTTGGTAATCGTTTCATGGGTGGAATCAAAAAGAAGGCCATGCCATTATCTCATAAAATTGGCGTTAGATTCTTATCAGGATTTGCTAATATGTTCTTTAGAACACCTGTTAAAGATTATCATTGTGGTCTTAGAATGTATAATACTAAATCATTAAGAAAAATTAATCTAACATGTCCTGGTATGGAATATGCTAGTGAAATGATTATTAAAGCTAAAATTAATAATCTAAAGATGTGCCAAGTATCAACAATATTAAGAAAAGATTTACGTGATCGTAAACCTCATTTAAAGACAATAAGAGATGGATTTAGACATTTATTTTTAATTATTAATTTATTTATTCATCGAAAAAAATATATTGTTAAATAATTAAAAGATTAAGTTTTACTTAATCTTTTTTATGTTTAAAAATATCAAGATTATTAGTAATATGTTATAATACTAGTAGGATATAGTTATGTATAATGAGTTTAAAAATAAAATAGATTTATTATTTTATGATTGTTCAATAGAAGTTCGTGATTATCTTGCTAAAGCATTTGCCTATCTATATAGTACAAATCCTAATGAAGTTATAAATATCTTTGATATGTTATGTAAAATTAAAGAAAAAGATAAAGAATTTCTAATTCGTTTTTCTAATGAATCTAGTTTTAATGAAAAAGAAAAAA
>JAEEZO010000041.1 GCA_016291895.1 Caryophanales bacterium
CTTTAACAAGTGAAGATGTTAACAATACAAGTTATAATTTAATGATTAAAGATGGATTAAATTATTATTTAGATAATCTTAATAATCTTATTATTAAATTAGATGAATTAAGTGATAAATATAAAGAAACTCCAATGATGGCACATACTCATGGACAAAACGCATCCCCTACTACTGTTGGTAAAGAATTTAAAGTATTTAGTTTTCGAATTAAAAGCATTATTAAAATAATTAATAATCTAAAGTTACGTAGTAAATTTAGTGGGGCTGTTGGAAACTATAATTGTCATATTGTAGCTTTCCCTAATGTTGATTGGATAAATATTACTAAAGATTTTATTAATAGTTTAGACTTAGAATATAATCCCCTTACAACCCAAATAGAATCTCATGATATATTATGTATATTATTAAGTAATATTAAAGTATTAAATAATATCATTAAAGATTTAAATAGTGATATGTGGTTATATATATCAAGAAACTATTTTAAAGAAATGAAAAAAGATAATGAAGTAGGATCAAGTGTTATGCCACATAAAGTAAATCCTATTAATCATGAGAATTCGATGGCTAATGTTGAAATTAGTAATGGATTAATAGATGCGCTTGTTAATAATTTATCAATATCACGTATGCAAAGAGATTTATCAGACTCAAGTAAACTAAGGAACTTAGGTGTAATCTTTAGTCATAGTTTAATTAGTATTAAAGAAACATTAACAGGATTAAATAAAATAGTTGTTAATGAAGAATATTTAAAAGAAGAACTTGATAATCACTATGAAGTACTTACAGAAGCAATTCAAACCGTTTTAAGAAAAAATAAAGTTGATAATGCTTATGAATTATTAAAAGAATTATCAAGAGGTAAAGAACTTAATAAAGAAGAATTACATAAATTCATTAATAAACTTGAAATAAGTAATGAAGATAAAGAAAGGTTATTAAAATTAACTCCTAGTAATTACATTGGTTTATGTAAAAAAATAGTTGAAGATAATAATAAAAAAATATGATTTAATAATCATATTTTTTATTTTTTTAATCTTTTAAACATTAATTTATATATTCTCCAAGAATCTTTAAATGGTTTAAAATGACTTTTCTTGTTACTATTTTCAAGATAAACGGTTTTAATATCAACTTCCTCTATTTCTTCTTTAGCGCGAACTAAATCAATTAAAGCATTCATTTCATATTCGAAACGATCACCTAAAGTATTAAGATGTAAATCAATTAATCGATTAGGAATAGCTCGTAAACCTGTTTGTGTATCTTTTAAATATACTTTAAAGAACCATTTAAATACCCTTGATGTTATACGATTACCTGTTTTATTACGAAGAGGTGTCTCTTTAGTATTAAATAATCTTGTACCTAAAGTAAATCTATTTGATTTAACCATTTCGTTAGATACTTTAATAGCATCACTAACTAAATGTTGTCCATCAGAATCTAGGCATATTACACCACAATAATCTTTCATTAAATGATCTTTATAATAGGAAAAAGAAGTCTTTAAAGCTGCTCCTTTACCTCTATTTACTTCATGAGTTAATAATATAACTTCATCTTTTTTATCAAGTTCATTAAAGATTCTTTTATCTTCCGTTCCATCATTAATTAATATTATTTTATTGAAACCATTATCTATTAAATCATTAATTACATTAATTAATTTATCATCGGGATCAAGTGAAGGGATAATTGGTATTACTTTTTTATAATCCATTATTTTTTCACTCTAACTAAAGTTGTTTTACTAACTTTAATACCAAATATTTTAAATTCTTTAATAAGGGTTCCAGATTCTGCATCTGATAAAGATACTTTATATTTTACAACAGAAAAGCCTAGACCTTTTTGTTCAACATATGTATCAGTATCCTTTTCTCCTAAAGATATTAAAACTTTATTATCGGTGTTATCGGGTCTATAAACACGGAAATACTCCGCAGTAACATAGCCTACCCAAATTAATACTATAACTAAAACAATCATTAATACTTTTCTCATATATTCTCCTTATTATTAGTATATCAAAAGAATATAAAAAAATGAATAAAATTCAATAAGAATTTTATTCATATTTTCTTATGTTAACACTAAAGTTCATAATACTATTTTCTTTAAATTCTAAAATCAAATTATTATTTAAAACAACACTATAAGATCTATTACCTTTTTCACCATTAATAGAATAATTAATAATAATGTTGTTTATGGAATTATATAATTCTTCTCGATAACTATTAAAATAATCTAAATCACCTATTTTTTCACGATACTTACTATCTAACATATTATAAGCTTTAGTATAATTAACAAATAATAATTCTTTAAAATAATTAATATAATAATTCATTATAAACATATCACTAATTACTTTATTATCATAATTTGATATTGATTCATTACTTTTTACAGTAACTCCATCACGTAATTTAGAATTATCTAAGTAATCTTGATAATTATCTATCTCTTCTATATCATATTTAGAGCTCGAAATTTGAACCGTAATTAAATATGAAATATCACTAGTCATTTCTAATTTTGATGTATCATAATCATATTTAACTTTATCACCAACGACAATATAATAATAATTTCTTTTAAAAGATAAATAATAAATATCATTTGTATAATAATAATATTCTACTCTTCCAGAATTACTCTTTTTTACATAATCATTTACTAAACTATCTATTCCAAAAAATTGGCTATAATTATTAACTTTTGTAAATGTTTGAACAGGAACGGGAGTATTTTTTTTATTTGACCTTACTAGCAATATTACGAAAATAAATAATGCTAATAAAGGAATCATAAATATTAAATTCTTTTTATTCTTCATAACTACTCCTAATTACATCCATTATTTACATAACTAACATATTTAGATTCAGCTAGTTTACCACGATTAGCAGCAGATGTTGCACCACCTTTTGGACGTTCGAATAATAAGCAGAAATGATATGCCATATCATATGCATTATGATTACCCATCAAATATTCATAGGCACCATCATTCTTTTCTGTTCCTTCCGTTATTTCATATAAGAAGAAATCAAGTTGACATTTAATTGATGTTAAATACTCACTACCACAGTATTGCCTTAAATTATCAAGTCTTCCCTTGTGCCATTGGAATAATCCATTACTTGTACCATTATCAGATAAAGCATCTAATCTAAAACCAGATTCATGCTCAATATTAGCCATAAGTCCAGCAACCGCTGCTCTACTAAAACCACTCGCAAGAAGCGTTTTACATACTGTTTGTTGATTATCTTTACCTTGTACAAATTTAATATACTTAGCAAGAGTTGGACGTGGAAAATCTTCAGAGAAATAATCTAGAGGATTAACATTTTGACCACTTGCATACATCTCAACATAAACATAACATTGAGAATCATCTTCATTTATTTTACCAACGATACCAACTAAATCACCTTGCATAACTTCTTGATTAACTGCAACTTTAATATTAGATAAGCTACCTAAAAGGGTTCTAACATTATCTTCATGGCTTATGATGACATAACTACCATATTTTGCATCTGTTCCTACAAAAGTAACTTTACCATCTTTAGGAGCAATGACTGTTGTTCTTCCACAAGTACCACCAATCTTCATTCCTTTGTTAATTGTTTGTGTACCAAATGATGGACCATATCTTGATAAAACAAGGTATGTTGAAGGATTTCCAGAATAACTTCCTGAAGCATCTGGACTATCCGTACCTATTGGCCACCAAAATGTATATAGTGATATAAAGACACTTTCATATAATAAAGCATAATCATCCAAGTTATATACTTTATATCCACTATGTGTATTTTTTATAATATCTTCATATTTAGTTCCACTTTTAGCAGCTGAGAGATATGAAGAGATTGTTGATGATGAAACAGAAGGTGGTGACCATTTATATGTCGTTAATGGCTCTTCCACATTGTTTGGTGTCACAATTTTTGATGTTGCTTCACCAATTGCTTTATTCATAATAACTAATAATCGATCTTCAAGAGCCCCATATTCTGTTGATGTTCTATCAACATCTAAAGATAAATCATTTGATAAATAGAAAGTACTTCCACCCTTTGTAGCGATTTTACATCCGTATTGAGGATCACAATAATTAAAATCGGTTAATTTCAAGGTCATTTGTTTAGAACGATTATCATACCTTCCTTTACTTAAAATTTGAGCTTTTCGAGCAACAATTACCGCTTTATAAAACTCTAATATTTGTTCATTAGTCATTGATGATAAATTAAGTTTCATCGTATCAGCATAAACAATTCCTTTTAAATATTCCGAAAGAGATAGAGATCTACTTACAGGAATAGTACCTGTTGGGTCAACCAAAGAAACAGATGCACTATCAAAGGCGAAGAAAGGCCCATAATTCTTTCTCATATCTTCATCGGTAGCAGCAGCTCCAAGTCCACCAAAAATAGCAGCTAGATAAGCTATTACAATGAATGCCAAAAGAAGAATTAAAATCGCAGCACCAATATATACTAAAACCATTGGATGTTTCTTTAAGAAATTCCATATTTTTTTACCTAAACCACTACCTTTTCCATCACCATCTTCATCTTCTTTAACATTATTAGGAAGATTAGGATCTGATCCTTGATTTTGTGTATTTTGTTCTAACTCATTTTCTGGTTTTGAAAGTTGATCCCCACCTTGACCATTTTGGGTATTTTGACCATTTTGTTGATTTTCTAATCCTTGAGGATTATTTTCATTTTCTTCTTGGGCATTAACTGGTCTTTGATGAGCTTGTTGATTTAATGGTTTTCTTCTTTGTTCAGCTTTTTGAAGAGGATTTAATTCTTTATCATCATCACTTCCACTTGGTTTAGCAACATTACGATTTTTACGTAAATTGTTATTTCTATTTAAACCATTTCTTCTAGAACCAGGTGGTCTATTATTACGATTTAAAGATTTACTAGACATTGGAGACGATGGCATTTGTCTTCCTGGTCTATTAATTACAGTTGATGATTCTCTTTTAATTGTTTGGGATTTTATAGTTCCACTTTCACTTTTTATTCCTTTAGAATCTATAATTGCCATAAATTACCTCCTATCTATTATCTTTTTCTACAATGATATTATCTCTTTTTACAATACTATTTTCTTTAATATTACCTCTTACCATAACAAGAGGATAAACTGTTACATTTTTATTAATAATGGTACCTGGACATATTACACTATTACAACCAACTTCAACATAATCACCGATATAAGCTCCAATTTTCGTTCTTGTTTCTTTAACATTACGATGATCAAGTCGATAATTAGAAATAATAGCTCCTGCTCCTAAATGAACATGACTACCTAAAATACTATCACCAACATAATTGAAATGTGGTAAGGTAACAGTATCTAATAATATACTATTCTTTACTTCAGTAGAATTACCAATATGACTATTAGGACCAATAATAACATTTGGTCTTATAACAGCATTATTCTCAATTGTAACATTTTCCATAATAATACATGGTCCAACAATATTAACATTGTTATCTACTTTGCTAGTATTATGAATCCATACATTTCTATCAGAAAGTTTATGATAATCACTTCCAAGAGTTTGTCCTTTAGATATAATATAATCTTCTATTTTATCTAAAATAGTATCATAATCATTTTGAAATAATTCACTAAAAAAATCTTGATATGTAAATAAATTATTCATATATACCTCTACACAAATTATAACATAAAAACAAACTATTGCTATGATTTTTAATATCATTATAAATATACAAAAAAAAGAATTATTAATTTCTTAACAATTCTTTACTAACATTAATACTTTTTTCTTCACGATAATTTTTAGCCATAAGATTAGATATCGCATTATGCAAACGATTATTCGCTTCACTTAAGTTCATATTAGTTACTTTAAATGGTTTACCAAAACGATATACTAAATTCTTACTACGAAATTTATAATCACCTGTTACAGCGAATGGTATCAAATAAGCATCTGTCTTTTTAGCCATTGATACTGCGCCAAATTTAAATGGTAATAAAAACTTATCTGTTTTATTTCTTGTTCCTTCAGGAAATAGTCCTAAAGCATCACCATCATATAAAACATTCATCGCAAGTTCTTTGGCTTTATCATCATGAATTTGTCGATTAACAGAGATACAACCAGTACCTTTAAAAAACCAAGCTACTTTCTTATCATCAAAATATTCTTTTTTTGCCATATAATGAATTACTCTTTTAGTTGCAAGAATCGGTCCACATTGATCCATAACATGTTTATGATTACCTACAATAAGAATAGCTCCATCTTTAGGAATATTTTCTTTACCAATAAATTTAGGATTATAATATAATCTAAAAATAATACCTAAAATAGGTTTTAGAAAATGATACATGAAAGTTGGAAGTTTATTCTTCTTCATAATTTTCTTCTTCCTCTTGTAGTTTTCTAAAATCAATCTTACCAATATTTGTTCTTGGTAGACTCTTTCTAAATTCATATTCATATGGTAATGAAAATTTAGCTAAATTTTTTTGACATAATTCTTTTATTTCATTTTTTATAGTATGTGTTGGACTATAACCATTCTTTAATACAATAATAGCTTTTGCAACTTGTTGTTTATATGGATGAGGTATACCAACTACTGTACAGTTAAGAACGGCTTCATGAGAACAAATAATCTTTTCAATTTGATTAGGATAAATATTAAATCCACTTGATATAATCATTCTTTTTAATCTTTGTTTATAGAAAATGACACCATCACTATCCATAGAGCCAATATCACCACTATGTAGCCATACTTTACCATCTTTATGTAATTGTAAAATATCATTTGTTTCTTTTTCGTTATCTAAGTATCCCATCATAACTGTAGGTCCTGATATACATATTTCACCATCTTCACCATAAGGAACTTCAATTTGACTATTATGTTTAAAGATTCTTATCTCATCACCTGGTAATGGAATACCAATACTTGTCTCTTTATTAAATTCTTCACGATAGCCATATGATACAGCTCCAAGAGCTTCAGTCATTCCATAACCTTGACATACTTTTACAGTACCATTATGTTCTTTGATATAATCATTTATTTTTCTTGTTAAATTAAGATTTAAACTATCGCCACCAGAAATAACATATTTAAGACAAGATAAATCTAACTTCTTATCATTAATATTAGTTAAAGCTTCAAATAAAGTTGGCACACCTACAATTAAATTAGGTCGATATTTACTAATTAATTTATCAAATGTTCTAGCATCAAATTGAGGTACTAAAACAACTTCAAATCCCATTGAGAAAGCACAATGCATTGTAACACCTAAACCAAATCCATGGAATATTGGTAAAATACCTAATACCACATCTCCTACTTCACGATTAGTCATTGTACATTGAACTTGTGCCATTAAAGCATTAAAATTATTATTCGATAAAACGATACTTTTAGGATTACCAGTAGTTCCACCACTATGTAAGATAACCGCTGGGTCTTCTCCTTTAACTTCAGGTGTATAATTCATCTTATAACGGGCAGCTTCTTTCATGAAACGAGGCCATGATATATAATCTCCTCTTCTAAATGGAGTCTTAATAAACATCTTATAACCTTTTTTCATTACTTCATAACCAACTGTTGTTAACATTGGCATTGAGTTTGTTACAGATACAACAATTGTTTTATATACCATCGTATCATGAATAATGTTTTTAACTTTATCGTAACAAAAGTCAATCATTATTAATAAAACACTACCTGTATTATTTAAATAATCTCTTATTTCCATCTCACTAGATAGTGGATGAATCATTTCACATATAGCTCCAATTTTATTTAAAGCGTATAAACTAACTAAAGCTTCTGGAACATTCGGTAGACATATACTAACAACATCTCCTCTTCTTATTCCAAGAGATCTAAACGCAATAGCAGCTTTATCAACGTAAGTTAAAAACTCTTGATAAGTAACTTTTGTTCCTAAATAATCAGATGCATAATAATATTTATATTTTTCTGCACAATCACATATTACTTGATATAAATTATATTCGGGAAATTTAATACTTTTTTCTTCTTTGTGATAATATTTTTCCCATGGTTTATTGTTTTTTTTCATAAACCAATACCTCCATTACTTGTTTTCTTTTTTATGTTTTTCTTCCTCTTCTTCTTGTAACTTTTTAAAGTCAACTTTTCCTATTAGTGTCTTTGGAAGACTCTTTCTAAATTCATACTCATATGGTAAAGAGAATTTAGCTAAATGTTTCTTACAATGATCTTTAATACTATTCTTTACAAAAATATTAGGACTATATCCCTGTTTTAGAACAACAAATGCTTTTGCAACTTGTTGTTTATAAGGATGTGGTATCGGAATAACTGTACAGTTAAGAACAGCAGGATGTTCACTAATAACACTTTCAATTTGACTTGGATAAACATTAAAGCCACTTGAAATAATCATTCTCTTAATTCTTTGTTGATAATAGAAAATACCTTCTTTTGTCATATATCCCATATCACCAGTATGAAGCCATACTCTTCCATCAGAATGAATTCTTAAGACTTCATTTGTTTCTTTTTCATTATCCAAGTATCCCATCATGACCGTAGGTCCTGATACACAAATTTCACCTGCTTCACCAACAGGCATTTCATCTTGGGTTTTAGGGTCAATTATTTTTAGATAATCACCAGGCATTGGAATACCCATTGATAAATCTTTATTTGTCTCTTCTTTAAATCCAACACATACAGCTCCTAAGCACTCAGTCATACCATAACCTTGACATATTCTTGCTCGTCCATTGTGATCAGCTAAATATTTATTTACTTTATCAATTAAGTTTTGATTTAGACTATCACCACCACAAACAACATACTTTAGATATGATAAATCTAAATTTTTATCATCAACACCTGTCATTGCTTCAAAAAGAGTTGGTACACCCATAATTAAATTAGGACGATCATGAGTTAATATCTTACCAAATTTCTTAACATCAAATTGAGGTATTAATTGAATTTCAACACCTTTTGAAATAGCACAATGCATTGTAACACCAAGTCCAAATCCATGGAATATTGGAAGTACACCTAAAATACTATCACCTGGTACTACATCTTTAAGTAAAGTTTTTGCTTGTTCTACTAAAGCATTAAAATTTCTACTAGATAAAACAATACTTTTAGGACTTCCTGTTGTACCACCACTATGTAATATTACAGCAGGATCGGTATTTAAAGTCATACTATCAAAATCTTGACGATATCTTTTACCACTTTTAATAAAAGTAGACCACATTAAACAAGATGAATCATCTTTATTTGGTTTTTCTATTTTAAATCCTTTAGTTACTTCATAACCTAAAGACATTAAGAAAGGCATAGATTCTTTAGGAGAAACATATATTGATTTATATACTTTCGTTTCATGAAGAATATTTTTAACTTTTTCATAACAAAAATCAACCATTATTAACATAACACTACCTGTGTTATTCAAATAGTTTTTAATTTCAACTTCACTAGATAATGGATGAATCATTTCTGCTATGGCACCAATTCTATTTAATGCATATAAGCTAACTAATGCTTCAGGTACATTAGGAAGACATAAACTTACAACATCTCCTCTTCTTATACCTTGAGAACGAAAAGCACATACAGCCTTTTCAACCATATTTAACATTTCTTTATATGTTACTTTTGTTCCAAAATACGTATATGCATAATAGAGAGGATACTCTTCTGCACTTTTAGCTAGAACATCATATAAAGTATCTTCAGGGATTTCTAATTTTCTTTCTTCTCTAGTATAAAAATGTTCCCAAGGAGCATTTGGTTTTTTTAAACTTTTTATTTTATCAATTAGACTCATTTCAATAAATCTATTACTTTATTCATTAAAGTAATATTCTCCTTTCCTAAATCTAACTTATCTTTAAGATAATAAGGTTTTCCAAAAGTTATTGTAACCTTTCTTTTAAACCATTTATACTCTCCTTTAATAGAGAACGGTATAATTGGACAATCACTTTTTGAGGCCAAATAACAAGCTCCTATTTTAAATGGCCTAATAATATACTCTGTATTATTAAAAGTTCCTTCTGGAAAAATCGCTACTATTTCATCATTATTTAAATACTCTATTGCTTTATTAAGACTATCTCTATTATTATGATTTTTTCTATCTACAGGGATTATTTCTAATCTTTTGAAAATAAATTTAGCCTTACCTTCAAGTAATTCTTTTTTAGCTATAAAATGTACTTTTCTTTTTATAGCTTTTACTACTAGTGGACTATCATAATTACTTTTATGATTTCCTACTAATAATACTTTTCCTTCATGAGGAATATTCTCTATTCCTTTTATTTTACAGGGAATAAAAAAAGTAAATAATATTTTGAATAGAAATCTTGCAAAACGATACATTATTATTCTCCTATATGAAAGATTATATCACAAAATAAACTTCTATTAAAATTTTATTTACAAAAAAGAAAGCATTACATAGCTTTCTTAGGTTCACCTCTAAAATTATTATAAGCAAATAAAATAACAGCTGAAATAATTAACAAAACAGCAACAATTGAGAACCAATTGGAACTATTTTTACCTGTTATAGGAACAATTTGTTGTGGTTCTTCTCTTTGATATTGAGCATAAAAAGCCCAATCAATTAACGCTAAATCTTCTCCTTGAGGATTAGTGTAATCTGTACTTAAATATGTATCAACAACCATTTTATAACTTTTTTTTGGTAATACTTCACCTAACTCAACAGCTGAAGATAAATCAACACTTCCGATACCATTAGCTTTACCTTCATAAATAATAACACCATCTATTGTTATTTTCATAATAATATTATTTAGTAAATTATCTGCAGCTTCTGTTTGTTCCTTCGTAATAACCTTAAAATACAAAGTATAGATTGTGTTTGTACCATTTTCGATTGTTAATTCATCTGTATATTTACTACCAGGCACCATATCACGATGATTCATAAACATTTTTTCATCAAAGGTACCACTTTCATAAACAACTCTATCTTCATCAGGATCTTCTACAAAATATAGTTTGTTCTCTTTAGCTTCAACACTAAAAGATAATAATAAAATAATTATTAATAATATTTTTTTCATAAAACCCTCCTAAGCATTAGGTGCAGCAATAGAAACTGTTGTATTCCATGCAGCTCTATATTGATCATATTGAACAGTTTCAACATCAACAATTAATGTATATGAACCACCAGCATAACCAGTTGTAGTTGTTGTACATATTGTTGTATGTGTTGTATCATCAGTTACACAATTATCTTCACTAGGTATTTCGACTAAAGAATTAAAAGTTACAGATTCTAGTAAAGAAGATGTACTTTCATTTTTAGAAAGGGCTTTTTTATAATAGTAATAATTTCCATTTTTTACCCAATTACTAGAAAAATCTATTGCGAAGTTTATAATTGCTGCACTAACATTATTATTATCAACTAGTGGTAATGGATTACCATTAGCATCAACCCAATTTTCAGTTAATTTAACACGTACAGCAGATGGAACATCACCCTTATTTGTCGCAATAACCGTTTTATTAGTAGTTGTTCCAGGGGTCCAATCAGTAGGACTTTCAAATACTTCAGTTACTTCCATTACATATGGTTTAGTACTAAAAACGTTTGTAAATGTATCTGTACTTGTAAAATAAGCAAAAGTTCCTCCAATTACACCAACAACAGCAAGTATAACACCTGCGATTAATGGTTTATTGCTCCTCTTTTGTTTCATAATTATCACTCCTTTCTGTTAGTTTTACATCAAAATTCTTATTACTTAAAAAGAATTCTAGCATCAATATTATTATTAAAGGAATACTGACTATTAAATGATCATTAATAAACTTAACGTAGTATCCTACATATGGAATACATATTTTAGCATCTCTTCCTAAAATATTATCAAACTTAACTTCATTAGGATCTTCAGAATTATTTGCATCCCCTTTAGTAATAACACCATTTTCTTTTATTTTAGTAATTCGATGTGATACTATTGCCCCATCATCTAATTTAAAGGTTATAGGATCACCAACTTTTAATTCTTTAACATCTACTTTTTTATAATATAGTATTCCACCAACTTTATATGCAGGTTCCATTGATCCAGATAAAACAACTAATGGTCTATATCCAAGAATCATAGGAACACAAAGAATTGCATAAATACCTATTAAGACATATACAATAATTGATAAGACATGAACAACCTTTTTTAAAATCCCCATGATACATTATCTCCATTTATTGTAATACTTTTAGACCAAATATTATAAACAGCTGATTCATCAGCTTGAATAGCTTCAAAATTAAAATCTAAATGATATTTTCCCATACATTCATTATTGGTAACACTTTCAAGTAATTGAACTTCAGATTGAGGCTTTAATATTTTTTTATAATAATACCATCCATCATTACTATTGAAAGTAAAATCATTCAAGAATGCACTTGTCCAATTCTTTGTAACACAATTAGTACCATCTGATTTCAAATTATTAATATTTTTATTATCGTCATCAGTCCAGTATTCATTATAATTAACTCTTAATACAACAGGTGTATTTGTTGCTTCTTGATTAACAATGAAAACTTTTTTAGGACCAAATGAACCTTGAAAATCATCCTCTCTTATTTTTACATTATATGTCATCGTTTGAAATTCATTAGGGATAACAACATTTGAATAATAATAAGCAATGGTACCACCAATTAATATGACAGCAAATAATAAAGCTATAAAGATAATTGGTTTTTTCTTAAGTACTTTCTTCATATTTACCTCCTAATTATTAATAATCAAAGTGTTCTCTATTCTTCCAAAAGAATGATAAAATCCTTTTTTGATAAATCTATTTGTAAATGTAACAGTATAATCATTTCCTTGATCTATTTGTAAATTAGAACCGTTTGAAGTTAATCCTGAGATACTTGATATTTCATATTCTTGAGGAATAATTTCTTTAATTTGATATGTTCCAGGACTTACATAGAAGGAATTACATTCATCTTTTGCAAGAACAACCCATGTTTCATAATTCGTACCAGTTACATGAAATTGAAATTTATTTGGTACACTAGGACCACTTATATTCTTACAAATTGTTAACTTAGAAGCAAGATTAGCAACAGCACTTGCTTTATATTCTTTCTCTTTTAACACATAATCATTATCGGCTAAAGCTCCAACTATTTCTACTTCATTAATCACTCTATCACTATCTGATTCTTTAACATTGTAACGTGCTCTAATAATAGTAGACGCCCCTGCTGCTAAACTAGGAATTTTAACATAATGATCAGATAGAATAACATAGTTATCACTTTGAAAGAAACTAGCATCATTATTTGATTCTTTAATAACAATATCATGAATAGGAAAACTAGCAGTATTTGTTACAACAATTTCATAAAGAATTTGATCTCCTGGTCCATAATATCGATTTGGTTCACTGATTGTTTTAGTAATTGTAGGTTCAAATGTACCAGTTTGTCTCATCCATTCACCATAAATCGTAATATTTTCTTCTGGCATTACAAAATTATCTTCTTTATACCAACCTAAGAATTTATATCCAGATGGTTCTGTAATAGTTGGATGTGTTACTCTAACTCCTGGTTTATAACTTGCAGGTTCTGGTAACAAACTATCACTATTTGGAGGAAGAACTGTATCATAGAATGCATATGTAACTGTATATGTTACTTCTCTAAATTCACCTCTTAATTGAACATCATCATTTGGCATTGTGAAATCTTTTTCATTTGATACTGTTACATCACTTGTACTCCATCCAGAGAATCTATATCCATTTATGACATCACCTTCTGATAAGCTATCTACCCTAACCGTTGATTTTGGATAATATGATTTAACGTTAGGAGATGAATATCCATTTGGTTTAGTTCCATTAATTTGATATGTTACATTATATTTGGATACTTGTGAAAAAGAACCAGTTAAAGTAACATTACTACTTGGCATAATGAAACTTCCATCATTTATTGTTACATCACTTGTGCTCCATCCACTAAAAGTATATCCTTCAACATCAACAGGTGCACTAACAGCAACCTTACTTCCTTCAATAAAACTAGTTTGAAGAGGAACTGAAGGCGCATTAGATGGAACGGTTCCTGTATACTGATAAGTAACAGTATACATTGGTAGATCACCTTTTCCCATAAAGACATGCACTGTATTTGATATAACCGTTAAACTATCTTCTCTAATTTGTCCAAAATTATAAAAATCTCTTCTTTTTTCAATAACTTCTGTTAATGGATCATCAACAGCTGCTGGTGTCTTTGTAACAATACCAACCGTTAATTTACAACCAGCTTGTAAGTTTTTAACTTTAAAAGTTACAGTACGATCACTTTCATTATAATGAAGACCATGATAAGTGTATTCCGTATGACCATCATTCCATACTCCTGCATCAACACCATCTTCATTTGTATCATCTACTACTTTACCTAAACAAGAAGTGTTTTCATCGTCTCTTCTTACTGCTCCAATTGTTCCATCCGTTGTTGTTACAAATCCTTGGAATGTAAGTCCATCAGGAAGTTTATCTGTTATATACATATATCCACTATTAATATTGGAAACTGTTGTATCATTTGATTTAACACCATTACGGTCAACACCATCATAATAAACATTTAAATAATATATTAAATCAGAATTAGGTGAAACCTCAACATCATTTTCAAGAGGCATACTAAAAGAAATACCAAGGTAAGCTACAAATGCTATAACAATGGCAATAACAGGAATTAATATTTTTTTATTTTTTAAAATGTTATTCATATTATCAATCCTTTAATATCCTACATATTAATTTTACTAAATATATACTAAATATTCAATATCGTTTGATTATAAAAAAATATCCACATAATTGTGGATATTTTATTTATTAGTATTGTGATAATAATTAAATTCAGAAAGTTTTATACTTAATTCTTCTAAATCAACACATTCATCGGTATCTTCTAAATAATCTTCTATTAAATAGATTAATTCAGATAAGTCTTTGCAAGAATTATAATTAATATCATATCTTTCTAAGATTTTTACATCATTATTACTTAATAGTAAACCATTACTTCTTTTTACTAAGAAATCATCTTCTGTTGCAAATTCTTTCATATTACTCCTAATATTCATAAAATATCGTTTTATAATCACTTATTTCATCAGTACTATGATTATATGTATATTTATATATTTCTGTTCTATTTTCTTTGATTTCTTTAAGTTCTAAATTTAATTTAATATGATATGTAAATTCTTCATTATAATTAAATTCAATATTATAACTACTATAAGGATATACCGTTAATTTATATTTTGATAAATCATAATTAATTAAATCATAATTTGTAAAGTCTAATGTTGATACTTTTTCTTTAATAGTATCAATATCATCACTTTCAAGTATAATTAATTTCTTATCAACATATTCTTTGATACTATCACCAATTTCACGACTTATATTAGTTATTTCTTCTTTCGTATATGTACTTTCTAAATCATATACAACTTCATTAGAATAAGTTACTAAATCATCTATTTTAGGTTCTTTAATAACAATATTCGATAGATTCTTTTTGATTATTTCAATTAGTCTTTCATTATTCTTTTCATTCATTGAAAAGATTGTCACATTAACAGTTTCACTTTTCATTCTATTTTTAATTAGAAGAGCTGCATCCTCTAATTTCTTTTTGTCAAAAAGTTGTAAATTGAAAGTTTTATCATTGTCAAGTGAACGGAAAATTGTAACTCGATCTTGATTATTTATACCAATAATAAATGACTTATCACCTTCAAATTTAATATGTGTAATAGTAGGAACTGGACTTGAAAAGACAATATATATACATGCACCTAGAAATAAAAGTAGTGCGATTACCATTCCAAAAGTTTTTCTCATTACATTTTCTCCACTTCTTCGATTGCTAATACATTAAGTAAATTATGAGCTACGTTATAAACTAATTTTGTTAATGCAAGATAACTTTCTCTTATATCTAAATCCTCTTCTTGTAAGATACTATGATTATTATAGAATTTATTATATAAGCTTAATAAATCAAATAAATATTCACAAATATAATTTAAAGAAGCTTCATTATAAGATTTATCTAAAACATTATTAAGGCTTAATAATTTAACTAAAATATCTCTAACCTCTTCATTATCAATTACTTTTAATTGATAATCTTTA
Organism: Caryophanales bacterium; assembly: GCA_016291895.1. The sequence continues at coordinate 16,347 of JAEEZO010000041.1, forward strand.
TCTTCTACTTTACGAAGTAATGATTTAATACGAACTATCGTATATAAAATATATGGTCCTGTTTTACCATCAAGAGATGAGAATTTAACAGGATCAAAAATATAATCGGTTTTTCTAAATGGAAGTAAGTCCGCGAATTTCAAAGTTGCGATTGTTAATTTATCAGCGATTTCTTCTCTTTCTTCGCCTGTTATTTCTTCTTTAATCTTCTTCTCTATTTCTGTATTAATTAATTCAATTAAAGCATCTAATGTCATTACCCCACCATCACGGGTTTTAAATGGTTTTCCATCACTACCATTAATGGTTCCAAAAGGAAAATGATATAATTTAGTCTTTTCATTAACAAGTCCTGTTTTATAACTAGCTCTAAAGACTTGTTCAAAATATAATGATTGACGATCATCAGTGAAATACCATATTTCATCTGGATTAAATCTTTCCATTCTTGAATATAATGTTCCAAGATCACGTGTTGCATAAATGGTTGCTCCATCATTTTTAATAACAATTAGTGGTGGAACAGGTTTATTATCATCTTCTTTTTTGACATCACAAACAAGAGCTCCATCAGATTCATATAAATAATCTTTCATGATTTCAAGAACTTTAGGAATATATGGGAAAGCATCTAGTTCACCTTCAAATAATTCAAAATGACAATTTAAATGGTCATATGTTTTAACAATAACTTCTTTACTAATTTTAACCATTTGTTTCCAAAGTTCTGTATATGCTCTATTTCCTTTATCAATCTCAGCTGTAATATGACGTACTTCTTCCATACGTTCAGGATTATTACTTGCATCAATATTAGCTTTAGGGTACATCTTACCTAAATCTTCAGCTGTTAAATTAATATTAGGATATTCTCCAGTATAATTAGGATCAAAGAAGACAGAATCAGGTTCCATTCTTTTATATTCTGATATTAACATACCAGCTTGTCTACCTAAGTCTCCTAGATGAACATCACCAATAACTTTATTACCCATTAATTTAGCAAGTCTTTTAACAGCTTCTCCAATATTAGCAGAACGCATATGTCCTACATGCAATGCTTTAGCAGCATTAGATCCACCATAATCAAAAATAATCGTTTTTTCTTTTTGCTTATTAACAAAAATATTAAAATCATCAATTCCATTATTTAAATAATCAATAATATATTGATCACTAAATGACAGATTAATAAAACCTGCTCCCGCAATATTAACATTTGTAAAACGATTATCAAGATTACTTACAATCTTTTCTGCTATAGCACGAGGATTTTCATGATTAATTTTTGCTAAATTAAAAGCATCATTAATTTGAAATTGACCAAGTTCAGGTCTACTACTAACATTTAAAGTTACTTTATCAATACTATAACCTAAAGATTTAATTAATTCTAATAAATATTTTTCAGTTTCTTCTATCATAATATCCTCCTAAAAAATAAAAAAAGAACTCTAATACATAGGAACGCTTACCGTGGTACCATCCTACTTTAATAGAATTCTATTACTCAATATCTTAACGCGATTAACGATGAAGTTTAAAAGTACGTTCATTAATATCTTTAAATAATTCACACCAACCATTATCTCACTGTATAAAGTTATATTAATTACTATTCTTTTAACTGCTTCTTTTGTCTATATTATAACATTATTTAGTTATTTGTAAAGTCTCATCTAATATTTCATTTATTAGTTTATCTTTATCTTCCATTGATATAAAGGAATAATTCTTTATAACATTCATAATCTCTTTATAGATTGTTTCTCGATCTAGATTATTTTCATTAAAGTATATAGCACAGGCTTTAACTAATTTTCTAAGTATTTTAATTAATACTTTAATGTCTTCTTCTTTTGGATATTGTGGTTCACGGAAAATCATATCATGAAATAAATATGGTCTTGCATTAACACGGAATTGTTTAGGTAATGTTAGATAACAATCAAGTAAGTTAATATGACCTTCATCATCTACCAAACAATTATATCCTTGGTCAACATTAATACCTGTTTCTGCCATAATATCAATCGTTTTTAATACTTCTATAAAATCTTCTACTCTTGTTTTTTCTGCAAGAATTTCATAATATCCTAACTTCTTACCCATAACTCTTTCTTGAAGTTGAAATAAATGATCTCCACTTTTTAATACACTAAGAATTCCTGGAAGTCTTGCTCCTCTTTTTTTAGCTTCATTAATACGTTTTTGAAGTTCTTTAAAAGATTCGCTATCCCTATCTAATAATTCTTTATTATCATAGTGACACCAAATAAAAGCAACATCTTTACTTCCAACTTTCGTATAATGACAATATTTTGATGTACTAAAAGCATCGTATTTTTCAAAATCAACATTTTTTACTAATTCTTCTAATAACTTATCGTAATTCATCATACACCTCTAATTTTTTAAGAATGTTATAAAGCTTATTTAATGGTAATCCTACAATTGTATAATAATCCCCTTCAATCTTAGAAATAAATCTTCCAAAAGAATCTTGAATTCCATAGGAACCTGCTTTGCCAATAGCGAGTCCAGTATCAACCCATTCTTTGACTTCTTCATCACACATCTTATCTACGGTAACTAAGGCTTTATCATAAGTTTGTTCAACATTACTAACACCATTAATACGACTAAAAACGGTTAATGCAGTTACAACTTCATGAGTTCTTCCTTGAAGTTTTTTTATCATATTGAAAGCATCATCATTATCTTTGGGTTTACCATAAATAACACTATCTAAAGCCACAATTGTATCACATGATATAACAATTACATCATCAGGGATATCGTCAAATACAACCTTACCTTTTTGATATGATACATCCATACATTGATCATAAATTGTTTTATTACCATCAAATATTTCTTCATGATCATATGCTAAAACTTCATATTTAATATTTAATTTTTCCATTAATTCTTTACGTCTTTGTGACGCACTAGCTAAAATTATTCTCATTTACACTTACTACTTTCATAATTATTATTTGTTATACAAATATATTTTTCTAATACTTTCTTTATATCTAATGGATATGTTCTTAATTCATATTCGGGTTCAGGATCCGTATATTTTAAATAATAATAACGAACCATATCAGCAAAGAATTCACGAATATCCGTATATGAATAATCTCTAAAAGGTCGATCCATTTTTTTCTTATAATCTTGATATAAATTAATAATATCATTTTGTTTAGTTATTTCATTACCTTTAATTGATTTATAATGAAAATCCCAAGTATGAGCCATTTCATGAACAATTGTTGCATAATAATTATTACCAACACTACAACGGACATCAATCATTCTTAAATCTGTTGGACCATAGTTCATACCAACATAACCTGTTCCCCATATTTCATTAAATGTTTTATCAGTTAAGAATGATACTTTCGTTCCAATAACTAAATATGGAGCTAGTCTTTCAATCTTTTCAAAATATTCTAGGAAAGAATCATATATAGAACTTGGACATCCTTCTTCAACATCATATGTCATACTTCCTTTTTGAAAAGTATCAGTTACATTTATTTCTCTTCCTCTTGTATATGTATTCCATATTGGATAAACGGTAATATCTTCATCTATTTCAACAAAAGTATTAGGATAAATATAACCGGCTTGTGTTTTATCTGTCGTTGAATAACCACGAACTTCATAACCTTTTTTATTAAAAGCTCCAGGTATTATTTTACATGAATCATTTTTATTATAAGCATTGCATGATGTATCAGCATTACTTAAATAATCTATTGAATCCGTAACAATATTCATTTTATGAGTTTCATATGAAATAACATATATCTTTTTATTTGAAGATATTGTTATTGTATCCCCAACTTTATATTGAGGAGTTGTATCATTAGCATCAAAACTGTATCCTAAAACAGTACCTTTTTTTCTTGAAGCATCAGGAAGCGTTACTTCACATCCACCTTCTTTGATTTTACAATCTAGTTTTGATACATCAACATCAGAAGCACCATTTTTATCAATTTTTAAAGTATAATAACCTATTTTTGAATCATCATCGCGCATGATACCTATTCCAATTGATACAAAACCAAGGACTAATAAAAAACAACTAAAAATAATAATCTTTTTATCTATATTTTTCATACTTGTCCTCTCTATCATAAGTATATCATAATAATCTATCAATTATTACTCTTTGATAAGAAGAATTTATATACTTGACAAAAAAAGAGAGATAAATCTCTCTTACTCTTTTCTACTTGAAGCTGGTTGAGCTCTATCATGTCCCCAAGAACGAATAAAGTTAACTTTCTCTGGATTCGTTTTAACCATTGGAACAACTTTATTTAAACTATCAATAATTGTTTGACCTGTTAATTTAAAATCAGGCTCTGCGATTAATCGATATGAAATATCACGAATTGATGCTTCTAAGTCCGCTCCACTAAATCCTTCTGTTATTTTAACAAGTTCTTGAAGTAATGGTTCTGGTGGATCAATATTTAAATATTTCTTGATATACATTTTTAATATATCAAAACGTTCACTAACTGTTGGTAAATCAACGAAAAATAATTCATCAAAACGACCTTTACGTAGTAATTCACTAGGTAATTTGGTTACATCATTTGCAGTTGCGATTACGAAGACATCTTTTTCACATTCTTGTAACCAGAATAAGAATTGACCAACCATTCTTGTAGTTACACCAGAATCTCCACCATCATTTACAAGGCCTTTTTCAATTTCATCAATCCATAAAATACAAGGGGAAACATGTTCTGCCGTTTCTAGTGCATCTTTTAATTGTTGTTCAGATTGACCAACATATCTTCCTTGAACAGTTGCAAAATCCAGTCTATATAATGGAAGTTCCCATGTATTTGCTATTACTTTAGCAGATAATGATTTACCACAACCTGGAACACCTACAAGCAAAATACCTCTTGGTGGTCTAATATTTCTTTTCTTTAATTCTTCTTTTTTAGATGGTAATAATAATTCTTTCTTTTCCATTAACCATTTATATAAAACATCAAGGCCCGCAAAAGAACTATTAAAACCTTCCATATCAATTTTTTCAAGACCATTAATATTTGAGAATAAACGGTCTTTAGCAAATTTAAGATCAACTAAATCTTGTTTTACAATTTCACCTTTAGCAACAAGTGATGATAAAACATTTTTAATTTCAATTTCACTTATACCTGTAAGAATAGTTGCAGCTTCTTTATAATTTTCATCATCCCACTCAATTTTAATTTGATTACGATAATAATCAATATTTTCTTTAATAATTTTATATATTTCTTCTTCAGTAGGAAGACTCATAGTAATATTCATACCTAATCTTTGAAGATGAGTCCAAACTGGATCACTTGTTATAACAAGGATTGTTCCACCCTTTTCTTCCGCAAGAGAGATAACATCCATCATATAACGTGATACTAAACTATCTTCATTAATATCCGTTGCTTCTGTTAAAACAAATGTTAGATTTTCTCTTGTTTTAAATTGATCAGCGATATAATCAAGAACACCCATAATGGTCTTTTCTTCAGATAATAACTCTTTAGTTTGAATATTATAAACACCTTTAGACATTGAATGAACAAAAATAGGTATTTTAATATCTTCATAGACCTTTGTTATCAAATCAAGGGCTCTATTTTTTTCAACTGTTGTATATGATATAAAAGGTATTCTTGCTAGTAAATATCTTTTTGTAACTTTTAAACATTCATCATAATTCATTTTACTTCCTCCAATTTATTAATAGGATTGCTTTTTATTAAACTGTTTAAAATACCACTTCGATCAGCATTTTTTGTTTTTTGTTCCAATACTTCTTGTAATTGATTAGCTTTTAATTGAATTGTATTAGCTAAGTTTGCACTTATATCTTTAGGAATAATATTTAAATAAACTAACTTTTTAGCATAATTAAATTCTTTCCTAACCGTTATTATTTCAAGAGATAAACCATTATAGTCAATTCCACTTTGAAGATATTCTGTAAAAGAACTAATCGTATTTTCTAATCGATAACTAATAATATTAGCTAATTCTTTTATAAGTTTCATTAATAAATTTTGATCAGCATCAAGTCTTCCCTTTTTCAAAATATCAAGATATAAATCATTACGGGGTTTATCTTTAATGTAATCAAAACATTCTACCCATTCATAATAAGATGTTGGACTTTTCATTTTCTAGTCACTCTCCTTACGACTTGATTAGGAGGTAATAAATCCCAATCAGGGAATCCTTCTATAAATTTATTTACTTCCACTTCTTCTTTTTCTTCTATAGAATTTAATTCTTGATTAAAATCAATATTTGTTTCTACTTTTTTTTCATTAGAAATTGGTCTTAATTCTTCATCCATACTATTCACCAATTATAACCTTTCGATGAGTATCATCACTCGTTGATAAAACAAATTGTTCAATTGATAAACTATCAATAAAAGCTAATAACTTTTGATTATCTTCAATGCCTTTATCAAGTTCTCTTCTTAAATCAATTATTTCTGCAATATGATTATTTAATATTATATTTGAATATTTCTTAACTTCATTTATTTTCTTCTTTTGTGATAATCTTGAATCATATACATTTTTACAATCAAATAAACATATTGCAATACCAACTAAAGCTGCAATAAAGATAATTGGAGATAATAAGATACCTCCCACTAATCCTAATAAAATTACAACGATACCAATAATAACTTTTGTAGTTAAATAACGATATTTATATACTTCATCATGGAATGTATTATCAATATGACTAAATAGTGATTGGCGTAAAGCCTTATCATTACTTCCATCTGTTGTAATACCTTCCCAGTTTACTATCTTAATAGTAATACTTAAATCTTTCTTTATTTCTTGTTGTTTCTTTAAAGCTTCTAAAATTGCTTCTTTATTAAGGGCAATTGCAAACTTTCTTGTAGATAATAAGCAATCAAACTTATGAGGATATAATGAAATATCATTTAAATATTGATAGAAGTTTTTAACACCATCCATGTTTTTCATTTCATCATCGACACGTTTATAAGCTTTTGTAAGATTACCATTTTCTTCAATAATAATTTTATTTTTTAAAATATCTTTACGTATTATAAATTCATCTTTATCATAATTTGTTACTAAATCTTCAAGCATATAATCAATTTGTTCAATTCTTTTAGGAATAACATTTTCTTTTTGATTAAAGATTTCACTAAAATATTCTAATAGTTCATGACTTAAATAAGAATTAGCAAGATTATCTCTTATAAGAGCCCAACTTGGACCAGATGATAAATTAGGAAATAATGATTTATCTACATTAATTTCTTCTTTCTTTCGAAGAATAAAATTATTATAATTTTCTACATTATCTTCTTTAATACCAGCCTTTGAATCTAATTCACCACGCCATTTATTAATATATGCAAATAAAAGCTTCTTAGCATCAAGACCATATATACCACTTATCATCGAATTAAGGACATTTACAATCTTTAAATCCATCCCCTTAGGATCTTGCATCGATAAATAACGATTAAACCAAACTAAAGCTGAATTAACACGATTTAGTCGCATATGTACTAAAAAGAACAAAAGTGATGTATTTTCATCATCAAGTCTTAAAGCATCATTTAAAGTTCTTTCCGCTAGTTCTTTATTATTATTAATCCAAGATACTAAAGCAATATATGCTCTACCTAGCCAATAATTAGGGGTTTTTAATATAATATCTTCAGCCATTTTATTTAATGATTCGGGTCTAATTGTATGAAGATCAACGGCTTGTAAAGTACCTGTTGTTTGTTTTCTAACAACTTCATAATATCTGAATTTTTTATCAATTTCTTGATTAGCTAACATCAATGATTGCTTAGCATTGGTAACCGCACTTGTACCTTCCATTTTCATCATAAAATCATCCATTTTTTCGCTTAGAGATTTTACTTCTTGAGAAACACTACCCACTTTTGAATCAACCATTGATACATAGTTTGTAACATTTGATACTGTTTGGGCTACAGCTCCCATTGAATCAGCGACATCAAGTAAACTATTTTGTAATCCTGACATATCACTAGTAACTTTAATATCATAATTTGCCATTTAATCACCCTCTATTTATTATCATCCATAATAATTTTATCATAATATCATTTATTTTGATATTATTTCTTAAAAAACTATTAACTATAGACATTTAATAGTAAAAAAAAGACACATATGTGTCTTTTATTTTAATTCTTTAACTTTATAACCACCAGTTTTAGAATCTCTTGCTCTTTCAATTACCGTATCGATACTATCACCATTATTTACGATACAACCACCAACTGATAAAGAAATAGAATCAATACTATTTTTAATCTCTTCTTCTATTTTTTCCATTCGATTTGAAGTAACAGTTAAGTCACAACCAACAAAAGCGATTAAAAACTCATTTTCATTATAACGGCATACAGTATCAACTAATCTTGAATTATTAAATAGTATTTGAGCAACGCCTCTTAATACATTAATTCGATCTTGTTCTTCATAAGTATCTAAATTATCAATACTAAATAAAAGAACAGAAGAACAATCACGAACTTTACTTAAAACATTTTTATTATATAAACCTGTTTCAGGATCTATATAATTAGTTACATATTCTCTTTCTTCTTTTAATTTATTATTTTCAAGATCTAAATCACGATTATCAAGTAATACTTCTTGTACGATACTTGTTAAACGACTATTATTTATTTTAGCAAGTAAATTTTCTAATTCACTATAATATTTTCTCATATTTTCCCCCTACTAAGTATTTAAAGTAATATCATTCCAATCCTTTTCATCTTTTATTAACCATTCAAGACCACGACGACGTTCAGCAACAACTTCACCATTTAAATCTTTAATTTCCGCATCTCCGTTTATTTCATGCTCAACACATGCCCAATGATAACGGAAATATAAATCTAACATATCAAGAATTTCTTCCACATCACGTAATTTAACTTTTCTTTTAAAATCATTATAATCTTTGCAAATAGATACAAAGCTAATAGCAATTTTAGTATTACATACATCTGATGGAAATCCCATCTTATTAATTAATCCTAAGGCCCAGCATAACGCCCAATAACATTCATATGTCCATGATACATCAACTGCTTCTTGCATTGTATAATCACCATCAAATAGTTTTCTTTCTTTATATAGTAAGTTATCACGAACATCAAATTTATCTAATAAATCTAAAAAATATTCTTTTGATTCTTGATAATTATTTCCTTCAATAATATCACAAGCTAGTTGAATCGATAATAGAGCTGCTATAGCTCTTTTACATATTTGATCAACATTTTTTAACTTTACTTCGTCACTACCTTCAATTAATGGTAAATCACGAAAACATGTAATTTCTAATGATTCAATAATGTTATTCGACTTTTCTCTTCTTTTAACTCTAATATCAGTATCCATATCATCACCACGCGGTTATTATAACACAAATTTATAAAAAAAATTAACATATTTTTAAAATATGTTAATTGTTAGCTAAAGCATAAGCTATTTCTTCATCTAGTCTTTTTTCTTCTTCTAATAGTTCTTTTTCATATTTTAGCAAAGCTAGACGAAAATTTTTCGTTAAATCTTCATTTTTCATTATCTTATTCCCCTTTTACCATGATTAGTAAATTTAATTCTTGTATCAATAATAGATTCTTTTCTTTTCTTTAAATAAAGCATTCTTCCACGAAGATTAACTAAATCATCTATTGTATTTACATCAACCGCTAATTGATATTTATAATTATAATAATAATCTAAATACATTTTTAATTTCAGAGAAAGCGCTGAACCATTTCGACCATTATAATTAATATATGATTCAAACAAATCAATTACATCAATACTTTTAGTAGCATATTGTACATACATGATTTGGGCCCAAGAAAGAATAGTTTCTACTTCATTTTCTGAAAAACCCAATCTATGAAAATTAACACCATTGGTATTAACAACAAGATTACGATCAATATCTTCTTTTATATCAATACTAGTTGATAAATATACTTCACTTGGTAATAACTCACCTTTATATCTAAATAATAATAAATCTTTTAAGCCTCTTAATTGATTTTTCGTTTTAAAGTCTCTTGTTACTAATGCATCAACATTAAATGATAATAAATCAGAAACGGTTCTAATATTATTCTCTCTTAAAATATTGATAACATTTTCCATATAAGCATAAAATAAACCCGTATCTTTTAATAATATATCCATATCATACCTCTATTATAATTAAACAACAATTAATCTTTTTTTTCAATAAAAAAGAAGATAAACAATTGTCTATCTTCTACTTTAATTCTACTCCGCCCCATTCAACAGCAACAAAGCCATTTCTTTCTCTTGTTTCTAATTTTTGTTCAGGTACTTCTAAATAATTATCAAGTGGTTTAAATTCCATTAATACTCTAATTAGTGTATCTGGTTCAACTGAAAACTCTAGTGGCATATTTCTATTAATTTCTTCCATAGTTGCAAAACGAATAAAATTATATTCATTCTCTTGTAATCTTGGTAACCAATAAACAATAAATTCTTCAGCTTCTAATTCATTAAGACCTAAAACTTCTAGTTTTTCTTCTAAGAATGGAACTAAATCATCTTTTTTTACCACAAATCCTTCTTCCATACTAATAGGTTCACTTTGAAGACCTTCCCAATATAAAGAATATAGTTTTCTACCTGTTTCTTTATCAATTAATGTTCCATCTGGATTAGCAATAACATTCCATCCATTTTTATACTTTGGATATGAAACTGTAATATTTTCTGGTTTTCCTAATTTAATAGTTAATTCCATTCTTTCTTCTGGATATAAATATATAATAGGCTTTTTATCCATTGGATCATCGTATAATGGATGCTCAACAACTCCATTTCCGTTACATTGATTATTAACAATCATTTCATATACAAAGATAACTACTCCAAGTATTAAAACAATAATACCTATTACAATACCCGTTCTAAATTTTCCATTATTAATTAATTTTTTCATTTTATCTCTCCTTTACTTTTTTAAACCAATTAATCATATAAACAACACTAAATCCTAAAATCATTCCAACTATCGTAACTAAAACTAAATAAAATGTTTCATCATGATATCCCATCTTAATTATATTATACGTTGATAATAACTCATTATCAATATAGAGATTATGTCCATTTAACTCAATATTATTATTTTCATAATCTTCATTAGTTAAACTATCAACATATATATCATTTGTTAATATTAATTTTGAATCTTTACTTAAAATAATATCAACTTTATTAGCTTTTTTATCATTATTAATAGAACCTTTAAAAGTACTATTTTTTAAATCCATTTTAAGATTTTTAGTTTCATCAAGAATAATGTCTCCATCAATCGTTTGTTTCTTTAAATTAAGATTTATTGTATAAACTTTACTATTATTAATTACTTTTTCCCCTCTTAGGAAAACACCTTTTTCATTAATTATTTCACTATTTTCCAAATTAAGATCAACATTTATATTTAATATATTGAAAGTATCACCATTTAAAGATTTTAAATTAGAATTTTTAGAATTAAATGTAACTTTATAATCATTTGATTCACTATTTGGTACATAGAACATAAAACTTTTATAATTGTTATCAATATTTGATGGCGATACATTATTACTTTCAATTTTAACATTATCAAGTGATATATTAGAGTCTCTAATAATTAAAAAACCTTCTGATTTTAAAGATTTTAATGATGAATCTTTTATATCTACCTTACCATTTACTTGTAATAAAGGGGAATTCTCTTCATTAGTTATAATATTTGAATTTTTTATTTCTACTTTATTATTTATTGTCCTTAATGCTGGACTATAATTATCTTTTGTTTCAATAAGAACATTATCTAATATTGTATTGGCATCATTATTAATAATTCCTATAGAATAAATATTATTGGTTATTATTTTAGTTTGTTTTATATTAATACGACTATCTTTTTCTAAAAGTAATCCATTAGAATAAGTTCCATTAGTATCAATATTACAACTATTCATTGATAATTTTGATTTCTCATATATTGTAACTGCCGAATTTAAAAAATCATTTGAATCATCAAAGGTACCATCACCAGTTTTATTAATTTTCGAATTATTAATTAATAAATCTCCTTCTTTTACATAAAGAGCACTTTTATTAATTGTTTCTGAAGATAAATTTTCATTATTAAGTTCAACTTTAGATGATACAGTTACTATTTCTTCTGCTGATACATTTATTCTAAACATTATTAGTAATATAAGAATAATTTTCTTCATTAACATTGCTCCTTTCTCATTATAAGCCTAAATATTTTAAACCCATTCCAATAAATAAAAACATTAATAAGAAACCAACCATTGATGTAATACGATCATACTTAAAATATAAAATAGATAATAAAAGTGACGTAATAGCAAAAGTAAATGGCCATATATCAACTTTAATTACTTTTGTTTTATATAAGAACATCAATATTATAGAAATGATTGTAAATAAAAGAGAAATTATAAAAATAATTTTCTCTATTTTATTTAAATTCTTAAATTTAGGAATATTACTTCGATTAAACATAATTATAAACTTATATTATATTTAGATAAAATATCTAATATCGTATCTGTATTTTCATTAGTATTTTTTATTCCATCAGAATTAACTAAAACAATATTACTTTCATCAGCATAGTTAGTAATACTAATAGAATTACCTATTGTATCAAAAACAGGTTCTTCAGTATCATATTCATACTTAATATTTTCAGAATAATATCTTAGTGATTCTAAATCTTCATTTGATATTGTACCAACTTCATCAATTAAATTATCAAAATATAATGTTTGATTAACGATAAAACGATCACTATCAGGATAATTAACTGTTATTTCATTAAATGAATATTTATAAATACTTCCATCAAAAGTAATCATTGTTCCATATCTTTCATTTGTTTCTTCATCATAATAATTTAATCTAATAAATGGTAAGTTTTCAATAATTAAATCACTTTCATCAAATCCATCTAAATCTACAGTATTACTTAATGATTCAACTGTGTTATTACTAGAAACTTGTTTATTCTCTGGTTTAATAGATATTAAAATAACCAAAGTTACGACCATTATTACCCCACATATAATCATAATTAAAGCTTCTTTATTTTTATTTTTCATCTTATCCTCACAATTAAATTATACCAATTAGATTAATTACATTCAATAAATATAATATTTTTTATTATAAAAAAACAGGACTAATCCTGTTATTTTCTTCTTATATGATGATTTTCTAAAGCTTTTTGAACCATTATTGGAAAATTACTTAAACAGTAGTCAGTATGACTTTTTTCAAGAGCTTCAAACATATCGATGCATAATGAATATAAAGTGTAATATTCACGATAACCACCTATTTCATTTCGTTCTAAAATATATGATACCCAAACATTACCTTTTTTATAGAATTGAATTCTTTCGACAAAACGATCAACTTCATCTTCACTTTCTGGATATACTACATGAGTGTATAAATCACCAGAATCATTGAGTAGTTTAAGACAAACATCTAAAATTACTTTTTCATTCTCAGGTAAATCTTCATATTTAACATATTTAGGTTTAGGTAAAGTTTTTGATTTATCATTTATTAATTCATCAAACACCATTTTACAATAATGAGCATTATCAGGATCTAGCCAACTAAAATAAGCTATACAAGCTTCATATTGAGTTTCAAATTCCTTATAATAATATATTTCATCATTAATGTATGTTACAATTGCCCACTTACCATCAAGTTTTGATATATTATTACCAGACTTTCCATTAATATTTATGGGACTAAAATTTCTTTCACCCCATACCTGAACAAAAGTCGATGCTATTCTTTTTTCTTCATCTGTTAATTCTACAAATGTCATATTTCCCCCAGATGACACATTATTATAAATAAATTATCTATTAAAAGCAAATTAATTTTATTATTTCTCTTTTATTAATACTTTTCCACTCCAATGCATTAGATTATTAGAATCAAAAAATTGTATTCTTCTTACCTAACTATCTGGAAATGGTAAGCCTATTTTTTCCATTAAGAGTTCACTATTTTTCTTTCTACCTGTTAAAATATTTTGTGCTAAAAGAAGCATTTCACTATTCTTTTCGCCAAGATTACCAGCAAATTTAATTACTTGTCTATTATTTTCAATATTAATTCTTATTCCATCATTATTTAAGAAATCTTCTGATAAATAAGCAAAAATATCTTCATTTTCTTCCATATTTTCCTCATATTTTTTTCGTTATACTATAATTATTACAACAAAAAAAGACTTTTTTAGAAAGTCTTAATTTCAAATGGTCGAGATGACAGGATTTGAACCTGCAACCCTTAGGTCCCAAACCTAATGCTCTACCAAATTGAGCCACATCTCGTTCAAAATATAAAATGGTGCGCCCGGTAGGAATTGAACCC
>JAEEZO010000042.1 GCA_016291895.1 Caryophanales bacterium
TAATCTTTATTTAAGAAAAGTCTTTTATTATTAGATAGTCAAAAGGAGATGATAAAATAATGAAAAAAATTATAAGGAGGGTTTATGTACATAATAAAGAACGCATTAGTTAATATTAAAAGAAATAAAGGAAGAAATATCTTAATAGGATTAATTATTATTGTAATAGCAGCTTCTTGTGCGGTTACCCTTGCCATTAGAGAAAGTGCAGAAAAGATAATCGCAAGTTATGAAGAACAAAATAAAATAGAAGCAACAATAAGTTTTGATCGAGAATCAATGATGAGAGATTTTCGTGATAGTAATAAAACACAAGAAGAAATGATTAAAGCTTTTAATGAAATCGAAAATATAAAGGAAGAAGAAGTAATTAAATATGGAGATAGTAATTATTTAGAGAGTTACTATTATACATATGACTTATCAGTAAACGCTAAAGATATTAAAGAAGCAACTGATAGTTTAGTTAAAGAAACAACAACAACGAAGACAGAGACAACAACAAAAACAAAAAATTGGGGAAGTAGTAATAAAGGCGATAGACCTGGTATGCCACCAGGAGGCTTTGGTGGATCAAGTACTACAACAAGTAGAAAAACAACAACAACGAAAACCGAAAAGATTTTTAATGAAAAAGCAAGTGCTGGTGCCTTTAACTTAATTGGTTACAATAGTTATGATGATATGAAAGATTTCATTAATGGTAACTATATAATTACAAGTGGGGAAGTATCTAGTGATTTTACTAGCATGACATGTGTTATTAGTGAAGAATTAGCAACCTTATATAAACTTGAAGTTGGAAGTAAAATAACAATTGTTGATCCAAAAGATAGTAAAAAGACATATGAACTAGAAGTAACAGGTATTTATAAAGAAAATACGGATTCATCAGATAATATGGCTAATATGTTTACAAATTCTGCTAATCAAATAATAACAAATGTAACAGTAGTTAAAAAAGTACTTGAAGGTAATAGTGAACTTGAAGCAACGATAACACCCACATATATTGTTAAAGATAGTGAAAGTGTTGAATTATTTAGTAATGAAGTAAAAGAAAAAGGATTATCAAGTTACTACGTTGTAACATCTAATTTAGAAGATATAGAAAACGCAACAGAATCTATTAAAAATGTAAGAGTCTTTGCAACAACATTCTTAATAATTACTTTAGTAATAGGTGGTGTTGTCTTAGTAGTTATCAATATGATTAATATACGAGAAAGAAAATATGAAATTGGTGTCCTTCGAACAATTGGTATGAAGAAAAGCAAACTATCAATGCAATTTATGTTTGAATTATTAGTAGTATGTATTTTTGCATTATTATTAGGAGCTGGTATTGGATCATTTACAAGTGTTCCAATTGCTAATAGCTTACTTGCAAATGAAATAGAAAACGCTAATAGTAAATATGATAATATCAATAATAATTTTGGAAGAGGTAGACCAACTACTAATCAAGAAGAAGTAAAAGAAGATACTACTAAAGAAACTGAAACTAAAGAAGATGAGAATAAAGAAGAGACAAAAGAGGAAGTTAAAGAAGAAACAAATAACGAAGAAACTAAAAATGAAGAAGTTAAAGAACCATCATTTGGCATTGCAAGAGTTAACCAAATAGATAATATTGAAGCTGTTGTTGATCTTAAAGTATTAGGAGAACTACTAGGTATTGGTATTTTATTAACTTTAATAGGAAGTCTTGCTAGTATGATAGCAATCTCTAGATTCTCACCACTTACAATTTTAAAGGAGCGTGGATAATGAAGAAGAATATTGTATTATCACTTAAAGATGTATCTTATCGTTATAAAGATGCAGATAAAGATGATTATGTATTAAAAAATATAAATTATGAATTTGAAACTGGTAAAAGTTACGCTATTAAAGGACGAAGTGGTAGTGGTAAAACGACATTATTATCCCTAATTAGTGGAATAGAAAAAAAGTATGAAGGAGAAATATATTATAAAGATAAAAACTTATCAAAGATGAATCTTGATAATTATAGAAGTAATAATGTTGGTATTGTCTTTCAAAGTTATAATCTTCTTCCACATTTAACAGCACTAGAAAATATCATATTATCAATGGATATTAGTAAAGTAAAAGTTGATGATAAGAAAAAACTAGCTAAAGAACTTATGGAACAAGTAGGATTATCTACTAATATGGCAAATCGTAGAATACTAAAACTATCTGGTGGCGAGCAACAAAGAATAGCGATTGCAAGAAGTCTTTCTTATAATCCTGAAATAATTCTTGCAGATGAACCAACAGGTAACTTAGATAAAGATACCGAAAGTGATATTTTAAAAATCTTTAATGATCTAGCTCATAAACAAAATAAATGTGTAATTATTGTTACACACTCAGAAAATGTTTGTAGTCTAGTTGATGAAGTTTACGAATTAAAGAAAAATAAATAATATTTAATATTAATTTAATAAATGAATTATAAAATGTAATTATGAAAGGAAAGGTGATAAATGATATATAAATTATA
>JAEEZO010000043.1 GCA_016291895.1 Caryophanales bacterium
ATACACTTCAATATAACCAGATGTTGGATTAATTAATCTACTAACTATAAATAAATTACCTTTTCTTTTAAATAATATTGGACCATTAGGATATCTTTCTGCTATGTCAAACATTACTTTATAGTCACCAACATAATTAGTGATCTCTTCTTCTGTTAAATCATCATAGTATTTTTCTTCGCATTCATTTTCGTAGTCTGAATAAGCTTCCTTATTAGGACAAACAATTACACGGTTACCCATAGGATTTATTCCAATATATTTACCATTTGATTCATAAAAAACTCTTGGTTGTGGTTGAACTTGTTTAGATATTTCACTTAATTCTTCTCTTTCAGCATCAGTCATTTTAGAAATACTTTTACTTCTAAGTTTCTTTCCTGCTGGAGTAAAATAACTAATCATAGTGTCTTGAGCTTCTGAATCCAATTCACCAATTAAGTATTCATTATCCTTTTCTGTTAAAAACATTGTTCCGGTTTCATTTAGATAATCCCATCCGTAAGTTAATTCTTCTTTAGCATTAACTATAAATGGAATTAATAAAGCGATTAAAAATAAGATTTTTTTCTTCATTACACACTACCTCTATTCTGTCTTAATTATAGTATATTTACTTTTAATTTACAACATGTAAGTTATTTAAAGTGTAAAGAAAAAGAGGTTTATTAAACCTCTTGAACAACAGCAATAATCATTGGCTTGCATTCTGTTTCATGATATAGGTATCTACCTAATTCTTCTCTTATTTCATTTTTTATTTTATTGAATTCAATATAATTTTCCATAATATTTCTTTCAATAATTGCTTGAGATATTTTTTTGATTTCAGCTATCATTTCTGCTGAATCTTTAACATAGATGAATCCTCTAGTTGTAACTTCAGGACCAACTAATAGTATTTTATTTTGTTTAGATACGGTAGCACTAATTAACACAATACCATTTTCAGATAGCATTTCACGATCTTTTATAACTAGTTCTCCGACATCTTCAGTACTATTACCATCTATTAAAATATCATTTACTTTAATATGATCAAAACATTCTTGATTTAATTCACCATCATTGATTTCAATTACATCACCATTTTGTTTTAAGATAATGTTATCTGTTGGAATATTTAATTCAGAAGCAATGTTGGCATTATTAACCATATAACGATATTCACCTTTAACTGGAATATAGTATTTTGGTTTTAATAAATCAATCATTATCATTAAGTCTTCTGATGAAGCATGTTGTAAGATATTCTTTTCTTTTGGAACAGAAACGATATCACAACCTTGAGTTGCTAAATCATTTTGAACTTTAACTAATGTTTTTTCACTACTATCATATTTTGGTTCAGCAAAGACAACTGTATCAGTTGATTTTAGTTTAATGAATTTATCATATCCATTAATAATTTTACTTACTGATGCATATGGTGTTTCTTTACTATCTTGAACTAAAAGTATTGAATCTTTATCTTCAATATTAGATAAGTCTCCTAAAGCATTATCATCAAAATATAAGTAACCTTCTTTCTTTGAGAAAGCAATTATATTTTGTAAGTTTTTACCCATTATTACTATTTTACGATGAGTATTCTTAGCGGCATTGAATATTTCTTGGATAGTATAAATATGAGTTGGTAAAACAGTAAAGATTATTCTATTTTCATGATGTTTTAAAGCATCTTTAAAGAACGATTCTAATCTATGTGAAGGAGATGTATGTCCAACATGTTCAGAGAATACTGATTCACATAGAAAAGCTAATACTTTTTGTTTACCTACATAAGCTATCTTACCTAAATCCATAGCATATTTATCCATCATTTTTGGATCTATTAAGAAATCACCTGAATAACATACAGCACCATCTGGAGTATTAATAACATACATTACAGCATCTGGAGCTGAGTGATTAACACTTATTGGGAAGATACTAATCTTACCAAAGTTAATCTTTTTATGTGGTTTAATTTCAATAATTTTATTATCCTCTATTCCATCATTAGTTAAGATAAATTTAGTAAATCTAGTAGCAAATACTTTAATACCAGGTATTTGCATTAGGATTTCTTTTGTAGAACCCATGTTTTCATAGTGGCCATGAGTTAGGAATAATCCTTTGATTCTATCTTTATTTTCTATTAAGTAACTAAAGTCTGGAATAATATGGTCGATACCATATAAATTCTCATTAGCATATTTTAAACCGCAATCAAAAATATAAATATCGCTATCTATTTCAACACAATAGCAATTCTTGCCCATTTCGTCTAGTCCACCCAGACTAAAAATTCTAATATTACACATATTGTAATCACGCTCTCTATAATTAATAAATTTTATCTAAAAAGGCTTGTGTCTATGTAATTATAGCAAAAAATGTTGTTATTAGCAAATATTAAAAAAATATTTACATATTAACAATTTACTATATAATAAGTTTTTATGAAGTGGTGATTTTTATGGATATAGATACATTTCTAATAACTCTATTACTTGATTATTATGAAGAAGATTGTACATTAAATGGTATGAGTTATGAAGACTTTGATAAAATGTTTTATGATAAAGATGGCGAACCAATTGATGATAAGACTTTTTTCTTTAGAAATAGAGAAACATTATTAGATGATCAATTAATAGATGCTGTTTATGTTTATTTAATAAGTAATGATAATAAGGATTTTCAATTTGATAGAATACTTGGTTTCTTATTA
>JAEEZO010000044.1 GCA_016291895.1 Caryophanales bacterium
ATACATTTTTATCGTTGAACCATTAAGATTAAAGTTCATATTTGATTTTAATTGAATAGCTGTATTTAAAATAGGATCGTTTTTATTCACAATATTAGCAACAACATAAGTACCTTTCGTTAACTTAATATTTTTAATACCATTATCATGAGCATAAGTTACAGCTGCATTAATAGCTTTAGTATTGGCAAGAGCTGTTGATTTACTTACTTTTTCTCCTGCAACAATATTAAAGTATTTATTATTAATTGTTCCATCACTACTTATTGCATCACTATTTTTTATAACAAGAGTACAAGTCGCAATCTTTCCATTATTTGATTTTGCTGTTATTGTTACTGTTCCTGATTTAATAGCCACCACTTTCCCATTTTTATCGACAGTAGCTATTTTGGAATTGCTACTTGTCCATCTGATTGTTTTATTTGTAGCATTAGTTGGTGTTACTGTTGCTGTTAATTTTTCATTTTTACCAACCAATAAAGACAACTTAGTTTTATTCAATGTTACCTTACTCACGTTAACTGTTTTAGAAGTAACAGTTACTTTACAAGTCGCAATCTTTCCATTATTTGATTTTGCTGTTATTGTTACTGTTCCTGACTTAATAGCCACTACTTTACCATTTTTATCAACAGTAGCTATTTTAGGATTGCCACTTGTCCAAATAATTGTTTTATTTTTGGCATTAGAGGGAATCACTGTTGCATTTAGTTTCTCACTTTTACCAACTATTAAAGATAAATTAGTTTTATTTAAAGTTATTTTGCTTACATCACCATTTTTAGACGTAACAGTTACTTTACAAGAGGCCTTTTTACCATTATCTAATGAAACCGTTATTGTAGCAGTACCTTCTTTAATACCTTTTACTACTCCATTATTATTTACTGTAGCAACTTTTGGATTACTACTTGTCCATTTAACATCATGAAACACATTTGATACAACCATTGTAACTTTTAAACTATCACTATCACCAACTTTGATAGATAGATTTTTTTTATTAAGACTAATACCTATTTCTATTTTCCAATGAGCATATATTGTTGTGTTTTTATTAAATTTTGTCGACGAATTAACTACACTCCCGCCACTTTTTTTTGAATACCATCCGGTAAAGGTATATCCACTTCTTGTTGGGGTTGGTAAGCTACCAATTTTGGTCCCCTTTTTTATTGAAAGACTTTTCTTTGATACCATTCCACCATTTGCGTCCAAAATAACATTTATCTTATTTGAAGCAAGAGTACCTATTTCACCAATATCATCATTATCATCTTTATTTGTTTTAATAACATTAATTTTGATTAAAAGAAATACTATAGAAGATATCATTAATAAAGATCCTATTACTAATAAAGTAATTGATTTACCTTTTTTATTCATATATACCTCTATTTTTATTATATATTAGCTAACTAAAAAAACAAACTTTTTAACATTAGTTTGTTTTTTAGTTAACACTTTTTTTATTTTATATCTAAATAAAAAAGATTTAAGTAAATTAAATCTTTTTTAACTACATTTAACATAATCCTGACCAGTATATCTTATTCTTTGACATTCGTTATCTTTAAGCGTGAAACTTTTTCTTAAACTTTCTCGAAGATAAACTGTATGCGATTTTTTACAATCAAAATCATTATCACGAATAATTATATTAACTTCATTTTTAGTAGTACATCGTTTAAGCTTATTATATGAAGAAAAATCAATTTCATTACTGGAAAATTTATTTTTATAAATCTCTGTTTTAATAATATAATTTTTAGTTCCATCTGGTTCAACATCAATGCCTGCTTGAGGATCAGTTCCCTTAATATTGTGAATGTTATTGCTATAAACTTTTAAACCATCAACTCTTCCAATCGTTATACCTTGTCGACGACAATTATATATTTCATTATTATGAACTAAAATATTTTTGGTAACTATTGGGAAAACTAGTTTATTACTAGCAACAACAACACCATCACCAGTCATTTCTTTTATAGTTAAATTATATATTTCAATCGATGAAGAATCTTTTACTCTAACACCCATACCCCATTCATGAGTACCATTACCTTTTGAACCATCATTACATTTATGTATTTTTCTTGCATCTGGTCCTACACGTCTATCTTCAGAAAGAATTAAAGTTTTTCCATCTCCACATGTGTGTTTTTGACGATCACCTTCTAGAGTTCCATTATATACTTTAGCATTTTTAATATTATATACTAATATAACACTATATTGAGCATCTGAATTAGGATACATCTTTAATGTAGAACCATTCAAGTTGAAATTAATGTTTGATTTTAATTGAACAGCAGCATTTAAAATAGTTTCGTTTTTATTCACAATATTAGCAACAACATAGGTACCTTTCGTTAACTTAATAGTTTTAATACCATTCTTTTTTGCATAAGATATGGCTTCATTAAGACCTTTAGTATTTGCAAGAGCAGTGCTTTTATTAACTCCACTTCCCGTAACAATATTAAAGTATTTATTATTAATTGTTCCATCACTACTTATTGCATCACTAGTAGTACTACCACTATTTTTTATAACAAAAGTACAGGTTGCTGTCTTACCATTATTTGATTTTGCTGTAACAGTTGCTGTTCCTGCTTTTAATGCTGTTACAACACCATCTTTTACAGTGGCAACACTTGTATTACTACTTGTCCAAGTTACGGTTTTGTTAGTAGCATTATCGGGTTTAATTGTCATTCTTGATTTCAAATTATATGATTTACCAACATTCATATTAATATTATTACTTTCAAAACTTATGCTAGTAACTTCTACTTCTTGGGTACTACTATTATTACTAATAACAAAAGTACACGTTGCTGTTTTACCATTACTAGATTTTGCTGTAACAGTTACAGTTCCTGCTTTTAAGGCAGTTACAAGTCCATCATTTACAGTTGCAATACTTGTATTACTACTTGTCCATGTTATCTTTTTATTAGTTGCATTACTTGGTTTAATGGTCATTCTAGATCTTAAATTATATTTGCTACCTATTTTTAATTTAATATTATTACTTTCAAAACTAATACTTGTTACTTCAATAATTTCTTCTTCTGGTTGTTCACTAGATGACTTTTTAGTAACTGTTACCTTACATATTGCTTCTTTTCCATTATCTGTTACTACTCTAATGATTGCATTTCCAACACCAACAGCTTTTATTTCTCCATATTTACTAACAGTAGCAACGGTTTTATTACTAGTTGACCAAGTAACCTTTTGAATACTAGCATTATTTGGTGATAACGTATAATGAAGTGTTTCACTATCACCAACTTTTAAGCTTAATGATTTTTTATTTAAAGAAACACTTTCAACACTAATAGAACTTACAGGTTCAACAACAGTAACAATACATTCATCTTTGATATTACTATCTTTCCTTAATTGAACCGTAATAGTAGTAACTCCCACTTTTTTAGCTTCGATATAACCCGTTGAATCATCAACAGTTGCAACACTTGGATCACTACTTGTAAAGATAACGGCATCACCATTATTATTTATTACATCTAAATGGGTAACTTCACCTTTTCGCATTTCTAATTCTTTTATAGAAAAAGTTATTGAATCTTTTTTATCATCAATTGTACTAAATGGTCCATCAATAACATTAAAAGCTACTAAACCAAAATATAGTACAATTACTCCTAGTACTCCAATAATAATCTTTAAAATTATATTATTTTCAGATTCACTATTTCTCATATTATCACCTATTATAATTGTATTACAATTAATTCTATTAAACAATAAAAAACTAGTTATACAAATAACTAGTTTTCATTAATTTTACTTATTTTCTTTATATTTAATAATGGCTTTCTTTAATGTTTCAAAAGGTAACATTGCACATTTTTTACGACTAGGTTGTTTATACATCTCATCATATGCATTTAACTCTTCCAAAGAATCTTTATCATATTCTTTTTCATCTAACATCTTATAATAATTATCCATTAAAGATAACGCTTCATCAATGGTTTTACCAATTAACTTTTGAATCATAATAGATGTTGCAGATGTTGTAATCGCACATGCTTCTCCATCAAAATATACATCTTCTATCTTATTACCATTAAATTTAACAAATAATGTTACATTATCAATACATGAATCACTATGTGTATTGGCTGAAACAAAAGAATCATCTTCAATTGTTTTTTTATTTGTAGGATTTTGAAAATTATCAATAATGATAGTTCTTCTTAAATCATTATCCATCAATAATCACCTTCATCAAGTCATCATGATTTTTAATAACTTCAATAAATTTATCAACTTCTTCTTTCGTATTATAAAAATATAGTGAAACACGACAAGTATTCGAAATACCAATAAGATCTTTAACCATTTTAGCACAATGATTACCTGCTCTAACACAAATATGATAATGATTTAAATATCGACTTGTATCTTGAGAAAAGATATCTTTAATATTAAATAAAATAGTATTACTATTAATATCTTTATTATAAATAATAACATCATTAACTTCACTTAACTTATTTATAAAATAATTACGTAGTTCAAGTTCATATTGATGAATGTTATCCATACCAAGATTATTTAAATATTTAATAGCTTTACGAAGACCTAAGATACCAGCGATATTTTGGGTACCAGCTTCAAGACGTGATGGTAGTTCTTTGTTCTCATATGTTAAATCACACTCAAAAACACTATTCATACCACCGCCAAGAATAATTGGTTCCATTTGATTTAATAGTTCATATTTACCATATAGTACACCAATACCTGTTGGGCCTAACATCTTATGAGCAGAGAACGCTAAAAAGTCAACACCACTTTCAATAACATTGGTTTTCTTATGTGGTACAGACTGACACCCATCACAAACAACTAATATTCCCATAGGATGAACCATTTCACATATTTGTTCCATTGGTCTTGTATCTCCAAATGTATTAGTTATTTCAGCAAGAGAAATTACTTTAGTGTTACTTGTAATAGCTTTTCTAACATTATCAAGAGTTACCATATTATTCTCAAGTTCAATAAACTTAATATCAATACCTATTTCATTTTTTAATTTATACCATGGAAGAACATTACTAGCATGTTCAGACTTCGTTATTAATACTTCATCACCTTTATGAAGATAGTTTTTCATAAAGCCAAAAACAATCATATTAAGTGATTCTGTTGCGCCACTAGTAAATATTATTTCTCTTCGGTCATTAGCATTTATAAAATCTCTTACTAAATCTCTTGTTTCTTCATATAAACTATCTACTTTTTGGGAAATATCATAATCTCCTCGATGAGCGTTTGCAGAATACTTTGTATAATATTCAATATTACTTTCAATAACACTAATTGGTTTTAAAGTTGTTGCTCCATTATCAAAATATATTAAATTATTGGAAAGTATTGGAAAATCTTCTCTATTCATAATTTCACCACCATTCTTTTATCTTTTCATTAAATAAACTTGCTTCTTCACCTAGTTCCATTTTACCTAATATTATGGATTTAACAAAAAGATTATTAATTTCTTCTTCTGTTAAGCCACGACTTTCTAAATAAAATTTTGTTTCTTTATCAATTGTACCAATATAGGCTGAATGGCTTGCAAGTATTTCATTAGTATCAATAATTAAATTAGGTATTATTTTAGAATCCCCATTTCCGTAATTAATTATTTTACTATTTTGTCTACATTCAACATCAGTAAAACTTTGATATACTCTTCCATCAATATTAAAATATAGTTTATTATTAGAAAGATTTATACCACCATTATTTAATTCACTAATACTATTATCTCCCATATGACAAATATCATATGTATTAATTGAATCTTTATTTGCAAGAACACCATAATTAAATATTAACTTACTATCTTTAAATAATGATCCTTTAACATCAATTGATATATTTTTGCCAATACAGTTAACAACTAAAGTATTAACATTGTCATTATTAAATATAAAACATAAATTTAAATGACAATCATTACCCATAATAACTAATTTGTTATCACCATTAACTTCAAAAGATATTTTCATATCTTTATTAACCTCTAATAGATAACAATCATCATTTAAAATAATATTTTTACTTTCATCAACGATATTTAGCTTATTCATTATAACCCTTCTCTTCTATTTCAAGAGCTAAATTAAAGTCACCACTTTTTACTATTGTTCCATTATTCATCATATGAACATGGGTTGGTTTTACATAATTTAATATTCTTGTATAATGCGTAATAAAAATAACGGATGTATCAGGATTCTCTTTTAAATATTTATTAATATTATCACAAACAATTTTTAAACTATCAACATCAAGACCAGAATCTAATTCATCAAAAATAATTAGTTTTGGTTTTAACATTAAGATTTGTAATATTTCGTTTTTCTTTCTCTCACCACCAGAGAAACCTTGATTTAGACTTCGATGCATCATATCTTTATCCATCTTAAGATTATCAATATTAGTTTCTAAGTCTTTAATAAAACTATAAAGTCCAACAGGTTTATCAGTATTAGCATTCATCGCGGTTCTTATAAATTCACTATTACTTATACCATCAATAGAAACAGGAGATTGAAAACATAAAAAAATTCCCATTCTTGCTCTTTCATAAGTTGGCATATCTTTAATACTTTTACCATCGACTTTAATATCACCTTTATCAATTACATAATGATCATTTCCAATAATTACTTTTGATAAAGTACTTTTACCTGTTCCATTAGGTCCCATGATGGCATGGATTTCACTCTTTTTTACTACTAAATTAAAATCATTTAATATTTTTTTATCTTCTGCGTGAACAAATAAATTATTTATTTCAAGATTCATATAAATCACCGAGATTATTTTAACATAAAAAAAGACATATTACTATTGTCTTTTTTATAATTTATACTTAATACATACATAGGAAGCAAGAAGTCCTAAAACAACTGATACATAGCCTAAACTTGGATGTAAGAAATATACTATTTGTGATATACCAAATACATTTAATACAAAATAATTAAGTTTAAATATCATTATTATTATTCCAAATATAACAATTAAAAATGATAAAATTAACATTTTCTTATTAATCTTTGTAATATCTGAATCATAGTATACGAAATAAAAAATACCATAAATAAAGATATATAATGGAATAATAATTCCTATAGACATTAAAACAACATTACCATTACTTACAATAATATCACCGTATAAATAACTAAATAATTTATTAAGTGATGTTATTGAATAAGTAAGACCAATTACAACTAACAAAATCCCCGTAAATTTAATTAATAGGTTTCTTGCTGTCATTTTTTCCACCTCAAACTAGTAAAATAATGGAAGAATCTTATAGATGTTAATACAACAATCCATAAAAGAAAACCACGTGAAACAAACCTTAAACATATAAGACTTGTTCCTGTATATAAGGAAAGATAACTTGTAACATCTAATCTTAGTAAAACGAATATTAAATACACTATAACTATCCAACTCGCAAATACAAAATTAATAATTCTTGTATTAATCGTTAATTTCTCATTAAAGATACTATAAAATAATATTCCTAAAGATCCAAAAATAATTACCATAAAGGTTGCAAACGATGGAAAATATAAATAGCGAACAACAAGTGACAATACACTATCTAAAACCGAATCATTATATTGAAGTAATAAAGCTACAAATACAAGAATTAATGTTGCAAAGACAGCTTTAATAATTTTACTCTTTTTATGTAGATTAAAGACTAAAACCATGATAAATATTAAATATAAATGTAAACATGCAATACCAATAAACTTAACCATAATTAACTCCATCTATCGCATATAATTCAAGAATATATACAGTCTGTTGCGTATTACTATTCTTCGTACAAGTAATTAATGTAAGTACAGTCTTTTTATTACTACGACGTATTTGAATAGTACCTGTTTTAGGTACATAATAAATATCAACAATTTTGTAACTATATGTTTTTCCGTTATAAGATACATTAGCAATATCACCGATAGCTAATTTCCATAGATTCTTAAAATATGAAATACTAGCATTACCAGAATGTGATGCAAGTACAAGATTACCATTTTTAACATCAGGATAATTAGACATTGGAAGAGTATATACTCCATAATCAACATTATTATATGGAGAATTTTTCCAAGGAATTCCCGTCTTTAAATTAATTTTAGGAATTGTTAAATAACCTAAATATCGATAATTATTTGTTTTCTTTGTACCAGATGACTTTTTCTTCTTATTATTATTTCCTGTATTGTTATTAGATTCATCAGGATCATCAATATCTTCACCAGAATCATCAGGATCATCAACATTACCATCAACTAAATCATCATTATATCTTTCTTCATCTAATTTCATGCTTATTTCAGTAAATACTTCATCTTTTACAAACATAAAACGATCATATAAAAGTAAGCCAATAGCAACAAAAATAAGTAAAAAACCCAGTCCTAATGAAAAAACTGGTCGGATATCTTTAGTATTATTCTCATTTTCCATACTATCACCCTATTCTATACTAATTTTAGTATAACATTATACCTTTTAAAGTTCAATTAAAAAAGCAACCTGAGTTGCTTTTATTGATACTCTACACCGTCAATATCATGTAGTTCTAAAATATATACAGTTTGTTTTGATTCATCGTTTTTAGTACATGTTATTAAGGTCAAAGTTGTTCTATTAGAATTACGTGTTATTTTAACAACACCGGTCTTTGGAACATAATATATATTCTTTATGACATATGTATAATTATTACCATTAAATTTAACAATCGCTTTATCACCAACAGATAACTTATATAATGTTTTAAAATATGAAATAGAAGCTGTTCCTGAATGAGCCGCAATAACTAAGTTACCATTTACAACATTAGGATAATTAGATACTGGTAAAGTATATAAACCGGTATTTACATCATTTGATTGAGCTTTTTTATTCATTGATTTATCTTTCCAGCGAATACATACGCCATTTACAACATCTTTAACTTTAGGTATCGTTAACGATCCCATACAAGATGTACTATAATTAACCGCTTTTTTTCTTGGATCATTATCATCTTTGATAATAATTTCTTCATCAGGCAAACCATTGTTAATCGTCTCACCTGATATTATATCAACACGTGTCTCTTTATTATGGTCACTAGGATTAATCATACTTCCCATAATATAACGTCCTTCAAACTGAGGAAATGTTGTTAGTTTTACACCACCTAATAATTCTTGATAAGTCTTAGTCGTTGTTCCTTCTAAATTAGTTGATGTTTTTGCTTCAACAATTGATACAACACCTTTTTTATTATATTGAGACGCTAACATAAGATCACGTAATGTTGGATTATGTTTTGAAAGATCAAAAATATATGGTCCAACAATATATGTTCTTTTTAAATTATATTTATCATAAATATCACTTGTAACAGTCTTGGTTGTAATATTATGACTAACAACACTTTCTAATGTATCTATTGTATTCTTTTTTTCATTACTTCCAATTGAACTTGAATAGATATATCGAGCATTAACACTAGGAAAAGATCCATATTTTGTACCTGTTAATAAATCTTGATAAGTTCTTGTTGTATTACCATTAATATCTTGTGACATTTTAATTTCTAATATCGAAACTTTATCTGTTGGACAACTTTGTGATGATAATAGAAAGTCTTTAAGTGTTGGATTATGTTTACTAATATCAAAAATATAATCACAAACAACATAAGATCTTTTAATACCATAAGCTTCATATTCCTTCTGTGTAAGTATTTTAGCCCCTACATCAATAAAAGAGAATATAAAGAAGAGGGCTAATAAATACTTTATCTTCTTCATAATTCATTACCCCTTAACTACTTTATAAGTTGTACTATCACCAGGAATCTTAAGTTGTAACGTTGGATTTCCTTTAATATCAGCATCATTAACTAGAGCTTTTCCATTAGTAATATCACCAATATGTTCACCGTTTTTATATAAAGTACCACTATTAACGCCTTTAATAGTAACGTATGAATTAACCATATTTCCACTAGGAGTTACAGTATATTTATATGTTGGTGTCTTAAGATTAATTTTAGCTGTTTTTGTTCCACTCTTACTTCCACATGTAATATGGAAAGTAATATTTTTATCAGTGGTTTTAATTTCATCATGTTTGATTGTACATCCATTACTTGTAACATTAATAACTTGACCATCTTTAGTTATATCATAACTTGATTTAATAGCAGCTAAAGCTTTATCATAATTGGCTTCATCAACTGTCTTCCACTCTGCTTTAACAGTTACATTACCTGATATTGCACTTTTAGAATTAAATGTTTTGCCATTTAATGTCCATCTTGAGAAAACAAAACCAGACTTCGTTGGAGTTGGAAGATTTCCAACAGCTTCATTTTCATAAACATTCTTTGTAGCAACTACACTACCACCATTAGAATCAAAAGTAATAGTTACTTTCTTCTTTTCAGTCCAAGTTGCTGTTAAAGTAATATCTTTGTCCATCTTAGTAGAAAAATCAAAAGTTGTTCCATTTAACTGCCATTCTTTAAAGTTATATCCACTTCTCGTTGGATCTTTAGGTTTCTTTAAAGTTTCGCCAATTTTAACTTTTTGAGCAGACATACTAGATCCACCAGTTGTATCAAAATGAACCATAACAGTATTATCATTAACTCTCCAAGTTGCTTTTAGTTCAATATCATTCATAACTGGTGTATTAAAATCATAAACATTACCATTTAAAGTCCAATTCGTAAATAAATATCCATCTTTTGTTGGATTAGTAGGCATTTGTACTTTATCTTTTTCTTTAACTTTAATAGATGCTACCTCACTACCACCATCAGTGTTAAATGTAACCGTATAAGTAGGTCTTTCATCATATTTAGCAAAGATAACGGTATCTTTCTCTATTTTAGTATTAAAATCAAATTCTTTATTATCACTAAACCATCCAATAAATCCATCGGTATTAATATTTGGTCTTGAAGCCAAATTTCCTTTTTCAACTTTTTCTATTTGAACAGTATTGTCTTTACCAATAAGGACAACTGTCAATAATTCTTTTTTCGTAAAGTAAAGGAATGCCATAAGAAGTGTTGTCAACAAAAAGACAATTGTTAAAATTTTCCATAACAATCCACTACTTTTCTTAGATTCATCCTTCTTTTCTAAAGCAGGTTCCATTTTTTTAACATCTTCTTTAGTTTCTTCGGGAACTTTTGGAGTTTCAAGAGGAACTTCTTTAATCGCAGGAACATCATCAATAATCGTAATATCATCTTCGACTACTTTAGCAGCTTCTTTATTTAGAATAACCGCTGGATTAGCTTTGATTTCTGGTAAATTAGTTTTTGGTTCTTCCTTAGTCTCTGATACTGTTGGATTACTAATTATTGTAGGAACATTTGTTTCTACTGGTTTTTTTTCTTCTTGTGTCAAGTTTTGCTCCATATTAATACACTCCTATTTTATTCAATTTTATTATATATAAAAAGAAATTTCTTTTCAAGAAATTCGTAAATATAAAATAAATTTAGTGTAAAGAAAAAAGAATAGTTTTACACTATTCTTACCAGTCCATTTCGTCGTCAGACTTTTCGTCTTCTTTCTTTGGCTTTTCTTTTCCTTTATTAGGATTATCATCAGTGATTTTACCTTCTACTGGTACATCTTTAGGTGTACATAGGAAAATACCACCACCAAGTTTTTCAAGACCACCTTCAATTGCATATAAAGTTCCTGAAATAAAATCAACAATTCTTTTAGCTTGATCAGGAGTTACTCTTTTCAAATTAACAATAACTGCGTTATTGCTCTTCAAATAATTAGCAATTTGTTGACTTTCTGAATAAGCACGTGGCTCAAACAAAATCATTTTATTATTTTCTATACCACCTAGGCCAGTATGAGTTGGTGTTGGAATAGCAGGAGCAACTGGTTGTTCCTCTTCTTTTGTATACTCTTCTTCATCAGAAGAATCTCCACCAAATAAACCTTTACGGAATCTATCTAAACCCATATCTATTTCCTCCTATTTTCAATATCATTTTATAATAATTTACCATTATAGTCAAGAAAAAAGAGTTTATAAATAAACTCTATATTGTTTCTTCTTCTTCGATAATTTCTTCTTCTTCATCATCAATTACTTCATCAACAATCATATCATCACTAATCAAATATTCTATTAAATCAAGAACGGTATCACGTCCTTTTTTAGTAACATTTGAAAACTCAATATAATTGTCTTCTTTTGATAAATCAATTGTTGATAAAATCGTTTTAATATTCTTTTCACGTTTACTACTTCCAACTTTATCAGCCTTAGAAAGAATTAATGTAACCGGAATATCATAATATTTTAAGTATTGATACATTAAAACATCATCTTCTGTTGGTTTAATACGAAAATCAACAATCATAAATACTCTTTTTAATTCTTTTCTTTTAGCAAGATATTCTTCAATCATTAAGCCTAATTTCTTTTGTTGTTCACGATTTAAGGAAGCATAACCATATCCAGGAACATCTACTAAATAAAATGTATTATTAACTAAATAAAAGTTAAGTGTTTGTGTCTTTCCAGGTGTTGCTGATACACGAGCTAAATTATTACGATTTAAAATAGTATTAATAAAACTACTTTTACCAACATTACTACGACCAACAAGCAAAAACTCTGGTAATTCAAGAGTTGGATATTGACTACGACGTGTCGCAATAATATTAAGCTCTGATGTATTAATCTTCATTATTATCACTTTCCTCTTTTTGTTCTTTATTATATTTTTTACATAAAATATCTAAGTCACCGATTAACTTATCGGCATCATTAATATCAGTTATCTTAGCACCGCTTGCAAAAGCATGGCCACCACCATTATATTTTTCAGCAATTTTATTAATAATAGGACCTCTACTTCTTATACTAATACGATAATTATTATTTTTAATATCTTCGGTAATAAATACCCAAACAATAATTTCATCAATATAATTAAAGTTTCCAATCATATTACCAGGAGCTGCTGCATCAGTATGAAATTCATTAAGTTTTTCATCACTTATTTTAATATAAGCAACACCATTTTCGGTAATAAACATATTAGAAGCAATATAACCTTCTAGTCTTACTTCACTTATTGGTCTTGCGTATAACGGTTTATAAAGTTCACTAACATCTAAATCATATTTACTAACTAAATCCCCAACTAAGTGGAATGTTTTACTTGATGTACAACTAAACATAAAACGATTAGTATCTGATACTATTCCCCAAAATAATTGACTAGCAATTTCTTTATCCATCAATAGAGGTGTTGCATTAATAAGTTCTAAAACGATTTGAGCAGCAGAACTTGCTGTTGTATCAATATAATCATAATTTCCAAACTTATCAATAAGAGGATGATGATCCAACTTAATAACATCACTATATTGACTTAATTCTCCAACACCATCAATTCTTCGAATATCTGGTGTATCACATACTATTAATAACGTATTTTCTTTGACTTCTTCAGAATGATCTAGTTTTCCAAAATAGTTAAAGCGATTACTACCACTACCTGCTAGTCTTACATTCTTATTAGGAAAAGTAAGTAAAATACTATTCTTTAATCCTACAGTTGAAGCCATAGCATCTGGATCTACTCCAATATGATGCGCGATAACAATGTTATCGTATTTTGTAATTAATTCATAAATCTTATCAAACATAATCTTAATCCAATCTATTTACAAAGATTATATGCGTCACGCGCAATCATAACCTCTTCATCGGTTGGAATAACATAACATGGTACTTTTGATTCTGGAGTTGTTACTAAAACTTCTTCTCCACGGCAATTGTTAGCTTCATAATCAGGAATAACTCCTAATACTTTTAATCCTTCCATAATATCTGTTCTTGTACGAATAGAATTTTCACCAACACCTGCTGAGAATGCAATAGCGTCTACACCACCAAGCTCAAAATAATACATTGCAATGTAATCAATTATCTTTTGAACATACATCTTTTGTGCTAAAATGCAACGATCATCACCTTTATTTATTCCTTCTTCAATATCACGAGAATCTCCTGATACTCCTGATATTCCAAGTAATCCACTCTTCTTATTTAGAATTGTATCCATTTCTTTTGGACTCATTCCTGTCTTACCCATAATATAAGTTAAAATTGATGTATCAACATCACCACAACGAGTACCCATAATAAGTCCTGCGTTTGGAGTTAATCCCATAGATGTATCAACACAACGTCCATCTTGAATAGCAGAAATACTTGCTCCACTACCAATATGACAAGTAATTAACTTTGTATTTGTTCTTCCTAAAATTGCATTTAATCTAGATGCAATATACTTATGACTTGTACCATGAGCTCCATATTTTCTTACTTTATAATCAGTATACCATTCATATGGAACAGCATACATATAATTAACAGGATCCATTGTTTGATGGAAAGCTGTATCAAACGTTACTGTTTGTAATGCATCAGGAATAACTTCTTTAGCTGCATTAATACCAGTAATAGCTGCTGCATTATGAAGTGGTGCTAAAGTAGCTAATTCTTGAATTTTTGCTACAGCATCTTCATCTGCTTCAACAGTCTTATCAAAATAAGCTCCACCTTGAACAATACGATGTCCTACACCTTTAATTTCACTTAACTTCTTAATAATCTTGTTTTTCTTTAATTCATCAACTAAGATTTCAAAAGCTGTAATATGAGTAGGAAGTTCAATATCCTTACTATACTTTTCTCCGTTTACTTTAATTGTATAACTAGAACCATTATCACCAATACGTTCAAATAGTCCTGAAATTAATACTTCTTCTTCAGGCATTTCATACATTTTAAATTTAAGTGATGAACTACCACAATTTACTGCCAAAATTTTCATAAATCTCTCCTCTTTTTCAAAGATATTATACACTATTTATAAAACAAATGAAACAAAAAAAAAGAAAATGATAGATAAACTACCATTTTTCTTTTTACTAGGAATTTATTTTCTTAAAACTTTTGCTTGACCATTAATTGGAGTAACTTCATAAGTTGATTCTTTTGCACCACGTTCTAGAGTATTATAATCACATTCTTCTTCACTATAAGTAACAATATAACTACCTTGTAAGCAAATAGCTTCGCTACCCCAAGCAGTCATAATAATTAAGTTTTCAGGAACTTCTGTTAAAACTCTAGGGTCTCTTGTAGGAATATAATATCCACTACCATCGGCATTATAAGTTTTTGCGAATTTAGCTGCTTTTACGATATATTCTTCATTTGATGTACTTGATACGTTTGTAACAACAATATCAACTAAACCATCACGTTCTTTTACAACGCCTGATTCTTCAGATAAGATATACTCACGTCCATCAATAACTGTCTTTAATACCGTATCAACTTTTTCGCCTACAACTCCTCTTCTAGCAGCTACTGGAGCAATTTTTGTTCCAATAAACTTCTTTTCTTCGGGAATATTTCTTAAATATTCTCCTATTTCTTCTTTTTGTAAAACACGACAAATGATTTCTAAATCTGGATACTCCTCTTGATGACAACTTTTAAGAATAATTTTTTTGTATTCCATAATATATTTTTTGTCTTCAAAATCCTTTCTAAATATTTTCATATTGAAAAGAAAAGACTTCTACGAATATAGAAGCCTTAAGAAGACAAAAACAAGACCCCCACATTACGTAAAAGTCTTGTTCAAATATATAATATTCTTTACTCCCGGGTATAAAAACCTATAGACGAGATATAAACCATTAATAAATGGGAACTACTCCCTTTCAATACGCTATATATTATACCACAAAACGGCTTAAAAGTAAAGAAAAAGTCACTTTCGTGACTTCATATCATTAATGGCGGAGTGGGAGGGATTTGAACCCTCGCAGCAGTAATCCCACTCTACATCCTTAGCAGGGACGCCTCTTCAGCCTCTTGAGTACCACTCCAAATGACTAAAAATATAATAACATTTTAGACAAATCATGTCAATAAAGTTTAATAATAAAATAAAAAAGATGATTTCTCATCTTTATTTATTTACTTATAAAAATATTAGTATCATAATACTTACTATGTTTTAAAAGTTCATCATTAAAAGTATCTCTTCCAAGTATTTCAATCATTGTTTTTTCATCACTATAAAGATTGACACCAAAACCTAGTTTATTACCTTCAATTGTTCCTCCAATACTTGCAATTATTGTTGGATACATATCAAACATACTAAATTCTCGATTCTTTGGACTATCTTTAATCATACTATTTATTATTGCATTATAATTTACTCTTGTATAATCTTTATGATTTTTATAGAAACTATCTTGCATAACTTGATGATCACCCATTAAGACAATTGTTGTATTATCATAAAAATCTTGTTCTTTTAACCATTCAATATATTCACTAATCATCTTTGAAGAACAAGCATAGGCATTTGCAAGATGTTCTTTATATGGTGATTCACATGATTTATCTAAATAACCATCTTTAAAATGAGTATCCATTGTAAATAAAATAAACGCAAATGGTTCAGATTCTTTAGATAAGTTTAATATTTCATCTTTAGAAAATTCTAAAATCTTTTTATCTTCAATACCCCACCATACAAAATAGTCTTTAGGAACAAGGCCTTTTTCTTTAGCAGTGTTATTATCAAATATTTTAAAGTCACCATTTGATTTAACATACAAGTCCATTGCAGAAAACTCTTTTTCACTACCTTGCATTAATTCAATGTTATAACCATTTTCACTTAAGATATCACCTAACGATTTAACGTTTTTCATAAAAGGTCTTTTCTCATTATAACCTTTAAATAACTTAACATTAATTGGTGTTCCAGTTGTTGATGCTGTAAATGATGAAACGGTAAACGCTGTTTTAGTTAATGTATAACTTCCACCCAATTTTGAAGTATTTGAAAAACTACTATTATTAAAAGCAATATCTTCAAGTTCTGGAATAATTGATTGATCAAAAGCACCACCATTTTCTTTTGAGAATAATGAAGCTTCCATACTTTCTAAATAAATAATTATTAAATTTCTTTTCTTTTTAGGTAATTCTACTTTTACTTTATTAGTATCAACATAATATTCTTCATATATTGTTGTTTCTTTAAAACTATTTATAACATATTCATCAAAGTGAACAGTCTTTAATAAACTAATGATACTTAAAACAAAAAATATAATAGAAAAAATAATCTTTCTTTTTTTATCTTTTAATACATATTTTTCTAAAATAATAATTGTTATTAATAATAAAGTAAAAATCCATAAACAAGGAATAATTGTATCAATAACAACTGTTAAAGATCCACCAGCTCCCATATTATGGGATATAAGATATGCAAATTCATAGAAACTAACTGTTCCCATTACAAA
>JAEEZO010000045.1 GCA_016291895.1 Caryophanales bacterium
AATTAATTAATGAGTTTAATTCTTTAAAGATAGATGGTATGCCTAAGATAGAAGAACTATATCCACTACATGGAGAATTTGTTAATATGGAATATCCTCTTCCAAATGGAGAACATGTTAAGTTGTTAAATGATAATGAAGCATATCTTGGTAATCAAGTAGAATGCTTATTTAATGATAAAGATATGAAAAAATGTTTTGGAATACTTGCTAATATGAATTTTTTACTTGTTTGTGAATATGGAGAGAATGGAAGTAATCCTGAAATAATTATTTATAAAAAAAGATAATATAAAGAATTATTATGAATAATGAACCTTTTATAGTATAATAACTATAGAAGGAGAAAATTTTATGAAAAAGA
This sequence comes from Caryophanales bacterium, assembly GCA_016291895.1. The sequence goes on from JAEEZO010000045.1 coordinate 365, forward strand.
AAATTTTAATATGTTTATTAGTATTAAGTATGAGTTTAGTATTAGTAGGTTGTGGTAAGAAAGAAGAGAACAATAATACAAATAATCAATCAAACACTAATCAAACTAATGAAGACAATAGCAATACTAATAACGATAACAATGATATTAATAAAGACAATGTTGATGATAACAATAATAGTAATAACAACAATAATTCATCAGATGATGTGGTAGTAGATGATGATGAAATACTTGATATTGAAGATGAAGATAACACGCCACCAAGTGTAGAAAAAGTTACTGTAAGTGAAGTAATTAATTGTAATAATTGTGTTTATGCATATTTTAGTGCTGAAGGAGATAATGCTAAAAGATTAAGTGATACTGTAACAAATGATGAATACACAACAGACGTTAATACTCTTAAAACAAGTGGTGGTAAACAAAGACATAATTTCTTTGGATTAGTACTATCAGGTAATACAATATCACGTGCTTATGCATGTATTTTAAAAGATAATAAAATCTACTGTCTTGAAGGATCTACTAATGGTGCTTATCATAATAGTAATGTTGCTATCTTAAATCAAATATTTAATAGTGATCAATGTAAGACTATATCAGATGGTCATACTTATACTTGTTCTGATGGCTCTTATAATGGTGACTCTAAAACAAATGGTTATACTAGTATGCATTATGAAACAAGTTGCACAATATATAGTACTGACTCTAATGCTGGTAAATTAATTTGTCATTAAAATAATAAAAGGAACTTATGTTCCTTTTTATTATGTTATAATTATATTATCTTTAATAAATGAAGGAGATTATATGGATAATATTAATTGTAGAAAAATAACAAGAGAAGAATTTTTAAATCTTAATGAAGATGATATTATGTTTATTACTAACCCTGGTAGAATGGGTGATGAAGATGGTATCTACTTTGTTATAAAAAAAGATAATATTTTATCTTTTTATCGCGTAGATGGTTGGATGTATGGAATAGGTAAGGAAATATCATTACAGGATGCATTTGAACAATTCCCTAATTGGTATTGTACTTGGTATCATAATAAAGATGAAAACTATCAAGGTAAATATAAGTATTTATATATGGGCTTTGGTAATGGTTTAAGTGTTGATAATCGTATATATGAGGAGTTTAAACCATATTTAGATAAAGAAGTATCTGAATACTTAAAAGATAAAGAAGATAAAGATGGTCTAGAGTATGGTGCAATTTATAACACTTGGAAACAAGCTGTTATTAATATGGCTAATGAAAAAGGATTAATTATTAAATAAAAAAACGACTATTTTAAGTCGTTTTTAAATAGATCTTTTATACATTCAATAACTAAATTAGTCATTGTATCATAATTCATATCATTATGTTTATGATATATTATTTCATGACATAGGTTATCAATTAAACCTAAGGTTATATGAACTTTTTCATATAAATCATGATCTTCAAAGCCATTATTAATTAAAATATCTTTAAGAGAGTTAGTCATTTCTAATTCTCTTTTATAATAATAATCAGCCACTCTTTTATCAGAATGAATCATTGATGTAAGTTCTTCATGAGCAATTTTAGATACTTTATGATTATCAACATAGTGTTTAATCATTTGTTTTAAAAATTTATCAAAATCTTTTTTGTCAAACTTTAAATCTTTATTTTTAAGAATAGGGAAGAAGATATCATCTCCATATTTTTCTAATCCTTCAATTAAGATATCATATTTATCTTTAAAATATTGGTAAACGATCCCTGTTGAAACACTGGCTTCTTTAGCGATTTCTGCTGTATTAGTATTATAGTAACCATTTTTACATATAAGATTAAAACCAACTTCAGTAATTCTTTCTTTCTTTTCAATAGCTCTTTTTTGTCTAGGTTCTCTAATATTATCAATCATTTCATGCACCTCGTTAGTAATTATATCATACTTTTATAAAATATGAAATAATATTCATATTATTATTGACTATTAATCTTATAAGGAATTATAATTAATATGAAAGATGTTTCATATTAAGGAGGTAGATATTATGAAAGATAAGAAAAAAACTACTGCAAATGAACTAGATATAGGTGATAAAGCAATAGTACTTGAACTTAATGTATCCAACAAAGAAATAAAGAGACACTTACTTGATATGGGGATTACAAGAGGAGTTGAAATTATGATAAAGAAGAAAGCTCCAATGGGAGACCCAATTGACATTAGTCTAAGAGATTATGAATTGTGTGTTAGCAAAAAGGAATTATCAGGAATAGTTGTGGAGGTGGTTAAATGAAAATCGCTTTAGTTGGAAACCAAAACAGTGGTAAGACCACCTTATTTAATCTTCTAACAGGAATGCATGCTAAAATTGGTAATTGGCCTGGAGTTACCATTGAAAAGAAAACAGGTAAGATTAAAGGTACTAAACATGAAATAACAGATTTACCAGGTATATATTCATTAAGTCCATATTCCATAGAAGAAGATATATCAAGAAAATATATTTTTGATGAAAAGCCAGATATTATCATTAATATTGTTGATACAACACAACTTGAAAGAAGTCTTTATTTAACTACGCAATTATTAGAACTTGATTCACATATCATTGTTGTGCTTAATATGGCTGATTTATTAGAAAACAAGGGAATAACAATTGATGTTAAAGAACTATCTAACCTTTTAGGAACACCAGTAGTTTTAGTATCAGCTATGAAAGGTACTGGTATAGATAATTTAATGAATGAGATTAATAAATTATCAAAAACAAAAGAGATAAAGATATATGATCAGAATATAGAAAAAGCAATAGAAAATATTGTAAAAGAGTTACCAAAGAATGAATCACATAAAAGATTTATATCAGTAAAGCTATTAGAAGAAGACGAAAGATTTACTGAATATAATGATAAGAAGATAGATAGTATTAGAGTTAAGTTAAAAGATTTATATGATACTGATTTAGAAGAGATAATAGCTACTGAAAGATATGAATATATTTCTAAAACAAGAAACAAAGTTTTTAAAAAGAAAAATAAAACTAGTTTAACGGATAAACTAGATAAAATATTTTTAAATAAATGGTTAGCAATACCAATCTTTATTGCCATTATGTTTTTAGTTTATTTCTTATCAGTTGGTGTGGTTGGAACTTTTACTGTTGATTTAATAGGAGAATGGTTTGATTCATTAGGAGCTACATTAACTAATTGGTTAGAAGATATTGGTACATCTGCATGGCTTATATCATTAATAGTTAATGGTATTGTAGCTGGTGTTGGAGCAGTATTAGGTTTTGTACCACAATTAATTATTTTATTTATATGTATTAGTATTCTAGAAACAACAGGTTATATGTCTCGAATATCGTTATTTTTAGATAAAGTGTTTAGAAAAATAGGACTTAGTGGTAAAAGTTTAATACCATTTATTGTAGGATCTGGTTGTTCTGTACCTGGTATTATGGGAGCAAGGATTATTGAGAATCAAGATGAAAGAGAAATGACAACAATTCTTACACCATTTATACCTTGTAGTGCGAAATTACCAATAATATCTCTTTTCTCAGGTTATTTCTTTGGAAAAAATTCAGGACTTATATCTTTCTCATTATATTTCTTATCAATAATAATCATTATTATAACAGCTTTATTATTAAAGAAGTTTATATATAAGAAAACTAGTAGTACTTATATATCAGAACTTCCTGAATATAAATTACCTAGTATTAAATATGTTTCTAAGGACGTCTTTGATAAAGTATTTGCCTTTATTAAAAGAGCAGGAACCATTATATTAATATGTTCTATAGCAATATGGTTTTTATTATCATTTAACTTTAAGATGAAATATGGAGTAGATGTAGAAGATAGTATCTTAGCTAAAACTGGCGATAAAATATCATTTATTTTTGAACCAATGTTAGGAGAAAGAAGTTGGGGAGCAACTGTTTCTGCAATTCAAGGATTAGTTGCGAAAGAACAAGTAGTATCTTCAATGTCAATTATTGCAGGTTTTGGGGAAGAAGGAGAAGCTAGTGATATCTTTAGTAAGACATCAACATTTGGTTTTATTAATCCAATTAGTGCTTATGCTTTTATGATCTTTAACTTATTTTCTGCACCATGTTTTGGAGCAATAGGAGCTATGGCAAGAGAACTTGGAAGCAAAAAAAAGATGTTAAAAGCTGTTGCCTTTCAAACAACATATGCGTGGTTAATAGCAACACTCTTTTATCAAATAGCATCTCATATAAAAGGCATTAATGTAGCAAATACAGTAATTATTAGTTTACTAATAATAATCATTATTTTAATAATAGTTAGAACGAGAAAACATAAAGGATGTGAAAATTGTCCTTATTGTGATCAATGTAATAAAAACAAATAGAAAGAAGGAATTATGAACAATTATATTGAACTCAAAAACGTTAAGAAAACATACATCGTGGGAGAACAAAAATTTAATGCTTTAGATGGCATTAATCTATCAATTAAACAAGGAGAATTTGTAGTAATACTAGGTCCATCAGGTGCAGGTAAATCAACACTATTAAATCTACTTGGTGGAATGGATAAAGTAACTAGTGGTGATATTTATATTGGTGAAGATAATATAGCTAAATATAATGATAGTGAACTAACTAGATATCGAGCTCATGATGTAGGATTTATCTTTCAATTTTATAATATTATGCCTACATTAACAGTTGATGAGAATATTAATTTAATTAAAGATGTAACAAATACTTCTAAGGATTCCAAAGAAGTATTAAAAAGTGTTGGCTTGTTAAAACATGCTGATAAGTTCCCTCAAGAATTATCAGGTGGTGAACAACAAAGAGTATCAATAGCAAGAGCTATTATGAAAAATCCTAAAGTATTACTTTGTGATGAGCCAACAGGAGCATTAGATTCTAAAACAGGAGTTGAAATATTAAAATTATTAAAAAAACAAAGTGATGAAGATACAACAGTTATTATTGTTACTCATAACTCTTTAATCGCTGAAATTGCTGATCGTGTTATAAGAATAAAAAATGGTAAGGTTGAATCAAATGAACTTAACACCCATCCAAAGAATATTGATGAGGTTAAGTGGTAATTATGTTAAAAAGAAAAATGATAAGAGATATTCGTAAGAATTTATCTCAATTTATAACAATCTTTTTAATGATTATGATTGGTATAATGGCTTATTCAGGAATTAAAGCATATATGGGTGGTATGCAAGAAACAGCAGATAAGTTTTATACGGAAAATAATCTCCAAGATTTAAATGTCATGGGATTATTAAATCATAATGACTTAGACTCTATTAAAAAGATTAATAACGTTAATGATGCTGAATTAAAACTATCAATAACTGCAACAACAGATAATGAAAAAATATTATTATTAAACTGTATAGAATCAAATAATATATCAAAGTTTTATGTTTATGATGGAGAAGA
>JAEEZO010000046.1 GCA_016291895.1 Caryophanales bacterium
ATCAGAGTTTTTCTCCGAAGCTTTACTTGAAGTATATCGCTATATGACTTTATCAAATGGCAAAGAATATTATCGATCAGAGAAACCTTCTGTTACGGTAACTAGTGATATTAAAAATGTTGTTATTAAATATTTAAATAATGGAAAGAGTTTCTTTAAGAAGATAGGTAGGATATCATGAAAAAAATAGTATTTATATTAATTATTATTTGTTTTGTTACAGCGTGTAAAGAAGAAATTAAAGAAGAAAATATCATTGGTAAAAAGTTAGATAAGCCAATGATTAAAGAAGCGATGACTGGTGATAGTGATATAACAATTGTTTCTAATTTATATTGTTATGGTGATGTTAACTTTGATAATGAAATAAACGAATTAGATTTAGAAATATATGATTATTTGTTAACTGATAACTTTATTGTTGATGATAATCAATTTATGCTTGCAGATCTTGATAAAGATAATAAAATAACAAGTAATGATAAAAAGTTGTTAGAAGAATATTTAAAAGAAAATAAATCTTATAAATATGATAATACTGATTTAGAATATTGCATTAGTAAAGAAAATAATATTGAATCTTGTGAATGGCAAAAAGATAATGTAATTAGTTTAGTTAATGAAGATTATTATATCTTTTCAAGAAATAGTGTAAATGATGAAATATCTAATTTTTATCATTATAACTATATAGCAAAAGAGGTTGCATCGTTTATCGATGATGATCGATGAAAAAATAAATGTAAAGAAAAGTAAGTTGTTGCATTTGCAACAACTTATTTTGCTTAAAAAGAATACAATGGAAATATACTACGGAGGGAAAGATGAAAGAAGAATGGCAAGATTTTAAAGAAGGGCTTTGGAATGAATCAATAAATGTTGAAAACTTTATACAAGAGAATTATCATCCTTATGATGGCGATGCAAGTTTTCTTAAGGGTGTTTCCGATAAATCGAGTAGAGTATGGAATAAATGCCAAGAACTATTAAAAGAAGAATTAAAGAAACATGTTCTTGATATTGATACTGTTCATATGTCAGGAATTAATTCTTTTGATGCAGGATATATTAGTGAAGATGATAATGTAATCGTTGGATTACAGACAGATGCTCCACTTAAAAGAATGGTTAATCCATATGGTGGTATCCGTATGGTATATCAAGAACTTGAAGCTTATGGATATAAGTTAGATGAGAATGTTGATAAATTCTTTAATGAATATCGAAAAACACATAATCAAGGAGTTTTTGATGCTTACACACCAGAAATTAGACAAGCAAGACATGTTGGCTTGTTAACAGGACTTCCTGATGCATATGGTCGTGGAAGAATTATTGGTGACTTTAGACGTATTGCTTTGTATGGTATCGATTATTTACAAAAAGCAAAAGCTGATGAATGGACTAATGATTATAAAGGTTTAATGACTGATGATTTAATTAGAATTCGTGAAGAAATATCAATGCAATATAAGGCTTTAGGCGAAATGAAAAAGATGGCTCTTAAGTATGGCTTTGATATTAGTAAACCAGCAAAAAATGCTCGAGAAGCTGTACAATGGACATATTTTGGATACCTTGCAGGTGTTAAAGAAAATAATGGTGCCGCAATGAGTTTAGGTCGTGTTGATGCTTTCTTTGATATCTACTTTGAAAGAGATATTAAAAATGGTGTTTTAACTGAAGAAGAAGCTCAAGAGATTATTGATCAATTTGTAATTAAATTAAGATTAGTAAGACACCTAAGAACTCCTGAATATGACGAATTATTCTCAGGTGATCCAACATGGGTTACATGTTCTGTTGGTGGTGTTAATAATAAGATGGAACATATGGTTACTAAAACAAGTTATCGTATTGTTCATACATTAGAAAACTTAGATACATCTCCAGAACCTAATATGACTATTTTATGGAGTGAACACTTACCAAAACCATTTAAAGAGTATTGTGCAAAAGTAAGTATCGAAACAGACGCTGTTCAATATGAAAATGATGATTTAATGAGACCAATTTATGGTGATGATTATGCTATTGCTTGTTGTGTATCAGCAATGAGAATGGGCAAAGATATGCAATTCTTTGGTGCTCGTTGTAATCTTGCTAAGTCATTATTACTAGCTATTAATGGTGGCGTTGATGAGATGAAGAATGAACTAGTAATTCCTGATATTCCTAAAGATACTGATGAAGTACTTAATTATGATAAAGTTAAACAAAATTATTTCCATGTATTATCAAGAGTTGCAGATATCTATTCTGATGCTATGAATATCATTCATTATATGCATGATAAATATGCTTATGAAGCAGGATTAATGGCTCTACATGATACTGATGTTCATCGTTATATGGCTTATGGCGTTGCAGGACTTTCTGTTGCTGTTGACTCTTTATCTGCTATTAAATATGCTAAAGTTAAACCAGTTCGTGATGAAAATGGTATTACAACCGATTTCATAATTGAAGGAGATTTCCCTAAATATGGAAATGATGATGATAGAGTAGATTCTATTGCTCAAGAATTAACAAGTCATTTCTTTAATGAACTAAAGAAATATAAATGTTATCGTGATGCTGAACCTACCATGAGTGTATTAACAATTACATCTAATGTTGTTTATGGAACAAAGACTGGTAGTACACCAGACGGAAGAAAGAAAGGAGAACCATTTGCACCAGGAGCTAATCCAATGCATGGAAGAGATGAAAATGGTGCTGTGGCATCACTTAACTCTGTTGCTAAACTTGATTATGCTCATTGCTGTAAAGATGGTATCTCTAATACATTCTCCATTGTTCCTGATTCTTTAGGAACTGATATGCCTACAAGAATTAATAACCTAGTAATGTTATTAACAGGTTACTTTAGAAAAGGAGCTCATCATTTAAATGTTAATGTACTAAATCGTGAAACATTAATTGATGCCATGAACAATCCAGAGAAGTATCCACTTCTTACTATTCGTGTTTCTGGTTATTCAGTTAGATTTAATCGATTAACAAGAAAACAACAAGAGGAAGTTATCGCGAGAACTTTCCATACTAAATTATGATGGCAAGTATTAATAGTATTGAATCCTTTGGAACGGTTGATGGTCCAGGGATTCGTACTGTAGTATTCTTTAATGGATGTAATCTAAGATGTATTTATTGTCATAATCCTGAAACCTGGGTTAGAGGCGACGATAATATGGAAGTTTCTGAGTTATTTAATAAAATTATTCGTAATAAAGAATATTTTGGAGATACTGGTGGAGTAACATTTTCTGGTGGAGAACCTCTTCTTCATATTGAGTTCTTGATACCTTTATGTAAAATGTTAAAAGAAAAAAACATCAATATTGCGCTTGATACTGCGGGTGTTGGTCTTGGTAATTATGATGAATTACTTAATTACGTTGATTTAGTTATTTTAGATATTAAACATGTTGATAGTGAAGGTTATAGAAAGATTACAAGAAGAAACTTAGATGAAGTTGAAAACTTTATTAATGCTTGTAATAGAAATAATAAAAAGATGTGGCTTCGTCAAGTAGTAGTACCGGGAATAACAGATACAGATGATTATATCGTAAAATTAAATAACTACATTAAAAAAATAAATAATATCGAAAAAATAGAATTCTTACCATATCATAAACTTGGTGAAGAGAAGTATAAAAGAATGGGAATTCCTTATGCATGTGATAAAATTCCTCCTATGGATAAAGATGCATGTGATAAGTTATATCAACGTTTTATGAATTTATATGATGCTAATAAAGAATTATAATATAATCCTTTTTCTTTACAATTATTTATTATTTAGTTATAATTACTATGGTGATTAAAAATGTGGTGGAAATATATTGTAATAGGTGTTGTCTTATTAATTATTTTACTTGCAATCTTAAAATCAATGCGAAAAGATGCACACTTAAAAGTTAATAAATTAGTAGATGCTTTAGGAGGTATTGATAACATTATTGATAGACAATTAAACTTATCGAGGTTTGTTGTAACTCTTCGTGATGTATCAAAAGCTGATAAAGAAGCTATACAAGCTTTAGGTGCTAAAGGTATTGTTGAGATTGATAATCAATTAAAAATAATTTTAGGTAACAATTCAAGACAATTAAAAAAATATATTGAAGAATTAGATAGAAAGTAGTTTGCTTTTTATCTTTTTATTTTGTATAATTTCTTGTGGTGATTTTATGTTAAATATTGTTTTATATGAACCCGAAATACCTATGAATACTGGTAATATTATGAGAACTTGTGTAGCTACTAATACACGCCTTCATTTAATAGAACCATTAGGTTTTTCACTAGATGAAAAAAGTATTAAAAGAAGTGGTGTTAACTATATCGATAAACTTGAATATCACGTATATAAAAACTGGGATGATTTTAAATCAAAGAATGAGGGAACTTATTATTATTTCACAAGATATGGTAAAAAACCTCATACTAGTTTTGATTATAGTAATCAAGATGAAGAAATATATTTAATTTTTGGTAAAGAATCAACAGGTATTCCAAGAGAAATCTTAAAAGAAGATTTAGATCATTGTATGCGAATACCTATGACTAGTAATGTTCGAGCTCTTAATTTATCTAATTGTTGTGCAATCGTATTATATGAAGTATTACGTCAACAAGATTATCGAGATTTATTACGTACAGAACCTCATAAGAGTGAAGATTATATAATTGATGGTATAGAAAAAAGGAACTAATAAAGTTCCTTTTTTAATGTTTCTAAGTTTTCTCTTGATAAGTCTAAATAATCTTTTTCATTATTACGATCTTCTTCTGTAATATTTTTTAAATTCTTATATATTTCTTTACTTACTTTTTTATCTTCAACTAACTGTTGTACTTCAAGAGGAAGTTCGGTATATTCAAGAACAAAGACATTTTTAACTTTACCTGTTTCAATATTGTTTTTAAAGATATTTAAATTCTTTTCATAAATATCTAAATCTTTATCTAAAACATAAATTGTTAATCCATATTTTTCTAAGAATTTTAATGAATTATCATTAACGAAGATTGTTTTATTAGGTGCATTTTCAATAGTAAGTTTAATTTCTGCATCTAATTCAGATAATTCTATTTTTAATTTATTATAATTATCAGAAATTTCTTTTATTAAATAACTATTGGTTATAAATTCATCTAAATCATTTTTGATATTTTGAGCGATCATTAACATATTTGATGGATTTAACCATAGTTCTTCAATACCATAGTTATATTTCATACCAAGAGTAGCATTAATTAATTTGATATCATCATTATTCTTTACATAAGTAACAGCTTGTTCTGAATCATTAGAATTACCTATATAGATAAATAAATCTTTTTTACTATTATCTTTATCTTGCTTTTTAGTAAATTTATATTCATCAACATTAACACCATCTGGATATATAGATGTTATTAAAGCATTATCTCCGTATAAAGCTCGTATCGTATATTCAAGAGGGTAATTTGATGTAATAATTGAGATATTTTCCATTGAATCTCTTTTAAATAAGTTACATCCTGTTACTAATAAAATGATTGGTAAAATTAATAAATATTTATATTTCATATTATTTCTCCTTAATTGGTGGAAGATCAATACCACCTTTACTCCATGGGTTACATTTAAGTAATCTCTTTATTGTTAATAAACTTCCTTTAAAACTTCCAAAGGTGTTAATAACAGAAAGAGCATAATTAGAACATGTTGGTATATACTTGCAATTACTATGTGATGAAAAACTTGTTTTTTGATACCATTTAATTAATTTGATTAATATTTTTTTCATGTAACACCTATAAGTATTTTACTATTAATTATTATTTTTAACAAGTTTAAATATACTTTTTAAATGGGTTTTGATATAATGATAAAGGAGGGTATATGAAAGAGAAACTAGAGTCTTTGGGAATTATTCCTAATAATCTAAAACTTTATGATATTGCATTTTCTCATTCTTCATATGCTAATGAACATAAGAATAAAACAGACTATGAAAGATTAGAATTCTTAGGTGATGCAGTTTTGGAACTGGTAATGAGTGATTACTTGTATCGAAACTTTGAAGAAGAAGAAGGAGAAATGACAAAGTGGAGAGCTAACTTTGTTTGTGAAAATGCTCTTTTTGAATATATGACTAATATGGATATAATTCAGTTCATTAAAGTAGGTCATGGTGAATTAGGAGAAATTAAAAAAGCTATTGTTGCTGATACTTTTGAAGCATTAATGGGAGCCATATATTTAGATAAAGGATTTGATGAAGTAAAAAGTGTCATAATTAAAATTATTGCTCCTTATGTTGTTAATAGTAACAAAACAGGATTCTTAAATGATTATAAATCAATTTTACAAGAGGCAGTTCAAACAGATCGAAGAAGTTTGGTTTATGATTTAGTTGATGAATCTGGTCCACCACATGATAAAGAGTTTACTGTTGAAGTAAGAATTGATGGTGTAATATATGGAAGAGGAGTAGGAAAGAGCAAAAAAGATGCTTGTCAAAATGCAGCTTGTGATGCATTAAAGAAATTAGCGAGGGTAGAAAATGAAAATGAATAATAAAGGATTTACATTAGTAGAATTATTAGCTGTTCTTGCTATTATTGCTATAATTGGTGGAATTGCAATTCCTAATGTAATAAGTTTAATGGATAACAATAAAAAAGATCATATCATAAATGATGCTCAAAGATTAATATCATTAGCTAAAAATGCTGTAGCTGCTGATCGTGAATTTCGAGCAAATACTGATGTTGATTTTAAAAAATATCAGATGTCTATTTTAGATACAAAAAATAGTATTAATCCTGACCCTGATGGTGGTAACTATGATCGTGTTGAGTCATATGTAAAATATACTAAAAATTCGGGTTATTGTGTTTACTTAAAAGGTACTAAAAAGGTTGTAAAATCAGATTCAGGATCTGATAACTGCGTGCCTGAAGAAAGACTAAATAGGTCCGCTGTAAAAGACTTATAAAAAGTGTTTAATAATGTTGACGTCATTTTTAAATAATGATATATTGATAATAGAAAGGAATGGTAAAAAAATATGAAGAAAATGAATAGAAAAGGTTTCACATTGGTTGAATTGTTAGCCGTTATCGTAATTTTAGCTATCTTAATGGCTATCGCTGCAACTAACATTGGTCCAGTAATCGATAACTCTAGAAGAAGTTCAATGAGAACAACAGCACAAATGTTAATTGAAGGTGTTCAAACTCAATTACAAACATCATATGAACTATATCCAGGCACTTATGTATGGAACAAGTCTATCGTAGATAGAGGTGGTATAGATGCACCATTTGGTGGAAAATATGTATACTATGATAGTGATGGAACTGGTGTTACAAAACCTACAGTAGGAAATAAGATAGGCTCTGGTGTTTATAGAGTTACTCCTACTTCAGGTACAGATCCAGTTGATTTAGAGTGTGGTGCAAACAAAGTTTCATGGGTAAAAGTTACTAGAGGCAGTGATGGTAATTATGCTTACGAAATTTGTTTATCAACAGACTATGCGGATACATATTTACAAGGATCTCGTGAAAAAGTTGATGATTCAAAAGAAACAAGTATTTTCTATGGTGAAGCTAAAGCAGGAATAGGTGACTAAAATAAAGGTAACGAAAGTTACCTTTTTTTGTTATAATAAAGAAAAGGAGTTTATTATGTTAATTATTGGTTCACATGTTGGTTTTAGTAAAGATAAACAATTATTAGGAAGTTTAGAGGAAGCTCTAAGTTATGGTGCAAATACATTTATGTTTTATACAGGAGCACCTCAAAATACAGCTAGATATCCTATTAATGATGGATTAACTTTAGAAGCTTTAAATGTTATGAAAGAAAATCATATTGATTTCTCTAAAGTTATTGTTCATGCACCATATATTATTAATCTAGCAAATGATAGTGATCCTGATAAATTTAAATTCTCTGTTAACTTTTTAATACAAGAAGTAGAACGTTGTGATACTTTAGGTATTAAAAATATGGTTTTACATCCAGGTAGTCATGTTGGACTTGGAATAGATACTGGTATTCATAATATCATTCGTGGACTTAATCAAATTCTTGATAAAGGAGAATGTAATATTCTTCTTGAAACAATGGCAGGTAAGGGAACGGAATTAGGTAGAACCATTGAAGAAATCAAAATGATTATTGATGGTGTTAATAATAAAGACCGTATTGGTGTTTGTCTTGATACTTGTCATTTGAATGATGCGGGTTATGATATAGCAGATTTCGATAAATATTTAGATGAATTTGATAAAGAAATTGGTTTAGATAAAATAAAATGTATTCATATTAATGATAGTAAAAATCCTCTAGGATCTCATAAAGATCGTCATGAGAATATTGGATATGGTACAATTGGTTTTGATAATTTAATAAAGGTTATTTATAATGAAAGACTTTCTAATATTCCAAGAATACTTGAAACACCTTATGTAAACGAAAAAGCTCCTTATAAAGAAGAAATAGATAATATCAAAGAAAAAGTGTTTAGAGACTTTAAATCAAACTTTTAATATGTTATAATTTCAAAAGGAAGTGGGTTATGACAAAGTATAAGCAAGATGATATTGTTGAAGGACTAGTTACAGGAATAACCGAATATGGTATCTTTGTAAGTCTTGATGAATATTATAGTGGTTTAATTCATATATCTGAGATAAGTGATAATTATGTACGTGATATCAATAATTTTGTCAAGGTAGGAGAAACTATTAAGGTAAAAATATTAGAAGTTGATGATAACGAATGTCATGTTAAATTAAGTATCAAAAATATCAATTATCGAATAAATAAAAGAAAACGAAGCCTTATTGAAGAAACAGGTAGTGGTTTTAAAATATTGGAAGATAATTTGGATAATTGGATAAATGATGCCATTTTAAAGGTAAAAAGTGAAAAAAGTTAATTTATTTAGTTGACAAGGACGGCTTAAAATGATATATTTAATGACGTCCATGTGAATTTGGGCGATTAGCTCAGTTGGTTAGAGCACTTGCCTTACAAGCAAGGGGTCATAGGTTCGAGTCCTATATCGCCCACCATTTATTTTTTTATGCCGAAATGGCTCAATTGGTAGAGCAACTGACTTGTAATCAGTAGG
>JAEEZO010000047.1 GCA_016291895.1 Caryophanales bacterium
ATATAGACACCACTACTTTTATCACAATCTTCTTTTTTATCATATGTTTTTAACGCATCAAGATATTCGTGATCTTCAAGAGTCTCAAGAGATACAAAATTATAGTCATCAATAGGTCGATCTTCACGGTTATCATTAAAATAATCGTTACCCGCGATTTTTAGTGTATCTTCCATTGATACATAATAATTCTTTTCTGCATTATCTCTTATATTATTAACAGTAAAAACACCTATTCCTATTAATAGACCTAATATTACTAACACTGTTAACATTTCTACTAGTGTGAAACCTTTATTTTTCATATTATCACCTATTATAAATTATATTATAAATGTCTATCTATTACTAGTATAAAATTGATTTATTAGCAATTTTATGATATAATATAGAAGTTTTTGGAGGGTTTATGGAAAATAATAAAAGTATTAATAGAATACTAGAAAGATATCCCTATTTAGCAAAGAGACATGATGGTTTCCCATCAGTAGGAAAAAGAAAGATTGGTGAATACTCACCTGAAATACAAAAAATCGTTGAAGGATTCTCTTTATATGATAGTTTAATTGCAACAAGATTCTTTAATTCCATGAAAGAATATAATTTTACTAGTGGAGATCCTCTCGCATATGATGCTTTCCCACCTATTAAGAAAGCTATGCATGAATATATAGAAGCTAATAACGTTCATCGTTATCCTTATTCTGAAGGTGACGATAGAATTCGTGAAATATTAGTTAATTATTTAAAACAAGAAGGTATTATTAACACTGAACCATATAACTTCAACGACATTAACGATGTTGGTTTATCAAGATATAATTTAACTTTCACTGTAGCAACTAGTCATGCTTTCCAATTAATAATGGATATTATTACAAGACCAGGTGATGTAATAATCGTACCTGGACCAAATTATGGATTATTTGCTATGCGTCCCGAAAGATTATCAGCAGATGTTATAGTTCTTCCTCTTAAAGAAGAAGATAACTATCTACCTAATCCCGATGAACTTGAAAACTTAATAAAAAAGACTAATCAAGAATTAGAAAAAAAACATCAAGGTGAAAAATATATTCCAAAAGTTGTTGGTTTCTTAAACGCTAACCCCAATAATCCAACAGGAAAAGTTATGGGTAAAAGTGAATATGAAAGACTAAAAAGAATTGGTGAAATTTGTAAAGACAATGGATGTTTTGTTATCGATGATTTAGTTTATCGTGATATATCTTATAATGAAGATGAGAAAGCTCTTCCAATCGCTACGATCCCTGGTATGTTTAGAAATACCATATCACTATTTGGTTTATCTAAATCATATGGTATGGCATCCCTACGTAGTGGATTTGTTGTAGCTGATGAAGTAATCATTCGTGAAGTTGTTAATAGAATATTCCAAGAAATGGATGCCGTTCCAGCAATTATTGGTGAGGCTTTAGGTGGTGCTTTTAACGACACTGAATATCGAAATACCGAATATCAAAAATATTTTAAAGATTTAAGACAAGAATATATTAATCGTTACCAATTATTTAAATCATTAATCATGGGTATTGATTCTATTAAAGATCCAAATGAAAGAAAAGTAATATTAGAATTATTAAAAGCTCATTCAACAAATAAAGATTATTATCCATTATTAGATAATGGTATTAATGGTGTTGATATAATGAAGAACTTAGAACCAGAATCTGGATTCTTCTTACTATTAAACTTTAATAAATTAAAGGGTATGCATGGAAATAATATAACAATTAATAATGAATTTGATTTATTAAAATATTTCTATAATACTATTAAATTACGTTATATTTTAGGAAGTGGATGTTTATGGCCAAATAAAGATGATTTAATTGGAAGATTCACTTACGCTAAAAGTTATGAAGATTTAATCGAAGTATCAAATCTTATGGATAAAAGTATAAAAAAACTTGTAAAATAATTACAAGTTTTTTTGTTTCTATGGTAAATAAAAATAACCAGGAACACTTATTAATTCATAATTCTTTGTAATAAAATATTCATTTGTTATATTCATTATTTCATCATAATATTTTGTTAAAATATCATCTTTTATTAAGTAATAAGAATATTCACATTTAACATCTGCATATTTTTCACATTCTTCTTTATTAATTACGTTAGAACTTAAAGTATAGAAAGCTTTATCAGTTTTAATAATTGATCCATATACTTTAATAATTTCTTCATCTTTTAACGAATCAATATTAACTTTATATTTAAATTCTTTACCTTTCGGACATTCATTACTTGAATAGTTTGTATAGTCTATATAGTATAAATATAATCCATCATTTGTATATGTTATTATCTCATAATTAGGAATATACTTATCCATACTATAAGAATGAATATCACTAGCACTTAATATTTTTTTGTTAATATTGAACCTTTTAAGATATTCTTTCCATCCATCATGATAGTTATCTTTTTCAAAATTACCATCATAATTTGCATCTTTTACTTTTTGCCAAAAATCATTATATAAAATACCTTTTTCATTAATAGCATTATCTCTACTTACTGCAATCGGATTATCAATACTACCAACTTCTTTACAATTTTTATCATTACTGAATAATTGTTTTGTATTATATTTATATATCGTATTATCAGTAACAAATATCTTATCTGAACCAATCATAAATGAATTTTCATTCATTTCAGGACAATTAATTTTTCTTGGTTTATCTCCTGTTTCTAAATTCTTATTTGCCCATTCAAAAAAAGTTAAATTCTCTTCCTCTTCTTTTTTAGGTTCATTTTTATTACAACCAGTAAGAACAATAATAGATAACATTAATATAAATAGCATATTTATCTTTTTATTCATAATACACCTCTTAATTTATTTTATCATAAAAAAACTTGTAACATTACAAGTTTTCTTTTTATATGGCGTCCCCTACAGGAATCGAACCTGTATTTAATTCTTAGGAGGAATCCGTACTATCCATTATACTAAGAGGACATGAATTAATTATAACATTATTTATTGTTATAATTAACTTTTATTCCATTTATTAAATTAAAATAATTATTAATATCATTTATACTTGTTTCATAAATAATTATTAATCTTTTATCTTTATTACCATCATGATTTAAATCATAATCAACATAAGACATATAAATCGTCATATTATTATAATTAATTACATTAATACTATCGATATTATTTGATTCAAAAGTATAACCTTCATCTTCAATATAACCTATTGTTTGTTTTAAATGATATTCATAAATATCTTCTAGTTCATCTTCACTATAATTATCTAGAATATAACTATATATACCTACAAATGAATCTGTCTTTTTATCTTCACAAGATAAAACATAATCTCCTAATTTAGCATTACAAGAATAGTCCATATCAATATTTAATTTAAAGTCATTTTTATCAAAATAATAATCATAATGATCCGTTAAAGATATTTCTTTTTCATTTAATTTAGTATCTAGACGAACAACATAATTATTAAAAGCTTTAGAAAAATAAACTAAAGATAATATATCAAGAAAAATAAAAATAAATGATATAAAACAAAATTTCTTTTGATAATTAAATAAATAATGAATTGGTGGATAAAACAAACTAAATAATAATAAACACGCTATTTTAAAATTCTTAATTGTTGAAAATTCTTCTTTTTTTAAAATATCATCAATAATTATTAAACATGACATAACAAATGTTATTAATAAAATAATTGTAAATAACGAAATAATATAAAAATATGGTTTAGTATTAAAATAACCAACATTATTAAGCTTTAAAGATAACAAAGTAACAGTTACTGGTAATAAAAATATATATAAAATAAAAATATATTCTTTAACTTTATTATTCATACTATCTCCCTAATTAGATATTGTAACATAAATATTAAAATTATTAAAAATGTTTTACTACAATATGATAAAATAATAATAGTGATGATAATGAAAGATGATTTAGTTATTAAAATAGTTTTTATAATTACATTAGTTATTAGTATATTTTTTATAATAAGTGGATTAGTATCTAATAAAGAAGTAGATAATACCATATATGAAACAGGTTTAAATATTTCTACCCCAGCAGTTACACTTGAAGTTGGTGAAACTCTGCAAGTAGAAGCTACAGTTGTTCCAGAAAATGCTACTTATAAAAATATTAATTGGGAAACAGCTAATCCTAATATTGCAACAGTAAATAACGGTTTAATAACAGGTGTTAGTGTTGGTAATACATCAATTAGTGTATATACGGAAAAGATGAAAATAACGAGAGTTATCCCTGTTACCGTTAAAGAGAAATATATTAGAATTGAAAGTATTAACGTTAAAGAAGAAAATATAACAATTCATGAAGGAGATAAATATAATATTGAATATACAATTCTTCCAGAGGATGCTACTAATAAAAATTTAACAGTTACTACAAGTGATAAAAATATTGCAGCCTTAACCAAAGAACATGAAATATATGGTTACAATGAAGGAACAGCTGTTATTACTTTAACAGGAGATAATGTTACTGCAACCATTAATGTAACAGTTGAAAAGAAAATAATTAATGTTAGTAAAGTCGAATTAGATAAAAAAAGTCTTAACCTTGAAATAGGTAAATCAGATACTATTAACGCAACAATATCACCTAATGATGCAACTGATCAATCAATTGTTTGGTCAAGTAGTGATAATAGTATTGCAACTGTTGACAGTGGTAAAATAACTGCTCTAAAACCAGGTGTTGCAACAATTACAGCAACAAGTAATAATGGTAAAACAGCAACATGCAAAGTTACAGTTTCTGAGCCATTTGAAAAATCGATTGTCAATGAGAAATTAACAGGATATGGTACTGTAGCTTCTTGTAATAGCGATAGTATGAAATATCGTATTGTTAATGTTAATGGAAATGATTTTGTATTAATATGGGTTAAAGATCCTGGAAAACAATTATATAATGCCCTAGCGGTTAGTGATGGAAGTAGAAATGCTAGTGCTGATAGTATTCTATCTAGGGAAATAAGTTCTAATGGTTATCAAAACAAATGTATGATTGCAACAAATGCTAGTTTCTTCAATATGGGTAGCGGAAGTATCAACGCAAATATCATTATGCATCGAGGACAAGTCGTTCGAAATAAAGGAAATACTACAGGTGTTGGAATTACTAAAGATGGCAAGTTGATTGAATTTGTTAATCAACCATTATCTTCTCTACAAAGTAGTGGTATTCAAAGTTCATGGGCCCATAGTAATCGTATTAGTCCTAGAAATAACAATAATCGTGATAGTACTAATAGAACTATTATTTGCCAAGTTAATAAAAATAACTTCGTTATGGTATCAGGAAGTGGTTCACCAGAAAAAATAGCATATGATGTTAATAACTCTGTTGGTGGTGCAGCATGCTTTAATTTAGATGGTGGTGGTAGTCGAAAACTATATTATAAAACAGGATCATCATCTATTACCAAACGCTTTGGTGGTGGCAGAAATATACCTGATATGGTTGTCTTTGTGGAACAATAAAAGAGTAAACAATGTTTACTCTTTTTTTATGATTTCTTTTCTTTCTTCTTGAAGTAACTAAAATAAAATAATTTTTGAAACCAATCGGTAGTACCACAAGATAATTTATATAATTGATCATTAGGCATATGTTTTAATAAATATTCTTCAGCCCCATCAATATCTAATTTTTTAGCATAAAGATCAAACTCTTTATAATTTGTAGCATAATCTGATATACGAAGACAAAAATCTTGAAGAGATTTATATTCTTCAATATACATATCCGTATTATTTTTTAAATATTCTTTATCAATCGGATATTTTATCATAAATTTTGATATATCTATAAAACTCCAAATATATTCACATCTTTTAATAGCTTCTATACGATTCTTCTTAGTTAATTTATTTAAAATATTAATAGCTTTTTCAACATATCCTTTTTCATAGAAAAGTTCATCGAATTCATCTTCTGATAATTCACAATTATCATTAATAAAATCACGTATATTTTGATCAATAATTAATAATTTATTAATAGATTCATCCATATATCCCTCAACTTCGTATAATTATACCACAACACCAAAAAAAGTCAAAATTACTTTGACTTTTTATCTTCTTTTGAAGTTTTAGATATTCCATAGAATTCTCTTATTTTTTCTTCTATTTTATCTTTTAATTTCGTATTTTCTTTTAATAAAAGTTTAACGTTTTCTCTACCTTGACCAAGTTTCTCACCATTATATGAATACCATGCTCCAGTTTTTTCTAAGATGCCACAGTTGGTTCCAAGGTCAACAATTTCACCTTCACGAGAAACACCTTCACCATACATAATATCAACGGTTGTATTTTTAAATGGTGGCGCAACTTTGTTCTTAACAACTTTGATATTTGTCTTATTACCCATTATAGAATCAGCAGATGCTTTGATAGCTTCTCCTCTTCTTATTTCAAGTCTTATACTTGAATAGAATTTAAGAGCTCTACCACCTGTTGTTGTTTCAGGGTTTCCAAACATTACACCAACTTTTTCACGTAATTGGTTAATGAAAATAGCAATCGTTTTTGTTTTATTAATGGAGCCAGCAAGTTTTCTTAATGCTTGTGACATAAGTCTTGCTTGAAGACCAACATGAGAATCTCCCATTTCACCATCAATTTCGGCTTGGGGAACAAGAGCCGCTACTGAATCAATTACTACAATATTAATAGCATTACTTTTAACTAGCGCATCACAAATTTCAAGAGCCTGTTCTCCAGTATCAGGTTGTGCTAATAATAAATCATTTATATTAACTCCTAAGGCTTTAGCATAAACAGGGTCAAGAGCATGTTCAGCATCAATAAAAGCTGCTCTTCCACCTTGTTTTTGAACTTCTGCAATAGCATGAAGAGCAAAAGTTGTTTTACCACTTGACTCAGGTCCAAAGATTTCAATAATTCTTCCTTTTGGGTAACCTCCTACACCTAAAGCTATATCAAGTGATAAAGAACCTGATGGTACTGTTTCAACTTCAACATGACTTGAGTCACCTAAACGCATAACTGCACCTTTACCGAATTGCTTTTCGATTGCCGCTAGTAAATCCTCAGTTACTTTATCTTTTTCTTCTTTCATTATATCCTCCGTATTGTTATTTCAAACCATAATTCCTATATATTATTTTATATTTTTTTAATAGATAAAGCAATTAGATTTACAAAAAGAAAAAGAGAATTATTAATTCTCTCTTACTTCAACAATTATATCTAATGTAACATCGTTACTAATAACACTAACAATTGTTTTTCCTTTACCAACAGCTTTAACAACACCATTTTCAACTTTAATTACATCAGGATTAGCGCTAACCCATTTTAAGCTAACATCAGATGCATTATTAGGAACAAAACCAATAGCAAGTCCATGAGTTTCACCTTTATTAAGAACTAAGTAACTTGTACTTGTTGTCATGGAGATAAGTGGTTCTTCTTCTACTTCTACTTCGATACTTTTAAATCCTTCATTACCAGATATATATACTGTTGCAAGACCAGGATTTTGAGCTGTTAATAAACCATTATTAGATACTGTAACAATATTATTATCACTACTTGAAAATTTAATACTATTTGTATTGGCATTTATAGGTTCAACAGAATAAGTTATTAATTTAGTATTTCCTTTTATAAGTTTGATACTGTCCTGAGGAACTATAATATCTGTAATTGGAATATTAGAATCATTATCAAGAACATTTACATATAATTCATAACTAACATTATTTTTAGATTCAATAGTAACGATAGCGCTTCCAGCTTCTAAAGCTTCAATCGTACCATTTTTAACTCTAATATTATCATTATCTGTACTATAAGTTAATGTTTGATCAGTTGCATTTGAAGGTAATACTTTAATAGGTATATCATACTTCTCACCAATATACATATTAATATTATTCTTTTCAGAAGTTATTTGTTCAATAGGAACAACTTCTTCTTTAACATTTACATTTATAACTTCAACAATATCATTTACAGTTCTCGCAATAACTTGTGTTTTTCCATAACCAACAGCTTTGATTTCGCCATCATTAACAGTTACTACTTTATTGTTTAAAGTTTCATAAGTTATATTGTTATTAGCACCCTTTGGAAGAACTTCACTAGTTATTTTAATAGTTCCACCTAAAACAAGAGAAACATTATTAACTGATAGTAATAAATCTGTTGGTAATCTACTACCACCCATATTAGCAATATCAGAAACACTAACTTTTATTTCTTCTTCTTTATCGCCAACATAAGCTTTAACATAAGCTTCCCCTGGTTTTAGAGCTGTTATCAATCCTTTATTATCTACTTTAACAACAGATTCATCTGTACTTAAAAAACGTATTGAACGATAATTAGCATTTACAGGGTATAGTTGATATTTAACTTGATATGTAGCATCACTATTAAGATAAATATTTTGCGTTGTAAAATTAATATCATTTACAGGAATATCTTCTTTAGATACATGAACAATACAATCTATTGATAAATTATTATAAGGAATCTTAGCAGTAATAATTGCATCTCCTTCTTTTTTACCATAAATATATCCTGTTACTTCATTTACTTCAACAACATTGGAATCATTAGAACTCCATTCAATTGTTCCACTATAACTATCAAGTGGATAAATATATGAAGCTAATTGATAATGATCATTTTTCTTAATACCAATTTCGATTTGATTTAGTGATATAGCTTCAGGAAGATTCTTATTTTTAAATGATATAACCTCAAACTTAAATAAGACAACCGCTACTATCGAACATAAAATAAAAAGCATCAAAACTTTTAATATAATATCACGTTTATTATTCATACTTACCTCTACTATGATTATATCATAACAAAATATTTTTTAAAATAGATTATAGACACGATAATAATCATTATCTTTATAATATATTCCAATACATTTATTATTATTAATAAACATAATATATTCATCGTCATA